>DASVFT010000136.1:0-45096 GCA_036379935.1 Solirubrobacteraceae bacterium | reverse complement strand
GCTCCATCGCGACCCGTCGCACGGGCTGGCGGAAGCCGAGCCAGCGCCCCGCGTGGGTCTCGTAGGAGTGCGTGTCGTGGCGCTCGGGACCCAGGCCCATGGGCAGGACGTAGTCCGCCCACCAGGCGGTCTCCGACCATGTGGGGGTGAGGGCGCCGTGCAGGCCGACGAGCGACTCGTCGCGGATTGCGCGCAGCCACGTGTAGCCGTCGGGGAAGGTCCACACGGGATTGAGCACGCGCGTGAAGAGCACCGGCTGACGCCCGCGGCCCTCCAGCAGGAAGTGCGGGTAGAGGAAGCTCATCTCATTGTGCGCGAGCGGGTACTCGCGAGGCCAGCTGAGCTCGTTCCACTGCCGGTGCGGCGAGGGCTTGCGCCACGGGGCGGGGATGAACTTGTTCCAGGCGTTCGGGGACACACCGCCCTTGGTGCCCACTGAGCCCGTCAACACGTTGAGCAGCCAGAGGCTGCGGGTGACCTGCCACCCATGCAGGTTGCCGGCGGCCGCCGCGCGCCAGATGTGCGAGCAGAAGGCAGGGGCGGCCGCGGCGATCTCGCGCGCCACCTGCATGATCGTGGCGGCCGGCAGGCCGCTTTCGCGCTCCGCGAACTCCGGCGTGTAGCGCGCGTACTCCGCCCTGAGCTCGCGCAGGAAGCGCTCGAAGGTCGGCTCCGCACCGGGCGCGCGGTGGCGCAGGTAGGTGCGCCAGTTCACCCACCGGCGCACGAACTCGCGGTCCAGGAGGTCCTCGTCGAGGATCACCTTCGCCATCGCCAGCAGCACCGCCGCCTCCGTTCCCGGCCAGGTCGGGAGCCAGTAGTCGGCTCGCACCGCGGTGTTGGAGAGCCGTGGATCGATGACCGCGAGCTTCGCGCCGCGATGCTGCGCTTCGACGAGCCGCTGGGCGTGCGGGTTGAAGTAGTGCCCCGACTCCAGGTGCGCGGAGCAGAGCAGCACGAAGCGGGCGTTGACGTAATCGGGCGACGGCCGGTCGGTGCCGCTCCAGAACCCGTAACCGGTCCGCCCGCCCGAGGAGCACACGTTGGTGTGCGAGTTGTGCCCGTCGGCGCCCCAGGTCTCGAGGAACCGGTCGGCGAAGCCGTCCTCACCGGGACGGCCCACGAAGTAGCAGACGTCGTTCGGCGTCCCGGCAGCGAACGCGTCGTGCATACGCTCGGCGAAGGCGTCGAGGACGTGATCCCAGCTCACCCGCTCCCACTCCCCTGAGCCACGGGGTCCGGTGCGGCGGAGCGGATGCAGGATCCGCTCGGGATCGGTGATCTGGTTGATCGTCGCCGGGCCCTTGGCGCAGTTGCGGCCCCGGGAGCCCGGGTGATGCGGATTGCCCTCGAGCTTGCGGATCTCGAAGGTCTCCTTGTCGACGTAGGCGAGCAGCCCGCACGCCGACTCACAGTTGAAGCAGACGGTGGGTACGAGCGCGTACTCCCGCGGCACCTTGCGAGGCCAAGCCATGGGGTCGTACTCCGTCCAGGCGTCCCACTGCTCGACCGGCGGGTATCGCTCGAGGGCCATCAGCTCAGCGGAACGCTCTGGCCCGCCCGGATCCACGCGTCCTCGTAGAGCCACAGCCCCGCGAGCGCGGCGGCCGCGGCCCCCGGCGTCGCGAGCATCGCCAGCGGTGCGGCCGCCGCGACGAAGCCGACGCCGGCCCAGAAGCGCAGGGCATGCACGTCGCGCCAGAGGTTGCGCGCCGCGCGCTCGGCCTGGCGGGTCGAGTGGCGACCGAGGGCGTCGATGAGCGCGAGGCCCGCGCTCGCCGCCGCTCCCGCCGCGAGCCAATGGCCGAGGTCGTCGACCCCGAGGAGCGCCAGCGCGGCCGCCCCCGCCAAGAGCGCGTTCACGATGGTGTGCGGGAGCAGCAGGCGGCTCTGCCATAGGTCGCGACCCTCGCACTGGCCGAAGAGAAACGCGGTGTAGGCCGCCAGCAAGGCGCCGGCCGGCAGCATGAGCCAGCGCAGCACAGCGCCGACGTCGTCGGCGCCGACCGCCGTTGCCACGGTGTAGCCGAGCGCGACGATCGCTGCCAGGTTGATGCATTGCGCGCCGAGGGCCAGCCACGACCTCCATTGCGGTTTCGTGAAGAGGTAGTGGAACCGTTCAGGGCGCTTGAGGTCCCAGACGAGGAACAGTCCCGTCAGCGCGATTCCCACGAGCGCAGTCACGCCGGCGAGCAGTCCCCCGGCCGCCAGCATCATCGCGCCGGCGGCGACGCCCTTGGTCAGGAAGTAGCTCGAGACCCGCCACCCCCAGGGCGCCGGATGGTCGACGTCGTGCATCGCGCGGGCGTGCGCCTCGTCAGCGAGCGGCGCCAGTTTCGCGCGCTGCGATTCGCTCACCTCGCTGTAGAGGTAGGCGCCGCCGCCCGAGACGAGCAGCGGATCGAGCGCCGCCTCGTCCGCACCCACGTAGAACACGTTCGGGCCGGTGCCCTGCTCGGGCGCACGTACGGAGTGCGGCACGACGTCGAGCAGCCGCCTGACCTCCGAGGACGGATCGTCCAGATCGCCTGAGATGATCGCGTTCGTCGGGCAGACGATCTCGCACGCCGGCTTCAGCCCGACGTCCACTCGATGCGCGCAGAAGTTGCACTTGGCCGCGGTGTGCGAGTTCGGGTCGATGTAGAGCGCGTCGTAGGGGCAGGCGTTCATGCACGCCTTGCACCCGATGCATCGATCCGGGTCGAAGTCGACGATGCCGTCCTCGCGCTTGTACAGCGCCTGCACCGGGCAGATCGCCACGCACGGCGCATCGGTGCACTGATTGCACCGCAGCACCGAGAACGCGCGGTGGGCGTCCGGGAACGTGCCGTGCTCGATGTACTTGACCCAGGTGCGGAAGACGCCGAGCTCCACACCGTGCTCGACCTTGCAGGCGACGGTGCAGGCGTGGCAGCCGATGCAGGCGCGCTGGTCGAGCACGAAACCCAGCTGGGTCATGCTGCGATCATCGCCTCCACTCCGCGTATCCACCATTCCGCTTTGGACGCTCACATTCCGTGATGGAATACGAGTGAGTCGCGTTTGGGGCAGCATCGACTGCTCGGCGCGGGCCGTAGTTGACGAGTGGCGTCGGCCCTCCGATACTGGGCCGTCCTTTCAGCCAGCGCCACTCGATGAAGCTCTCCCTTCTTCAGGCATTCTGCGCCGCCGCCGAGGAAGGCAGCATCTCGGGCGCCGCACGCCGGATGTACTTGGCTCAGCCCACGGTGAGCGAGCGAATCGCTGAGCTTGAGCGCGAGGCTGGCGTGCCGCTTTTGGTCCGATCGTCAACTGGAGTGCGTACCAGTCCGGCGGGAGCGCTCGTCCTTGAGCGAGCGGAGGCCGTGCTGCGCGCGCTTGCCGCGCTGGAGGCGGATCTGCATGCCCTCAAGAACGACGACACCCGGTCGCTGAGGTTCGCCGCGTGCTACAGCATCGGAGAGCACCTCGCCATGACATGGCTGCAGAGCTTTGGAGCCAGGCGGACACTCGACATCGAGGTCGTGCTCGGCAACAACGCCGAGATCGTCGGGCGGGTCAGTGGCGGCGACGTGCGACTCGGCCTCGTGGCCGAAGAGGGCGATCTTGCCGACCTCGAGACAACCTTGCTGTTCGAAGACGAGCTGATCGTTATCGCCACGCCGTGGCAGCGAAGCGCGCCCGAGCGGCTGAAGCTGCGCGAGGTCCTCAAGCAGCCCTACATTGTGCGAGAAGCCGCCTCGACTACCCGTCGCGCGATTGCGGACGCATTCGTCGCAAGCGGTCTGGAACCCCCGCAGGCGACGATCGAGCTGGGGAGCACGACCGCGATCATCGCAGCCGTGCAGAAGGGCATGGGATTCTCGGTGGTCTCACGCGCGACGGTCCTCGATGAGCTGGCGCGCGGCACGCTCTGGGCAATCGGCGGATTCGCGGTCGAGCGGCGGTTCGTGATCGCTCAGCGACCCGGCTCGCGACTGACCGCGATAGAGCGTCAGCTGCGGTCACACCTCATCCGCTCGAGCAACCGTGCCGCAGCAGGGCGACAAGCGACCGGAGCCGTGTTGGACCGCCATCGCTGAGCCCGATGTTCCTTCGGGCGATTCCGATGACCGCTCGTTGACACGCCCTGCCGCGCTTCCAACGATCACCTGACGAGCAGCACGTGGTGCTGCGAACACCTGCACTGAGGTCGTCAGGAGGAGCGCGTGATGAACGAGGTCGCCCCCAAGGAGATCCGCAAAGTCGCTGTTGCGAGCTTGGTCGGAACGACGATCGAGTACTACGACTTCTTTCTCTACGCGACGGCGGCGGCGCTCGTCTTCGGGGATCTCTTCTTCCCGACCCTCTCGCCCCTGGCCGGAACGCTTGCGTCGTTTGGAACGTTCGCCATCGGCTTCGTCGCACGACCGGTGGGCGGCATCGTCTTCGGCCACTATGGAGACCGCATCGGCAGGAAAAGGACGCTCGTCCTCACTCTCCTGCTCATGGGCATAGCCACGACCGCTATCGGATTGGTCCCGACCTACGCAAGCATCGGAGCCTGGGCGCCCGTCATCCTCATCGCTCTGCGCTTCCTCCAAGGCTTTGCGGTCGGCGGCGAATGGGGCGGCGCCGCGCTCCTCTGCGTCGAGTACGCGCCCGCCGGCCGCCGAGGCTTCTACGGCAGTTGGCCCCAGTTCGGCCTGGCTATCGGACTGCTGCTGACGAGCGGCGTGTTCACCATGCTGAGCGGACTGTCCGATGCGCAGTTCAACGCCTGGGGATGGCGCATCCCGTTCCTCTTCAGCGTCGCGCTGCTCGCCGTTGGCCTGTGGGTCCGGCTTCGCATCGCCGAGAGCCCAGCGTTCGTCCAGATGGTCAAGGCCGACCGGGCCGTGCGCTGGCCGATCCTCGTGACACTGCGGTCGCAGCCCCGACGGGTGCTCGCGCTGATCGGCACCCACGTCGGTGACAGTGTCGTCTTCTACTTCACGACTGCGTTCCTGGTCTCCTACGGCGTCACCCAGCTCGAGCTGTCCAAGGGCACCATCCTCCGAGGCGTCATGATCGCCGCCGCCATCGAGATCGTGACCATCCCGCTGTTCGCCCATCTCTCCGACCGCATTGGACGCAAGCCGATCTATGCTGCGGGCGCCCTGTTCTGGATCGCTTTCGCGTTTCCGGCGTTCCTTCTGCTCGGCACGAAGGACCCGTCGATCATCGTGCTGACCATGGTCCTCGGGCTGTCGATCGGTCATGCACTGATGTACGCGGTTCAGCCCGCCTTCTACGCCGAAGCGTTCGATACCAACGTGCGCTACACCGGTATCTCGCTCGCCTACCAGGTGGCGCCGATGATCGGCGGAGGTCTTGCTCCGTTCATCGGAACGGCACTGCTGGAGAGGGCCGGTGGCCACTACTGGCCGGTCGCGGTCTACGTCGCCGCCATGTGCGCGATCACCGCGATGAGCGTGGCAGCGCTACCGGAAACCTTCCGGCGCCGGAGCCTGCTTGACGATGCGGTCGAACCTGAGACGGCCCAGGCAGCACCGGTCGAGCCCGCCCCCGCCTCCGTCGGCGTATAGGGAAGGAGTCGCCGTCCAACTCGTTGCCGATCATCAGCAGCTTCCGGAGACGATCGCCGGCGCCGCGGCATCTCTCGCCGAGGGGCACCTCAGCAGCCGGGAGCTGGTCGATGGGTTCCTCGACCGCGTTGACCGGCTCCAGCCTCAGCTGAACTGCTTCATCACCGTCGCGGGCCCGCTCGCGCGCGCCGCCGCCGACCGACTCGACCGCGAGCGCAAGGCGGATCGCGCGAGGGGGCCGCTGCATGGGATCCCGCTCGCTTACAAGGACACGTTCGACACCGCGGGCATCCGCACCACGGTCGGCAGCGCCGTCTACCGAAGGCGAGTCCCCGTTCGGGGAGCGCGGGTGGTTCAGCGGCTCGAGGCAAGCGGCGCTATCCCGCTGGGCAAGACGAACATGAACGAGTTCTCGTCCGGTCTCACTGGCCACAACGAGCACTACGGGCCGGTGCGCAATCCATGGGCGCTCGAGCGCTCGCCGGGCGGCTCGTCGGGGGGAAGCGCGGTCGCGGTCGCGGCCGGCCTGTGCCTGGGAGCGCTCGGAACGGACGCCGGGTGCTCCGTCCGCGTGCCGGCGGCGTGGACGGGCGTGGTGGGCCTGCGCCCGACGTGGGGGCGCATCGACCTCCAGGGCGCCTTTCCGCGCGCGCCCAGCCTCGACGCGGCCGGATTCTTAGCTCGCGGCGTGGCCGATGTGGCGCTGCTGTCGTGCCTGGCGATGGGTCGGCCCGCCGAACAGGCCACCGAGACGGCAAGGCTGTGCTTGCAGTCGCGCAGACAGGGCGTCTCAGGCGTGCGCGTCAGTGTGATCGAGGACTTCACCTTCGGTGTTGGCGATCGCGACCTGGATGACCGCGTCGCGTCTGCCATCGCATTGATGGAAACGGCCGGCTGCGTCGTTGATGCCGTAGACGCTTCCTGGCTGCCGCGCCTGGCGCATGACGACGCAGCACTCGATCTGCTCTTCCGAGAGTTCTCGGACGTGATGAACGCGGCGCTTGGTAGCGAGCTCGCGGGCGCACCCCTCGGCCACGACGTGCGCGCCGATCTGCGATTGGGCGCGAACGTCAGCGACCAGCGCTACCGCGACCTGCTCGCCGAGAGACGACGGTACGACGCACTGGTCGACTCGCTCTTCGAGCGCGTGGACATCATCGTCACGCCGACGTGCCACTTCGTGCCTCCGCGGCTGGATGATGGGAAGGAAGCCTTCGCATCGGGCCGCTTTCATTGCATGCCCTTCAGCATGCTCGGCCTGCCGGCGATCTCCGTGCCCATCGGCCTCTCCGATGACCACCTGCCGGTGGGGCTTCAGCTCGTGTCGGCCCGCGGATCCGATGATCGTCTACTCACCGTCGCCGCGGCGCTCGAGGGCGTGCTCGACGCGACTGGCGACAAGAAGGAAAGGACCGATGCCCATGGCCTATGAGCAGGCGCTACGCGCGAGTGACCTCGCCGCCCAGGACTTCGAGGGTCTGGGATTTCCTGGGGTCGCGATGGCGGTGTTGCACAACGGTTCAGGTCAGAGCACCGGCACCCTGGTCGTCGCGACGCGGATGGAAGCCGGCGCCGAGATCCCTGCGCACAGCCACGACTCCGGCAACGAGACGGTTGTGGTCGTCGCCGGAGACTTCATCGAGGAAGGGCAGACGTATGAGAAGGGCTCCTACCTTTTCGCTGGAGCGGGCGTCGTCCATGGGCCCCACCGGACGGCCCACGGATGCATGGTCATCACGCACTTCTCCGGACTCGAAGGCGAGCTCACCTTTCGAACAGCAGACGAAGACGGCTGACGGCGCCCGAGACCCCCGGTGACGAGCGGGCTGACCGTCGACCCGCTGTCGGGCCGCGACATGGCTGCCTTCGTCGCGGCCTTCGAGTCCCAGAGCATGCACGGAGCGGCAGACGCGCTTGGCCTCACTCAGTCGGCCGTCTCCAAGCGCGTACATGCGCTCGAGCTGCGCACGGGTGTCACGCTCTTCGAGCGGGGGCGCCACGGCGTGCGCCCGACGGAGTTCGGTCGACTGCTCTACCCGGAGGCCAAGCAGGCGCTCACGGCGCTGGGACGGGCCGCGGCCGCGGTCGAGGCGGCGACCGCCGCTCGGCGCCACGTGCTCAGGCTGGCGGCAAGCCACACGATCGGAGAGTTCCTGCTTCCGGGATGGCTCGCCCAGTTCCGCGCCGCCGATGGGAACCCCATGCTGCGCGCCGAGGTCGACATCGTCAACTCTCCGGGCGTCCTCGACCGGCTGCGCAACGGATCCGCCGACCTCGGCTTCGTCGAGGGCCTCGATTCGCTGGAAGGCGTCGAGTCGCACACGTTGATGCAGGACGAGCTCCTCGTCGTCGTCGCTCCCAGGCATCGATGGGCCCGCCGCCCCTGGGTGGGGGCGCACGAGCTCGAAGCCGAGCCATATCTCACGCGCGAGCGAGACTCGGGCACCCGCGCCGTCGTCACCTGCACGCTGGCGAGCCAGGGCATTCGTCTCCGTCCAGCGCTCGAGACGGCGAGCATCCAGGCGCTCAAGCGCGCGGTGCTCGACCATGGGTTCACCGTCCTGCCCATGCTGGCGGTGCATACCGAGGTCCTCGCAGGAACGCTGCGCGTCCTCCGCGTCCGCGGCGTGAGCATCCAACGCGAGCTCCGAGTCGTCCGGCGCGGCCGCGGGGCACCTGGAGCCGCGGCACAGCGTCTGTGGCGATGGCTGCACGAGCATTGATCGCCGATTCGCTCAGGGAGTCGCGGGCCCGCGTGCGGCGACTCACGATGCCGCGGTGCTCCCCGCACGCGCTCGCGCGCGACCTCCTGGCCGGCGTCACCGTGGGGCTCGTCCTTATCCCGCAGTCGCTCGCCTACGCCAGCGTGGCGGGCATGCCGCCCGTCGCCGGCCTCTACGCTGCCGCGCTGCCGCTGATCGCTGCCGCACTGTTCGCCTCCTCGCCGTACCTGCAGACGGGACCGGTCGCAACGACCAGCCTTCTCACGTTCGGCGCGCTGGCCGGCCGGGCGCCCGTGGGCAGTCAGGAGTACCTCGAGCTGGGCATTCTTCTCGCGCTGGTCGTGGGGGTCGTGCGGGCGCTCCTGGGAGTTCTGCGCGCCGGATGGATCGCCCACCTGATGTCGGTGCCGATGTTGATGGGCTTCCTGCCGGCGGGGGCACTGCTGATCGCGGCCTCCCAGACGCCTGCTGTCCTTGGCGTCTCCCCGGAGGGCGGCGTCACGGCTGCCGCGGCATCCGCACTAGCGCATCCCGAGCATTGGGACCCCGTCGCTCTGGCGATGGCGGGTGGCGTGCTCCTCATCGTGGCTGCTGGCCGCCGGCTGCACCGCTTCGTTCCCGGCGTGCTCGTGGCCCTGCTCGCAGGCCTCGTCGCCGGCCATGCGCTCGCCGATCGTGCGCAGACCATCGGCTCCATCCCTCCCGGGTTGCCGACGCTCGGGCTCCACCTTCCCTCCGCTGCTCTGGCCTCGCTCCTCGTGCCGGCGACTGTGATCGCGTTCGTAGGCTTTGCCGAGGCGGCCTCGACGGCTCGCATGTACGCCACGCGCGAGCGACAGCACTGGAGCGCTTCGCGCGAGTTCGTCAGCCAGGGGGTGGCGAACATCGTCGCCGGCGCCTCCGGCGGCTTGCCGGTCGGCGCCTCGCTGTCGCGCACCGCGCTCAACCACAGCGCCGGCGCGGCGACGCGTTTGAGCGGCGCGTTCACGGGCCTGGTGGTCCTCGCGTTCCTGCCCTTCGCCTCGGTACTCGAGCCGCTGCCGCGGCCCGTCCTCGCGGCCATCGTGATAGGCGCCGTGGTCGGGCTCCTGCGGCTTCCGCAGATGGTCGCGCTGTGGCGAATCTCGCGCCCGCAGTTCGGGATCGCCTGGACGACCTTCGGCCTCACCCTGCTCCTCGCGCCGCACGTCGAGTGGGCTGTGCTGGCGGGGGTGGCGCTCTCGGTGGCAGTGCACCTGATGCGTGAGCTCTCACTGCGTCTCGACGTGCGGGTCGTGGGCGATGAGCTCGAGGTCCGACCCGCTGGCGTGCTGTGGTTCGCCACGGCGCATGATCTGCAGGAGCGCCTCATCGAGCTGCTCGGACACCACCCCCACGCGAGGACGCTGCGCCTCTCGCTGGACGGCCTGGGCCGCATCGATCTCACGGGCGCGATGACGCTTGCGCACACGCTCGAGGACGTCCGCGCCGCGGGGCTCGCGGTTGAGGTGTCCGGCGTGCCGCCCCAGGCACGGGGACTACTGGAGCGCTACGCGGAATGGCGCGGGGCGCTCGACTGACGCGCGCCCTTGGCAGTCAAGTGCGGGCAATCGTCGCCGCCTATGGGACCGCGTCGGTTCCGATGGAGGGTTGCTTGTGGTCGCACTGGCATACGTCGATGCTCCGTCCTGTCACATCGACCCTTAGGGGAGCGTCTTTCAATGTCTGCTGTCGCGGGCTCTCAGCCACGCCACGAACCCACTCCGAGCGCCCGGTCCCCGGTGATCGATGTCGATGTCCACGAAGCGTTCACATCGCTCGCGGATCTCGTCCCGCACTTGAACGAGCCTTGGAAAGGCCTCGTCCGGGCGGGACATTGGAAAGGGTTCACGCAGCCGTTCGTGTATTGGGGTGTCGGGGGCGGCAACCGAGCTGATGCGCGACCCGCTTCGGGCGGCCCGGAAGGGTCGGACATCTCGCTGCTGCGGGCTCAGGTCCTCGACGCCTATGACGTGCGTCACGCGATCCTGACCGGTTACTTCTATCCGGCGATGCTCAAGGACATGCAGGTCGAGTTCGCCACGGCGCTTGCCGGCGCCTACAACGATTTTCAGGTCGCCTCCTGGCTGGACGCAGATCCGCGGCTCAGCGGCAGCGTCCATGTCGCTCCCCAGGATCCCATTGCGGCGGCGCGTGAGATCGATCGGATGGGCGCTCATCCGCGAATGGTGCAGGTCCTTCTTCCCCTGACGACGCGTGCGTACGGCGACCGGTTTTACTGGCCCATCTTCGAGGCGGCCCAGCGCAGACATCTTCGGGTCGCCACACACCACACGGTGTTGGTGGAGGGAGCGCTCGGGATGGGGCGCTACTACGTCGAGCGCCACATGCTGATCCCCCAAGCCTCGATGGCCACGCTGATCAGCTTCGTCACCAACGGCGTCTTCGACCACTTCCCCGATCTGGGCTTCATCCTCCTCGAGGCCGGATTCAGCTGGCTGCCCCACGTCCTCTGGCGCATGGATCGGGAGTACAAGTCGCTGCGCCAGGAGATCCCGTGGGTCAAGCAGTTCCCGAGCGCCCACGTCCGCGAGCGCGTGCGTCTCGCCACGCAGCCAGTCGAGGACCTCACTGCCGAGCAGTGGACCCGAGTAATCGAGCTGATCGGCTCCGAGGAGGTCCTCGTCTTCGCGACGGACTATCCCCATTTCGACTTCGACTCCCCTGAGCGAAGCCTTCCCCCAAGGCTTCCGGCAGAGCTGAAGCGCAAGATCCTCTTCGAAAACGCCCGCGCGTTCTACGGTTTCCCCGCGGAAGCCGCCACAGCATCCTCGCGATGATCGTCTGTCGATCAGACGAGCTCCCGCCCGGGGGCATGCGGACCGTCGACCGCAACGGCGTTCCGATCGTCGTGGTTCGCTCCGCGGCCGGCTCCCTGCACAGCGTTCGAGGGACGTGCGCCCATCAAGGCGCCGACCTCGGGCAGGGCCGGCTGACGTGGCTCATCGAATCGGAGAGGCCTGGCTGCTATCAGCTGAGCCGTGACGGCGAGATCCTCCGCTGTCCCTGGCACGGCTTCGAGTACGACGTCGTCAGTGGGCGATGCATCAGCGACCCTTCGCTGCGCCTGAGGACGTACGTCGTCGCCGAGTCCGACGGGTTCGTTCGCCTCGAGGACATGTGATGACTATCGCGGAGACCGCGAGCGTGGACGCGGTCGAGGTGCATCGGCTCCGCGTTCCGCTCAAGACGCCCTACAGGCTGTCCTATGGCGTCATCGAATGCTTCGACGCCCTGCTCGCCGTGGTGTCCGTCGCTGGCCGGCGGCATGCCGGTGAGAGCGTACCGCTGCCGGGGTACGCCCACGAGCGCTGCTCCGATGCATGGGACCACATCCGCGATCGCGCCGCGAGGCTGACGGGCGGGAGCGTTCTCGATGGGCTGCTGTTGCTCGAGCAGGACCGCGCTCGGATGCCGTTTGCGACCTCGGCCCTGCTGAGCGCGATCGAGTCCGCCCTCCAGGACCCTGACAGGCAGCGCCCGAGCTGGGTCCCCTTGGTCGCCGGCGTCGAGCGCGCCAGCGGCGGTGCACTGCGCGACGCCGTGGAGTCGGTGCTACAGAATGGCCATCGCGTCGTGAAGGTCAAGGTCGGCTGGGACCCCGACGACGATGCTCGCTGGGTCACCGAGGTTCAAGAGGTGATTGCCGGGCGGGCACGACTTCGGATCGATGCCAACCAGGCCTACAGCCTGCCCTCCGCGGTCAGCTTCGCGCAATCGATCGACGAGAGCGGGGTCGAGGTATTCGAGCAGCCGGTGAGTGCGACCGACTGGGACGCGATGGTCGCGCTGGCCGGCTCCACGGCGCTCCCGATCATGCTCGACGAGGCGATCGACAGCGAGGCGGCCCTGGGCCGAGCCGTTGAGCTGGGCGGCTTTGCCGCCGTCAAGTTCAAGCTCGCCAAGGCAGGAGGACTGAGGGCGCTGAGCGCCCTCATCGATCAAGCCCACGCGGGAGGCCTCCAGGTCGTTGTCGGCAACGGAGTGGCGACGGAGGTCAGCAACTACCAGGAGCTGGTCGTGGCGGGCGACCGAGTCGAGACGGCCGGCGAGATGAACGGGTTCCTGCGCCAGCGCGAGTCCCTGCTGCTCGAGCCATTGGAGATGCGAGCGGGAGGCGCCCTCGTTCCTGCGGCGCCTCCGGAGCTCGATCTGGAGAAGGTGGCGTCGTGGTCGATCGCTCGCGAGCGCTTCGACGGACCCGGCGCCCATGGACATTGAGCGCGCCGACTACCTGCTCGTCGGTGGTGGAGCGGCCGGCGCGGCGGCCGCCGAGGCGCTTCGGACATTGCATCCGAGCGGATCGGTCGTCCTCGTCTCGCGCGAGGCTGATCCGCCCTACTACCGTCCCGCATGCTCCAAGGAACTCCTGCGCGGCGAGGTCGAACGGCCGGAGACCTACTTGCATCCGCTCGAGGCCTGGGAGGAGATGGGAGTCGATCTCCGACTACGCTGCCCTGTGCTCGACCTCCACCCGCAAACGCGCACAGCCACACTGGCGGGTGGCCGGACGCTCGCCTTCACAAAGGCGCTGATCGCGACCGGAGCCAATGTCCGCCGGCTGCAGGTTCCCGGGGGACATCTCGAAGGCATCCACTACGTCAGGACACCGGGAAACGCCGAGGCGATTTGCCGGCAGGCACAAGGCGCGCGACGTGCGGTCGTGATCGGCGGGTCGTTCCTTGGATGCGAGGTGGCTGCATCGTTGCGCCAACTTGGTCTCGACTGCTCCATCATCATGCCGGAATCAGCCGTGCTCGAGGCGAAGCTCGGAGCCGAGGTCGGCGAGCGGCTCCAAGCCATCCTGGCGGAGCACGATGTGAGGATCTATGCCGGACTGACGGTCGCCGCATTCGAAGGCGACTCCGAGCGAGTAGCGAGCGTGCTCACGAGCGGCGACGAACGGCTCGAAGCGGAGCTCGTGGTGGTGGCAGTCGGCGTCCTCCCCGATGTGATGCTCGCAAAGAAGGCGGGCCTGGCGTTGGGGCAGACGGGCGGAGTGCGCGCGAACTCACGGCTGGAGTCCTCGACGGCCGGCATCTACGTCGCCGGCGACGCGTGTGAGTTCGAGGGCGAAGCCGGTCGCCAGCGCGTCGAGCACTGGCAAGCCGCACGAGACCAGGGCGTAGCTGCCGCTCGCAACATGACGGGAGCTGACGAGCCCTACCGGGACGTCCCGGCGTTCTGGTCCGAGTTCGCGGACTGGTCGAGGCTCGAGTTCGTGGGAACAGCGGCACACGGCGCCCGCGTCGTCACGCGCGACGTCGAGGGGCGCGCGGGCGCATTCGCGGCGTCCTACGGCGACGATGGCAACGTCACTGCCGTACTAACCGTCAACGCTCCGGGCCTGATCGAGGCCGAGCGCCGCCGCATCGGTTACGTGACTTGAAGCGCCGCCGGGCCGAGGATCGACTGGAGCTCGGCGCGCAGGCTCGGCGTCTCGTTGACCCGGTAGCCCTCGCCCAGCCGTAGGGTGCGTGAGCCCGCGGTGGTCTGGATGTCGAGGACGACCTCGGAGTCGCCGGCGTGGTTGCCGAAGATGTGCTTGAGCTCGTCGATGATCGAGGCCGGCAGGACCGTGGCGTCGAGCCGAACCATGAGCGGTTGAGGGCCGACGGGCTCGAGCGCCGCCGCCTCGCGCGCGGCGTGCACCTCCTCGGCCGTCGGCGTGAACGGCTCGACCGTCTGGGCGATGAGCGACGTGCCCTTGTCGCCGTGGTCGACGCGGCCGCGCACGAGCACGAGCTCGTCGACGCCCAGCGCGCCTTCGTACTCGGCCAGCGCCTTGCCGAAGATGAGCACCTCGATCGAGCCCTCGAGGTCGTCGAGGGTGGCGAACATCATCGGGTCGCCCTTCTTGGTGCGGATCTTCTTGGCCTGCGTGATGATGCCCCCGGCGGTGACCCACTCGCCGTCCTTGCGGTCGTGAAGCGTCGAGAGCGGCGCGTCGACCGCGGCGCGCAGCGCCTCGCGCACCTCCTTGAGGGGGTGCGCGGAGATGAAGAGGCCGATCGCCTCCTTCTCGACGGCGAGCAGCTCGGCCTTGTCGAACTCGTCGGGCGGGATCGGCGGGTGCTGCGGCACCGCGAACGGGCTCGCCCCCGTCGTGTCGCCGCCGAGGTCGAAGATCGAGCCCTGGCCGATCTGCGCGTCGAGCTGGACCTTCTGCCCGGCGCCCTGCGCCTGCTCGAGGACGGCGAGCATCCCCTTGCGCGAGTCACCGGTGGAGCCGAAGGCGCCGCACTTGACGAGCGCCTCGATGGCGCGCTTGTTGACCGCGCGCGGGTCGACGCGCGCGCAGAAGTCCCACAGCGAGGCGAACTCGCCGCCCTCCTCGCGCGCCGCCTTGATGGCCTCGACGGCCGCGAAGCCGACGCCCTTCACGGCGTCGAGCCCGAAGCGGATGTTGCCGTCGACGACGACGAACTCGTGGTCGGACAGGTTCACGTCGGGCGGCAGGATGTCGATGCCCATGCCCTCGGCCTGCGCCGCGAAGAACGGCACCTTGTCCTTGGTGTCCATCACCGAGGAGATCAGCGCGGCCATGTACTCGGCCGGGTAGTTGGCCTTCAGCCAGGCGGTGCGGTAGGCGATGAGCGCGTAGCACGCAGCGTGAGACTTGTTGAAGCTGTAGTCAGCCGAGCGCTCGTTGGTGTCCCACAGCCAGTCGATGACCTGCGCGGAGACGCCGTTCGAGCGGCAGCCCTCGACGAAGTCGGGCTTGAGGGCGGCCATCGCCTCGCGGTTCTTCTTGCCGATCGCCTTGCGCAGGTCGTCCGCCTTGGCGCCGGAGAAGCCGGCCAGCGCCTTGGAGATCTGCATGGCCTGCTCCTGGTACAGGATCACGCCGTAGGTCGACTTGATGATCGGCTCCAGGCGCTCGTCGGGCACCGTGACCGCGTCGGGGTTGCGCTTGCCGCGCGCGTAGGTCGGGATCTGGTCCATGGCGCCGGGCCGGTACAGCGCGACGAGCGCGACGAGGTCGTCGAACTCCGTCGGCTTGACCTGGCGCAGGGCGCTCTGCATCCCCTCGGACTCGAACTGGAACACGCCCACCGAATCGCCGCGGGCCATCATCTCGTAGGTCTTGGCGTCGTCCAGCGGGAGGTTGGTCATGTCGGGCCGCGCGCCGCTGGAGCGCTCGATGATGTCGAGCGCGTCCTCGATCACATCGAGGTTGCGCAGCCCCAGGAAGTCCATCTTGAGCAGGCCAAGCTCCTCGACCGGCTTCATCGAGAACTGCGTGACGAGCTTGTAGTCCTTCTCGCCGTTCCCGTTCCCGTTGCCGTTGCCGTTGCCGTTGCCGTTCCCGTTGCCGCCGCCCGAGTCGGCGAGCTGCAGCGGGACGACGTCGGTGAGCGGCATGCCCGCGATGACCACCGCGGCGGCGTGGATCGACGCGTTGCGGACGATGCCCTCGAGGCCGCGCGCCACGTCGACGATCTGCTTGGCCGTGGCGTCGGTGTCGTAGGCGCCGCGCAGCGGCTCGCCCGGCCGCAGGCAGCGCTCGAAGGTCGGCGGGCGGCCCTGCTCGGGGTCGGGGATGAGCTTGGCCAGCCGGTCGCCCACGCCGTAGTCGTGGCCCAGCACGCGCGCGGCATCGCGCGTGGCCGCGCGCGGGAACATCTTGCCGAAGGTGATGATCTGGGCCACCGAGTCGCGCCCGTACTTGCCGACCACGTACTGCATGACGCGCTCGCGCCCGCGGACGGAGAAGTCGATGTCGATGTCGGGCATCGACACGCGCTCGGGGTTCAGGAAGCGCTCGAAGAGCAGGTCGTAGCGCAGCGGGTCGACGTCGGTGATGCGCAGCGCGTAGGAGACGATCGAGCCGGCGGCGCTCCCGCGTCCGGGGCCGACGGCGATGCCGTTGTCCTTCGCCCACTTCACGAAGTCCCAGACGATGAGGAAGTAGGCGTTGTAGCCCATGCGGTCGATGACCGCGAGCTCCATCTCGGCGCGCTCGATGGCCTCGGCCGGCGGCGGGTCGCCGTAGCGCGCGCGGAGCCCGTCCATGACGCGCTCGCGCAGGTGGGCGCGCTCGTCCTCGCCCTCGGCCAGGTAGCGCGGGATGAGCTGGCGGCCGAGCTCGATGGAGACGTCGCAGCGCTCGGCGATCTCGATCGTCGACTCCAGCGCCTCGGGCCACTCGGCGAACGCCTGGGCCATCTCGTCCGTGGAGCGCAGGAAGAACTCGTTGGTGTCGAAGGTCATCTTCGGCGCCGCGAGGGTCGACTTCGTCTGCACGCACAGCAGCGCCGTGTGGTGGTCGTAGTCCTCGCGGCGCAGGTAGTGCACGTCGCCGGTGCCCACGAGCGGGCGGCCGACCTCGCGCGCGATGCGGACGATGCCCTCGTTGGCCTTCTCCTGCTCGGCGATGCCGTTCTTCTGGACCTCGAAGTAGACGTTGTCGGCGCCGAAGGCCTGCAGCAGGTCGTCCGCGTGGGCGCGCGCGTCGGCGTCGCGGCCGTCCACCAGGCGCTGGCAGAAGCGCGAGGCCAGGCAGCCCGTGAGCGCGATGATTCCCTCGCTGCGAGCGGCGAGCTGCGCCATGTCGAGGTTCGGCTTGCCGCGATGCAGGCCCTCGAGGAAGCCGTCGGAGGAGAGCTTGACGAGGTTGCGGTAGCCGGCGTCGCTGGCCGCCAGCAGGGTCAGGTGGTTGCGCTCGCTGCGGCCACTGCGGTCCGTGTGGTCGTCGACCAGGTAGATCTCGCAGCCGAGGATCGGCTTGATCTGGTGCTTGCGGCACGCCTGGTAGAGCTCGATCGCGCCGTTCATCACGCCGTGATCTGTAAGCCCCAGCGCGGGCTGGCCGAACTCCGCGGCGCGGGCGGCCAGCGCCTCGATCTTGCACGCGCCGTCGAGCAGCGAGTACTCGGAGTGCACATGGAGATGGGCGCAGGAGGGACCGCTCACGGGCCATCGAGAATAGGCGCCCCAGAAGACGGAGCCCGCGCCGCGCGGGCGCCTTGCCCGCATCTTCCGGACGTTCAGGAAACGGCCACGCCCAGCCGCTCGCCCAGGCCACGGCGCCCGTCGTCGGTGAGAAGGACAGCCCGGGTGCGCGGCAGGCGCTTGACCCACCGAAGCTCGAAGAGGCGCGTGGCCAGCGCGGCGCCGAGGGCGCCTGAGAGGTGATGGTCCTGCTCGCTCCAGTCCACGCAGTAGCGGATGGGCGCGCGCGGGCCGGCCATCGCGTGATCGACGTCGACGCCCAGGGCGCGCAGGCGCTCGGCGCCCGCCTCGGTGAGGCGGTAGTCGAGGTCGCGCCCTATGGCCGAGGGGCGGTCCTCCCGCGCCCGTGCGCGGTGATGGCGACCATCGCCCCCCGCCAGGACGCCATCGGCGATGAGGGCGGACATGATCGTGACGCCCAGCCGGCCGGCAAGGTGGTCGTAGCAGGTGCGCGCGGAGCGGATCGCCTGCGCCCTGGTGCCCTCCCTGAGCGAGCGCACGGGCGCGGTCGGGGCGATCCGAGCGAGCGCCTCGAGCGTCTGGGCGACCTCGGGGCCGGCCAGACGGAAGTAGCGGTGGCGGCCGCGGCGCTCGACCACGACGAGGCCGCCGTCGACCAGCTTGGCGAGGTGGACGCTCGCCGTGGAGGCGGCCACGCCGGCTTCGGCGGCGAGCACGCTGGCGGAGAGCTCGCGCCCGTCGCCGAGGGCCGTGAGCACGCGCGCCCGGCCCGGATCGCCAATGAGCGCCGCCACGTGCGCGATGTCGCTGTCGCCCAGCATGGCGCCCAGGCTACCCGCGCCACGCTTCGTCGCCAGACGAAGGGTCACGCGCGGGCGCCGGCGACGGCATCGCGGGAGAGAGGCCGAGCGGGGCTCCCGGCGCGAGTGGCGCTTTTGTCCCACCATGCGGGACAAAAGCGTCGCTCACCCGCGAGCGCGCGTGCCGGCGAGCGGCGGAGCGCGCCACGAACGTGGCGGCCCTTCTTCCTCATTGCCCTGGCCGCGCGGCGGCGCCGACGCTCGCGGAGAGTGCCAAGCGCGCGGAGCGCGGCGTGGCCGGCGGTCCCTTTACCGCCCGCGCAGGCGCGCCGCGAAGCGGCGGAAGGGCGAGCGGCGCGGCGGCGTCTCGAGCACCGTGGCGCCCGAGCGCAGGCGCTCGGCCGCCCGGCCGAGGTCGACGATCAGCCCGTCGGAGGCGAGGGACACGGTCTCGGCGGGGCGCAGGCGGTCGCGCGCCGCCGTCAGTGCTTCGAGCTCCGCTCGGCGTGCCGCCTGGGCGGCGGCCTCGGCGTTCACCGCTCGATCGCGGGCCGCGCGCAGCGTCTCGAGCTCGGCGCGCAGGGCGCCCTCGGCCTTGGCGGCGCGATCGCGCTCGGCGGCCAGGGCGGCCTCGGCGTCCTCGACTCGCCGGCGCTCGGCCTCCAGCGCGGCCTCGGCCTGCGCCCGGGCGCCGGCGTAGCGCTCGACGTCCTCGCGCGCGGTGCGCGCGGCGACCGCGAGCTCTCCGGCGAGCCGCGCCAGCGTGCCGTCGCGCGCGTCGCGGTCGTCGGCGCGTATGCGCAGCTCCTCGACCTGTCCTCGCAGCGTGGCGACGGCGCTCAGCGCCGAGCTCTCGGTGGCCAGCCGCGCGGCCAGCTCCTCGCGCACCGAGAGGGCGTCGGCCTGCGCCTCACGCGCGGTCAGGCGCGCGGCGTCGCGCTCGGCGGCGACCTCCTCCAGGCGCGCCTGCAAGGCATCGAGCTCGGACTCCGCGTCATGCAGCCTGCGCACCGCGTGTCTCGGCCGCAGGTCGACGACGCGCGCCTCGTGGTCGCCGGGGGGGAACGCGTGCTCCATCGAGGCAGGACGCTAGACCCGTCGCCGGACAATGCAACTGCCCGACCGGCTAGTTCTCGTGGTCGCGCTTGGCGCCGACGGCGACCAGCGTCGCCACGCCGAGGGCGAGCGCGCCGCCCACCAGCAGCTTGCGGGGCGGCAGCTTGCGCCCCACATACCACTTGGCGCCCTTCCAGACCGCGTATCCCAGGGCCTTGTAGAACATCGCTTTGGCCTTACCCCTCCTCGCGTGACCGCAACCGGTGGGCCATGCGCGACTGCAGCGACCACAGCTCGATGAACCCCGGCGAGGCCTGCTGGCTGAACAGCCCGCCGCTGGTCTCGAAGGTGGCCAGCGCCGCGTCGTAGACCGCGTTGGGGGACTCGCGCGTGACGACGCGGGCCGTGCCCTTGTAGAGCTTCATCCCGATGGTGCCGGTGACCTGGGCGTTGACGGACTCCATGTAGGCGTCGAGGTCCGAGCGCAGTGGCTCCCACCACAGCCCGGCGTAGACCAGGTACGCCCACTTGCGGTCGAGCTCGCCCTTGAACTGGTTCTGGTGGATGGTCCCGACCAGCCGCTCCAGCTCGGCGTGCGCGGGCAGCAGGATCGCCGCCGCCGGCACCTCGTAGATGTCGCGCACCTTCAGGCCGACGATGCGGTCCTCGATGTGGTCGACGATCCCGACGCCGTGGCGCGCGCCCAGCTCGGCCGCGCGTTCGAGCAGCTCGACGATTCCCAGTCGCTCGCCGTTGAGGCCCACCGGGACGCCGCGGTCGAACTCGATGTTCACGACCTCGGCCGCGTCCGGCGCCTCCTCGGGCCGCGTCACGAGCTGGAAGACGTCGTCGTCGGGCGCGTGGTCGAGCTCCTCGATCCAGCGTCCCTCCGACGAGCGGCCCCAGAGGTTGTCGTCGATCGAGTAGGGCGTGTGCTCGGCCCCTTGGGTTGGGTGGGTCTTAATCGGGATGCCGTGCTGGCGCGCGTAGGCGATCTCCTCCTCGCGGCCCATCTGCCAGCCGCGCACGGGCGCGATGACCTTCAGCTCGGGCGCCAGCGTCGCCACCGTCGCCTCGATGCGCACCTGGTCGTTACCCTTGCCGGTGCAGCCGTGGGCGATCGTGTCGCACTCGTGCTTGCGCGCGTACTCGACGGCCAGCTTGGCGATCAGCGGGCGACCGAGCGCGGTGAAGAGCGGATAGGCGAGGCCGTAGATGGCGTTGGCCTTGATCGCCGGCACGACGAAGTCGCGTGCGAACTCCTCGCGGGCGTCGACGACCTCGGCGGCGATGGCGCCGAGCGAGAGCGCCTTGCCCTGCACGACGTCGTAGTCCTCGCCCGGCTGGCCGAGGTTGACGGTGAGCGCGACGACCTCGGCCTCGTACTCGTCCTGGATCCACTTGAGCATCACGCTCGTGTCGAGGCCGCCCGAGTAGAGCAGCAGGACGCGGTGCACCTCGCCGGGCTCGGCCAGGTAGGAGGCGGTGCGGGTGTGCGGCGTGCGCGTCTGCTCGGCCATCGAGGGCCGGAATCTACCGGCCCATCGGCTCCGCGCCCGTGTTCCCCGCAAGGCGGCCACGTAGGATCAGCCCGGTGTCGACCGCCGCCGGGATCGTGCTCGCCGGCGGGCGCTCCTCGCGCATGGGGACGCCCAAGGCCGGCCTGGAATGGCACGGCTCGACGCTGCTGCGCCGCGTGAGCGGGATCGTGGCACGCGGCGTCGAGGGACCGGTCGTCGTGGTCCGCGCGCCCGGCCAACCGCTGCCCGCGCTGCCCGCCGCCTTCGACGTGGTGGAGGACGCGCGCGAGGGCCGCGGCCCGCTCCAGGGCCTGGCGGCCGGGCTGGCGGCCGTCGACGGCCGCGCCGATGTCGCCTACGTCGCGGCCACCGACGCGGCCCTCCTGCACCCGGCCTTCGTTCGCCGCGTCGTGCGGTCAGTCGACGACGACGTCGACGCGGTGCTGCCGCGCGCCGGCAGCTTCCCGCATCCGCTGGCCGCCGCCTACCGCACGACCCTGCTCGACCGCATCGAGGGCCTCCTCGCCGCGGATCGACTGCGCCTCGCGTTCCTGTTCGAGGCCTGCCGCGTGCGCCACCTCGACGAACCTGCGCTGCTGGCCGACCCGGCGCTGGCGGCCGCGGACCCGGCGCTCGACTCGCTGCTCAACCTCAACGAGCCCGGCGACTACGAGGCCGCGCGCGCGCGGCCAGCGCCCCAGATCACGGTGCAGTGCGAGGCCCACGACGTCCTCACCGTGCGCGCCGCCACCCTCGCCGCCGCCGCAGAGGCGGCCGGCGTCACCGTGCAGGAGACTGCCTCCGCCGCCCTCAACGGCGACCCGATCGACCCGGACCCCGAGCTCCCACTGGCCGCCGGCGACGCGGTGGCCTTCGGCGCCGCCTGGCACCGATCGCGCTCAGGACCACGATAATCTCTGGCGAAACGGACTCCCGACGACAGGAGAGGGGGTGATTGGATGCGAAAGACACGGGGTCGGCTGACCGAGCCGATGGTGCGCGAGAACGGCGCGCTGCGTCCCGCCAGCTGGGACGAGGCGCTCGACGTCGCGGCAAGCGGACTGGCACGCGCCAGGGCGCAGGACGCGACGCGCTCCTTCGGCATGTTCAGCTGTTCCAAGGCGTCGAACGAGGTGAACTTCCTGGCTCAGAAGTTCGTCCGCTCGGCGATGGGGTCGAACAACATCGACTCGTGCAACCGCACCTGACACGCCCCCAGCGTCGTCGGTCTGGCGACGGTGTTCGGCGCGGGCGGCGGCACGTCGTCCTATAGAGAGGTCGAGGAGACGGATCTGATCATCCTGTGGGGCTCCAACGCCCGCGAGACGCATCCGATCTTCTTCCACCACGTCCTCAAGGCCGTGCACAGCGGGGCGCGGCTGTTCGTCATCGACCCGCGCCGCACGAGCTCGGCGCAGTGGGCCGACGCCTGGCTGGGACTCGACGTCGGGACCGATATCGCGCTGTCGAACACGATGGCGCGGGAGATCATCCACGCCGGCCTGACCAACGAGCGCTTCATCGAGCGCGCGACGACCGGCTTCGAGGAGTACCGCGCCTCGGTCGAGCCCTGGACCCTCGAGGAGGGCGAGCGCGTCACCGGGGTCCCCGCACAGGTCATCCGCGAGCTCGCCCACGCCTACGCGCGCGCCGACCGCGCGATCCTATGCTGGACGCTGGGCATCACCGAGCACGTCACCGCGGTCGACAACGTCCTCGCGCTCATCAACCTCGCGCTGCTCACCGGCCACGTGGGCCGCTACGGGTCCGGCCTGAACCCGCTGCGCGGGCAGAACAACGTCCAGGGCGGCGGCGACATGGGCGCCATCCCCAACAAGCTCCCGGGCTTCCAGGACGTCCAGGACGACCACGAGGCGCGCGCCCGCTTCGAGGCGGCGTGGGGCACGAAGCTCCCGCCGCAGCGCGGCTGGCACCTGTCGCAGATGTTCGACGCGATGGAGCGCGGCGAGCTGCGCACGCTGTACGTGCTGGGCGAGAACCCCGCGCAGTCCGAGGCCGACTCCAAGCGCGCGCACGAGCTCCTCGGTGGCCTGGAGTTCATGATCGCCCAGGACATCCTCATGACGGGGACGTGCGAGATGGCCGACGTCGTCCTGCCCTCGTCGGCGTCATGGTGCGAGTCGCAGGGCGGCACGGTCACCAACTCCGAGCGCCGCGTCCAGCGGATGCAGAAGGCGCTCGACCCGCCGGGGGATGCCCGCGACGACAGCTGGATCATCTGCGAGCTCGCCCGCCGCCTCGGCCACGACTGGGGCCAGCCCACGCCCGAGGAGGCCTGGGACGAGCTGCGCGCGCTGAGCCCGATGCACGCGGGGATGAGCTACGCGCGCCTGGAGGAGCTCGGCGGCATCCAGTGGCCGTGCCCGAGCGAGGACCACCCGGGCTCGCCCTTCCTGCACGGGCGGCTGTGGGCCGAGCCGATCGAGGGACCGCCCGCGCCGTTCTCCGTGACCCGATGGGTGCCGCCGATCGACGAGCTCGACGACGACGTCCCGATCCGCCTGACCACCGGCCGGCGCCTCGACTCCTACAACACCGGCGTGCAGACCGGCCTCTATCGCTCGCCGCTGCGTCGCGGTGAGACGCTCGACCTCTCGCCGCAGGACGCCGCCACCCTCGACGTCGAGCCGGGCGAGATCGTCCGCGTGAGCTCGCGCCGCGGCTCGATCGAGGCGCCGGTGCGGCTCGACACCGGCCTCCGACCGGGCCTCGCCTTCATGACGATGCACTTCCCCGACGACATCGACGTCAACATCCTCACCATCGACGCCACCGACCCCAAGTCCGGTACCGCCGAGTTCAAGGCGACCGCCGTGCGCGTCGAGAAGGTCGACGGCCGCGAGCGGGCCGCTGCGGGCGTGACGAGCGGCGAGGCCGGCAAGTAGCGTGGACGTCCGCCTTCTCGACGCCGAGCCGACGGCGAGCGAACGCGACGCCGTGGACGCCTTCCTCGGCCCATCGCTGGCGATCTGGGCCGGCGCGGACGCGGTCGACGACGGCCGCGCGGCGCACGGCGGCCACGCCGCGCGCGCGCAGCGCCATCTGCTCCTGCCCACCCTCCACGCGCTGCACGAGCGCGCCGGCTGGATCAGCCCCGGCGGCCTGAACTACGTCGCGCAGCGCCTGACCGTGCCGCCCGCCGACGTCTACGGCGTCGCCACCTTCTACGCTCTGTTCTCCGTCGACGAGCGTCCACCGCGCGTGGTCCACGTCTGCGACGACGTCGCCTGTCGCTGCGCTGGCTCCGAGGCGCTGATCGCCCAGCTCGAGGAGCGCTTCGGCCCCCAGGACACCGAGGTCGACGGCGCCTCGTGGCTGCGCAGCCCGTGCCTCGGGCAGTGCGACCGCGCGCCCGCCGCGCTGCTGACCGAGGCCGGTGAGTCCCCGCTCGAGCGCGAGCTGACGATGGTCGACGCCGAGGGCGTGATCGCGATCCTGGCCGGCGGCACGCCGCCCGAGCCGCCCTCGACGACGCCGCCGCAGGCCGGCGAGCCGAGCCTGCGCCTGCTGCGCCGCGTCGGCCCGGTCGACCCCGAGAGCCTCGACGACTATCGCGCCCACGGCGGCTACGACGCGCTGCGCCGCGCGCTCGAGCTGGGCCCGGAGGGCGTGATCCGCGAGGTCATCGACTCGGGCATCGTCGGGCGCGGCGGCGCCGCCTTCCCGATGGGCCGCAAGTGGGACGCGGTCGCGCGCCAGCCGCGCCGCCCGCACTACCTGATCTGCAACGCCGACGAGTCCGAGCCCGGGACCTTCAAGGACCGCGTGCTGATGGAGGGCGACCCGTTCGCGGTGGTGGAGGCGATGACCATCGCCGCCTACGCGACGGGCTGCGAGCAGGGCTACCTGTACGTGCGCGGCGAGTACCCGCTCGCCCGCGACCGGATCGTGAACGCGGTCGAGCTTGCCCGCGAGCGCGGTTTCCTGGGTCCCGACATCCTCGGCCACGGCTTCACCTTCGAGATCGAGGTTCGCAAGGGCGCCGGCGCCTACATCTGCGGGGAGGAGACCGCGGTCTTCGGCTCCATCGAGGGCTATCGCGGCGAGCCGCGCAACAAGCCCCCCTTCCCCGTCGTGGAAGGCCTCTTCCGCCTGCCGACGGTGGTCAACAACGTCGAGACGCTGATCAACGTCCTCCCCATCGTGCTCGAGGGCGGGCCGGCCTTCGCGCAGATCGGCAGCGAGCGCTCGACCGGGCCCAAGCTCTTCTGCGTGTCGGGCGCCGTGGGGACGCCCGGCACCTACGAGGTCCCGTTCGGCACCACCCTGCGCGAGCTCCTCGACCTGGCCGGAGGCGTCACGCCGAACCTGCGGGCCATCCTCCTCGGCGGCGCCGCGGGCGGGTTCGTGACGCCCGACGACCTCGACCTGCGCCTGACGATCGAGGACGCCCGCGAGTTCCGCACCACGCTGGGGTCCGGGGTCGTGCTCGCCATCGACGACACCGTCGACCTCGGGCGCCTGCTCATGGTCATCGCCGCCTTCATGCGCGACGAGAGCTGCGGGCAGTGCGTGCCCTGCCGCGTGGGGACGGTGCGCCAGGAGGAGGCGGTCGCGCGCCTGCTGTCGGGCCGGCCGCGCGGCAGCGTGCAGGACGAGCTCGCCCTCATCGCCGAGATCGGCCAGGCCATGCGCGACGCCTCGATCTGCGGCCTCGGCCAGACCGCCTCGTCCGCCATCGAGTCCGCCATCGAGCGCCTGGGAGCCTTCGCATGACGCAGCGCACGGTCAGCCTCACGATCGACGACCAGCCCGTCGAGGTCGCCGAGGGCGCAACGATCCTCGACGCCTGCGCCAAGCTCGGGATCGACACGCCGACGCTCTGCTACGGCGACACGCGGGCGCCCGCCAACGTCTGCCGGGTCTGCGTCGTCGAGGTCGAGGGCGGCCGCGTACTGGCGCCGGCGTGCTCGCGCAAGGCCGAGGACCAGATGGTGGTCAAGACCGACTCGGAGCGCGTGCGCCACAGCCGCAAGATGGTCATGGAGTTCCTCGGCTCGTCGGTCGACCTCTCGATCACCCCGCCCGCTCTCGAGTACCTGCGTCGCTACGACGCCGATCCCGCGCGCTACGGGCCGCCGGCGCCGCCGGACACCGGGCGCGACCGCCGCCGCACGGGCCACCACGAGGAGCCCGATGGCCAGACCGCGGCCACCGTGCACCAGCCGGTCAAGGTCGACAACGAGCTCTACGTCCGCGACTACTCCAAGTGCATCCTCTGCTACAAGTGCGTCGACGCCTGCGGCGAGCAGTACCAGAACACCTTCGCCATCACCGTCGCCGGCCGCGGGTTCGACGCCCGCATCTCCACGGAGTACGCCAACCCGCTGCCCGACTCGGCGTGCGTGTACTGCGGCAACTGCATCGCCGTGTGCCCGACCGGCGCGCTGATGTTCGCCTCCGAGCACGAGCTGCGCGAATCGGCGCGCTGGGACGAGTCACGCCAGACGGAGGCCGAGACCGTCTGCCCCTACTGCGGCGTCGGCTGCAACCTCACGCTCCACGTCCAGGACAACGAGATCGTCAAGGTCACGTCGCCCGACGACCACGACATCACCCGCGGCAACCTCTGCATCAAGGGCCGCTTCGGCTTCCAGCACGTCCACGTCGCGCGCGGCGACGACGGCCCGCCGGTCACGCCTGAGCGCTGAAGATCACCGCCGCCCGCAGCGCGAGCACGCCGACGAGGACCAGTGCCGGCGCCACCACCGCCCACGTCGCAACGCGCTCGGCCGTGCCGTCCACCCTCAGCCCGCCGACGGCGAGGCTGACCAGGCCCGGCAGCATGCCGGCCAGCGCCACGAGCCAGAGCAGGATCCACGGGAAGCCGAAGGCCGTGTCGAGCGCGCCGTCGTCGATCAGCGTGAGCGCGAACACGACCAGCAGCGCAAGCTCGAGCACGGTGAAGAGCCGCCCGCCGATCTCCAGGAAGCCACGCGAGGCCTCCGCGCCGCGCCGGTAGCGGGTCAGCAGCAGCATGAGCGCCGCCGAGCCCGACAGCCCAGAGGCCAGGAAGAGGCCGCCCAGCGCCCAGCTGTCGCTCCAGACCGGCTGGTTGGAGACCGCGAGCAGGACGCCCGTATACGCGGCCACGAAGAGGTAGACCACCGAGCCCGCCACGTTCCAGACCTTCCCCGCGCCGCCGTCGAGCGCGCCGGCGAGGCGTCGCGCCAGCGGATGGCGCAGCCGTCCGTCGCGCGCGAGCGTGTCGACGAACGACACGAGCGAGAAGACCGAGGCGACGAGCAGCGCCCAGACGCCGACCGACATCGGCGTCTCGGAGCGGAAGTTCAGGCCGGTGTTCCCCGGCGTGGTGTTCACGACCATGTGCCAGAAGCGCAGCGGGTGCGTGAGGTCGAGCGTGAGCAGGATCGGGCAGATGAGCGTCGCCACGAAGGCGACGTAGAAGCCGACCCTGGCCACCGGCTCGTCCGTCGGCGCTCCCCAGTGGCGCAGGAGCGTGGCCAGGAAGTAGGAGCCGCCGGCGAGGCCGGCCAGGAAGAAGTAGAAGAGGATGTACCAGGTCCAGTGGGGCGCGCCGGCGAAGTGCTCGGTGGCGGCGAGCGTCGTCATCGGGACCCTCCCTCCCCCGGCTCGGACTCGCCCGCGGCGCGGCGCCCACGCTCGCGCAGCGCGAACAGCGCGGCGAACGCGCCCAGGACCGCCGTCACCAGGGCGCCGAGATAGCCGCCCACGTTGTTGCGCTTGGGCAGCACCGCGTTGGCGGCGTTGGGCAGCCCGTAGGTCTCGGGCTTGTCCATGAGCAGGAAGAAGGCGTTCAGGCCGCCGTAGACCTTGTCGTCGTGGCCGTAGAGGTTGGCCTGCTTGATGCCCTGGGCGTGGAGCTGGGCCTCGCGCTTCACGGCCTTCTCGCCCAGCTCCGAGAGCGGCCCGAACTCGATGGAGTCGGTCGGACACGCCTTCGCGCACGCCGGCTCCATGCCGCCTTGGAGCCGGTCGTAGCAGAGGGTGCACTTGCGCGCGACGTCGCGCCCCGGATCGATGTCGATCACGTTGTAGGGACAGGCGGAGATGCACATCCGGCAGCCGTTGCACACGTCCTCCTGGATGAAGACGGTGTCGAACTCGGTGCGGATGATCGCCCCCGTCGGGCAGACGTCCATGCAGCTGGCGTGCGTGCAGTGCTTGCACACGTCGGACATGAGCAGGAAGGCCGCGCCGTTCCCCGTGCCCAGCGTCTCGTCGGGCACGTGGTCGAGGATCTGCACGTGGCGCCAGGTCTGGCCGCTCAGCTCGCCCGTGTTGTCGAGGCTGTCACCGAGGAAGCCCACGCCCTCGCTCGGCAGCTGGTTCCACTCCCGGCAGGCCACCTCGCAGGCCTTGCAGCCGATGCAGATGCTCGTGTCGGTGAAGAACCCGTAGGACTCGCCGGGGGTGATCTTGGTGGCCATCGCTAGAACCCCATGAGATTGGCAGTCAGCTTCGTCAGGCCCTGGTCGGCCGCGTAGAGGTCCAGCGGCAAGGCGGTGAGCTCGTCGACCTCGGGCACCGCGCGTCCGTCGCGCGCCATGTCGACCTCGATCAGGTACTGGCTGCACGTCGAGCACGCCGCGATCCGCAGGTGCGGGAAGACGGACGGCTCGTGGCTTTCGCCCTTGCCGTGGCCGTTGGCGGTCACCGGCCCATCCCACCGCTCCGCGAACATCTCCAGGCGTGCCTCCTCGCTCTCGCCGCAGGCGGGGCAGACGCTGCGCGAGCAGCTCCAGCTCGCATGGCAGCGCGCGCACACCAGGCTCCGCGGCCCGCTCACGAGCGCGTCGCCCGACGAGGCCACCCACGAGAGCTGGGGCAGCCCGCCGCAGCTCGGGCAGAGCTGGCGGCCCTCGCCGTCGTCCTCGGGCGTGCAGGCGGCGCCCGCCCGCTCGCCGAGCGCCTCGAGGACCGGGCCCAGCGACGCGCGCGCCAGGTAGCGGTCCACCTGGTCGAGCTCCTCGCCGGCGAGCCAGCCGGCGAGCAGATCGCCGGCCGCCCCCTCCGCAAGGCGCGTGCGGGCGGCCTCGCCCAGCGTCACGGGGCCCGCCGCCACGGTCGCCCCGACCACGGCGGGCAGGATGCCGGCCGCCGCCCAGCGCGGCAGATCATCGGGATCCGGCGCGCTCTCGCGAGCGGCGCCCCAGGCGTCCTCCTGCACGGGGAGAAGCGCGAGATAGAGGGTCAGGAGCTCGGCCGCGAACGGGTGCCGGTCGCGCAGCTCCTCGGCGCGCCGCCGGCGGTCGGCCCACGGGCTGACTACGGTCTCGAGCGGGGCGGGCTCGGCGCTCACAGCTTCTCCACGTTGACGAGGAAGGACTTGAACTCCGGCGTGCGGACGGTGGCGTCGCCGACGAAGGGCGTGAGCGCGTTGGCCAGCCAGTGGTCGCCGGTGTTGATGCCCACGTAGCCCCAGTGGATGGGGATGCCGATGTGGAACGTCTTGCGCCCGTCGATCGTGAGGGCTCCGAGCCGCTTGGTGACGACCCCGCGAACCTCCATCTTGCCGCGCTTCGACCACACGCGGACCATGTCGCCGTTCGCGATGCCCTTCTCGCGCGCGAGCTCCTCGGGGATCTCGACGAACGCCTCGGGCTGGAGCTGGACGAGGCGCTCGACGTGCTGGGTGACGTAGTGCTCGTGCTCGGTGAGCCGGTAGCTCGTGGCGACGTAGGGGAACTCGTCGACGGTCCCGAAGCGGTTCGGGCGCCCCGCCACCTTGTCGTAGAGGAACGCCGCCGGCGAGGCCGAGACCTCCGGGTGCAGCGGGTTCTTGATCGGAGACTCGATCGGCTCGTAGTGCTCCGGGAAGGGCCCGTCCGCGAGGCCGTTGGAGAACAGGCGGCCGGTGCCCTCGCCGGTCATGATGAACGGGAGCGGGGACTTCGGATCGCTGGGGTCGGCGTCGGGCGGGTAGTCGGGCACGTCGCCGACCCAGAGCTTCTTGGCGCTGTCCCACTGGATGCCGGCGCGCTTGGGATCCCACGGCTTGCCCGCCGGATCGGCCGACGCGCGGTTGTAGAGCACGCGGCGGTTGAGCGGCCATGCCCACGCCCACTCCGGGTAGAAGCCCACACCCGTCGGGTCGTTGCGCTCGGGGTCCTGCACGCCGTTGCGGCGCTTCATCAGGTTGCCGGTCTCGGGATACGACCCCGTGTAGATCCAGTTGCCCGCCGACGTGCTGCCGTCGTCCATCAGCAGCTTGAAGCCCTCGAGGCGCTTGCCGGACTTGATGTCCTGGCCGTTGACCTCCCGGGCGATCTCGTCGAGCTGGGGCTTCGCCGGATCCTGGTAGTCCATGGTGAGGTCCATGACCGGGTCCGGGAACTTGCCGCCCTCCTTGCGGTAGAGCTCGCGCACGCGCAGGAAGAGGTCGGCGAGGATCCAGTGGTCGTGGCGCGACTCGTGCTCGGGCGGCAGGACCTGGTCCTTCCATTGCAGCCAGCGGCCGCTGTTGGTGAACGAGCCGTCCTTCTCGATCCAGTGCGTGGCCGGCAGGGCGAAGACCTCGGTCTTGACCTGCGCGGGATCGATGCCGGGGGCGTGCCAGAACTCGGAGCTCGTCGTCGGCATCGAGTCCATGACGCACAGCCACTTCAGCTTGCCGAGCGCCTGCTGCACCTGGTTGGAGTCCGGCCCGATGCTCGACGCGGTCATGCCGCTCAGCAGCACGCCCTCCATCGTGCCCTGGAGCGCGTGGTCGAAGATGGTGATCCAGGACGAGTTCCCGGCGGGCTTGGGGAGGTAGTCGAAGGCGAACTCGTTGCTCTTCGTCGCCTTGTCCCCGTACCAGGTCTTCAACAGGCTGACGAGGAACTTCCCGTAGTTCTCACCGAAGAAGTTCAGGGAGTTGGCGTGCGCCTTCTTCGGCGCGCTCGCCTCGACGTAGTCCTTCACGGTGCGCTGGCCCGGCGCGGGGACCTTCAGGTAGCCGGGCAGGACCTCCCAGGAGATCGCGTTGTCGGTGTTGCCCTGGATGTTCGCGTGGCCGCGCTCGGCGTTCATGCCGCCGCCGGGCCGGCCGATGTTGCCGAGCAGCAGCTGGAGCACCGCCGCGGAGCGGATCATCTGCGAGCCGGTGGTGTGGTGGGTGAGGCCGACGGCGTAGACCTGCGTCATCACCTTGTCGGGCCGGCCCATCTCCCCCACGAGCTTGGCGACCTCGAGGAACTGGGCCCGCGGAATGCCCGTGATCCGCTCGACCATCTCGGGCGTGTAGCGCGCGTAGTGCTTGCGCAGCAGGTTCATGACCGAGCGCGGGTGCTCGATGTCCAGCTTGGCGAAGGCGGGGGCCGGCCCGGAGCTCGCGGTCGTCAGGCCCGTGGCCGACCCGGCCTTCTTGCCGAGCCCGCCGGGTGACTGCTTGGCCGACGTCGAGCCGGATTCCGTCTCGTACGCCCACTTCGTGGCGTCGTAGGTGCGCGTCTCCGGGTCGTAGCCGTTGAACAGCCCGTTCTCGAACTTGTAGTCGTCCTTCACGACGAAGGCGGCGTTCGTGTACTTGCGCACGTACTCGTCGTGGTAGAGCTCGTTGTCCAGGACGTACTTGATGAGGCCACCGAAGAAGGCGGCATCGGTGCCCGTCCGGATCCGCAGATGCATGTCGGCGACCGCGGAGGTGCGCGTGAAGCGCGGGTCGACATGGATGATCCGGGCCCCGCGCTCGACCTTCGCCTTCATGAACCAGCGGAAGCCGACGGGGTGCGCCTCGGCCGGGTTGCCGCCGTTGATCAGGATCAGGTCGGCGTTGCGGATGTCCCGCCAGTGGTTCGTCATCGCGCCCCGACCGAACGTGGCGGCCAAACTGGCCACCGTGGGACCGTGTCAGACTCTGGCCTGCTGCTCCAGGTAGACGAAGCCCAGGCTGCGCATCAGCTTGGTCGCGAGGTAGCCCTCCTCGTTGCTGAACGCAGCGCCGCCCGCGAAGGCGAGGCCCTCGGTGCGGTTGACCACCGCGCCGTCGGGATCCTTGGCGACGAAGGTGCGATCGCGCGCGGCCTTGATGTTGCGCGCGAGCTTGTCGAGCACGAAGTCCCAGGAGACGCGCTTCCACTTGTCGGCGCCGGGAGCGCGGTAGAGCGGGTGCGTGAGCCGCCGTCGCGAGACGGCGAGCTCCATCGAGGTCGCGCCCTTCGGGCACAGCGTCCCCTCGTTGATGGGGCTGTCGGGGTTGCCTTCGATCTGCAGCAGCTCGACCGAGCCGTTGCCGTTCTTGCGCGTGTAGGCCAGGAGCGAGCAGCCGACCGCGCAGTACGGACACACCGAGTGCGAGACCGTCGCGCCCTCGATGCGCAACCGCCGCTTGACGCTCGTGGCCTCGGCGATGGCGGTGTCGAAGCCGAGGGCGGAGACGCCCATGACGGCCGCGCTTGCCGCGCCGCCCTTCAGCAGTTGCCGCCGCGTGACGTCGGGCACGTCTCCTCCCTTGAGCGTCGCCGAAGGCTCCTCCTACTACGGCCCCGGCTGCATATCACGAACCTGGCGCGCGCGCAACCTCTCGTGCCAGGGCACGTGACTCCTCCAGCGAGCGGCCCGCCTTGGCGCTCATCCAGCAGGCCACGGGCGCGGCGATGCGCTCGGAGGCGTGCGCGGCCTGAGCGGCGAGGTCGAGGACCGCCTCGAGCTCCTCGGCGGTCGGGGGCGCGATGCCCAGCTTCTCGGCGTAGGCCGCCAGCCACTCCTCCGCGCTCATCGCTGCTCCTTCCGCGGCAGGCCGCCGAGCACGCGCTCGGAGCCCGAGTACACGTTGATCTGGCCGCGCCGCGCGAAGCCGCACAGCGTCATGCCGCGGTCGGCGGCGAGCTCGACGGCCAGCGACGTGGGCGCCCCGACGCCGACGAGGATCGGCGCCCCCGCCACCGCGGCCTTCTGCACGAGCTCGAACGACAGCCGCCCCGACACGCAGAGCACGCGGTCGTGCAGCGGCAGGAGCCCGTCGAGCAGCGCCCGGCCGACGACCTTGTCCATCGCGTTGTGGCGCCCCACGTCCTCGCGTGCCAGCAGCAGCTCGCCGCCGAGGTCGAACAGGCCCGTGGCGTGCAGGCCACCCGTTGCCTCGAACGCGGGCTGGCGCAGGCGCTCGGGCAGGTCGGCCAGCAGCGCGCGATCGAGCGCCGGTCCCGCGGGCAGCGCGTCGGCGTGCACCGCGACCTCCTGCAGCGCCCCCTTGCCGCAGACGCCGCACGAGCTGGTGGTGTAGAAGCGCCGTCGCCCCGGGTCGAAGCGCAGGTCGGCGTCGACGTCGACGATGTTGGCCTCGAGATCCGGCGGTGGTCCCACCGGCGCCGGCGCCGCGATGAGCCCTTCGCCGTAGAGGAAGCCGAGGGCCAGCTCCTCGTCGTGGCCGGGCGTGCGCATGGTCACCGCCAGCGCCTCGCCCCGCACGCGGATCTCGAGGGGGTCCTCGATGGCGACGCGGTCGGAGACGCCGTCGTGCTCGACGGGAACGGAGAGGCGAAGCGGGTCGACAGCCATGGTGAGCGGAGTACCCTTTCAGACGGTCAAGTCAGGTGGTCAGGTGATGTTCCTCGGGCTCGTAGACACGCGCGGTGACAGCTCCGATCGGGGTCAGCGCGGGCCGCTGTGGCTGGACCTCCCAGAGCTTCGCCCATGGCGCTGGTTCGTCGCGACGATCGTGTGCTTCGTCCTCGTCGACGTCCTACCGGCCTGGGCGGGCCTGATCGCGGTGATCCTCGGCCTCGCCTTCGCTCTGCGGGGTCTGACGTCCTACTTCCGCGGCAACGACGGGCTGAGCAAGTACCACCAGTAGTCAGCGCGCGCGCCGCGCGCCGCCACGTCGCATCCTCGCATGCCGCCCGGTAGCGTCCGGCGTCGTGGGCCAGTCGCCGCCATGGCGGATTGCCGGGACCTATCTCGAGGCGTGCAACTGCGAGGTGATCTGCCCGTGCCGGCGTATCGGCGGGCGCGCCGGCGGCAACTCGACCTACGGGGTCTGCGAGGGCGCGCTGTCATGGGCGATCGAACGCGGCCACGCCGGAGACGCCGACCTCGCCGGGCTCGCCGCAGTCCTCGCGTGCCGGTTCGACGACGACGAGCCTGGCTCCCCCTGGGACTTCTTCCTCTACCTCGACGAGCGCGCCGACAACGCTCAGCGCGAGGCCCTGGAGGCGATCTTCTCGGGCGCGTGGGGCGGCACGGCCATCGCCCACTTCCCATGGGCCTTCAAGCCGAGCCGCCAGCTGGGCGTGCGCGCCGTGCCCATCGAGGTCGAGCACCATGCGCGGCGCGCCTGGTTTCGCGCCGGCGAGTCCGTCAGCGTGCGCGTCGGCGAGCCCGTCAGCGATCCCGAGCCCGTCACCTGCCTCATCCCCGGCCACGACCACACAGGCGCCGAGCATCACGGCGACGAGCTGCGGGTGAGCGAGGGCCCGCTCTCCTTCGAGCTCAGCGGGCGCTGCGCGTACCAGAGCACGTTCGACTACGCCTCGGAGGCCGCCGGATGAGCGCGACGGCGCAGCCGCACGGGCGCGGCGCGCCCGGATCGCTTCTCGCGGCGGCGCGCGCCCACGCGGGGCTCATCGCCCTGCTCTTCGCGCTCGCGGCGGTGGCATGGTGGTCGACGGCGGACCGCATGGCCGGGATGGATGCCGGCCCGGGCACGGATCTCGGGGCGCTGGGGTGGTTCCTCAGTGTCTGGGTGGTGATGATGGCGGCGATGATGTTCCCGTCGGCGGCGCCGACGGTCGCGCTCTACGCCCGCATGTCGCGCCGCGGAGCACCCGTCGCCCCGCTGCTCTTCGCGGCCGGCTACCTGCTGACCTGGGCTGCCGCCGGCCTGCTCGCCTACGCGGTCTTCGCGCTCGGTCGCTCCGCGCTCGGCCACCAGCTGGCGTGGGACGGCGCCGGACGCTGGGTGGCGGGTGGCGTCCTCGTGCTCGCGGCCGCCTACGAGCTCACGCCGCTCAAGGAGGCCTGCCTGTCGAAGTGCCGCAGCCCGCTCGGGTTCCTCGTCGGCTCCTGGCGCGACGGCCTGGCCGGAGCGGTCAACATGGGAGCCCGCCACGGGGCGTGGTGCGTCGGCTGCTGCTGGGCGCTCATGGCGGGGCTCTTCGCGCTCGGTGTCATGAGCGTGGCGTGGATGGCCTTCGTCGCCGCGCTCATCGCCGTGGAGAAGATCCTCCCCCGGCATCCCGCGGTGACCTACGCGGTCGCCCTCGTCCTCCTCGCCCTCGGCGTGCTGCTCGTGGCCGCGCCCGGCAGCGTGCCGGGACTCGTGGTCCCCGGCCACGACGCCGGGATGTCGGGCATGGGCAGCTAGCCCGTCAGCAGCGCGCGCAGCCGCTCGAGCGCGTCGTCGGCGTGGGACTCGTCGATGACGAGCGGAGGGAGCAGGCGCACGGTGGTGGGGCCGGTGGCGTTGAGGACGAGGCGCTGCTCGCTCAGCGCGCGCTCGACGAGCGCGGGAGCCCCGCCCTCGACGAGCTCGAAGGCGAGCATCAGGCCGCGCCCGCGGATCTCGCCCACGCCCGGCAGGCCCGCCACTCCCTGGCGCAGGCGCTCGCCCAGCTCGCGCACGCGTGCCAGCAGCGCCTCGTCGTCGATCACGTCCATGACCGCGAGGCCGGCCGCGCAGGGCACCGGCCCACCGGCGAACGTCGAGCCGTGGTCGCCGGGCGCGAAGACGTCGGCGAGGCGCTCGCCGGTCACGAGCGCGCCGATCGGCAGACCCCCGCCCAGCGCCTTGGCGGTGGTGAGCGCGTCGGGGATCACGCCGCTCTCCTGGTAGGCCCACAGCGTGCCGGTCCGCCCCAGGCCGCACTGGACCTCGTCGAAGATCAGCGCCGCGCCGTGCTCGTCGCACGCCTCGCGGGCGGCGAGCAGGACGTCGTCGGAGAGCTCGTAGACGCCGCTCTCCCCCTGTACCGGCTCCAGGATCACCGCCGCGGTGCGCTCGTCGACGGCCGCGCCGATCGCCTCGGTCGTGGGCGCGACGGCGACGAAGCCCGGGACCAGCGGCGCGAACGGCGCCTGCTTGGACTCCTGCGGGGTGGCCGAGAGCGCGCCGTACGTGCGGCCGTGGAAGCCGCGGTGGACCGAGACGACGGTCCCCTGCGGCTTGGCCTTGCGCGCGACCTTCAGGGCCGCCTCGTTGGCCTCCGTCCCGGAGTTGGCGAAGTGGACCTTGCCCCCCAGCGAGGACTCGGCCAGACGCTGGGCCAGGCGCAGCGACGGCTCGGTGTAGAAGAGGTTGCCGACGTGGATCAGGCGCTGGGCCTGCTCGCGGATGGCCTCGACCACCGCCGGATGGCAGTGCCCGAGGCTGTTGACCGCGAGTCCGGTCTGGAAGTCCAGGTACTCGTTGCCGTCGATGTCCCAGAGCCGCGCGCCCTCGCCGCGCACGAACTCGACGGGCATGCGCGCGTAGGCCGGCACGAGGTGGTCGCGCTCCAGGCGCCGCAGGTCGGCGAGGGTCATGAGGCCGGCCGGATCTTCGTGCCGATGCCGGCGTTGGTGAACAGCTCGAGCAGGAGCGAGTGCGGGACGCGCCCGTCGACGATGTGCGCGTAGGTCACGCCACCGTGGATCGCGTCCAGGCAGGCCGCCAGCTTGGGGCGCATGCCGCCGGCGACGCCGTCGAGCACCGCCTCGACCTCGTCGGCGCCGGCCTCGCTGATGACCGAGGACGGGTCGGCGGGGTCGCGCAGCCAGCCCACGACGTCGGTCAGGAACACGACCTTGTAGGCGCCGAGCGCGCGCGCGACCGCGCCGGCCGCCTCGTCGGCGTTGACGTTGTAGGAGTTGCCCTCGCGGTCGGCGCCCACCGAGGCCACGACGGGGATGTAGTCCTGCGCGATGTGGTTGAGGACGTCGACGTCGACGCGCTCGATCTTGCCGACGAAGCCGACGTCCTCGCCGGCCGGCCCGGCCTGGCGGCTGGCGCGGAAGAGCTGCCCGTCGTCGCCGCTCAGGCCGACCGCCGACTGGCCGTGGCGGTTGAGCCGCAGGACGATGTCCTTGTTGACCTTGCCGACCAGGACCATCTTGGCCACCTCGACGGTGGCGGCGTCCGAGACCCGCAGGCCGCCGACGAACTCGACCGGCAGGCCCAGGCGGTCCATGTAGGCGGTGATCTCCGGGCCGCCGCCGTGGACGACGATGGGGTTCATCCCGACGTACTTGAGCAGCACGACGTCGCGGGCGAACTCCTCGCGCAGCGCGGGGTCCTCCATCGCGGCCCCGCCGTACTTGATGACGATCGTCTTGCCGTGGAACTCCCGGATGTAGGGAAGCGCCTCGAGGAGCGTGCCAACGTCGCGCATGGGGTCAGGTGGTGTAGTCGGCATTGATGGTCACGTACTCGTGGCTGAGGTCCGAGAAGAAGACCTCGGTCTCGTGGCCGTCGCCGGGCAGCTCGACCACGTACTCGACCTCCTCGCGCGCCACGCGCGCCGCCAGCTCGGCCTCGTCGAAGGCCACCGCTGCGCCCTGCGCGCACACCTGCACCCCTTCGATGCCGACGTCGACGGCCAGCGGCGCGGTCTCGGGCAGCGCCATCCCGACCGCCTGGACGATCCGCCCCCAGTTCGGATCGCCGCCGTGCAGCGCGGCCTTGACCAGCGGTGAGTTGGCCACCGCTCGCGCGGCGGACTCCACCCGGGCCCCGTCCCCGCCGCGCACCACGACGCGGCCGATGCGCTTGGCCCCCTCGCCGTCGCGCACGATGTGCAGCGCGAGCTGGCGCAGGAGCGCGTCGAGCGCCTGGCCGAAGCGAAGCTCGGCCTCGGACTCGGCCTCGACGAGCACCCCGCTCTCCCCCGAGCACATGAGGATCACGGTGTCGTTGGTCGAGAGCTGGCCGTCGACCGAGATGCGGTCGAACGAGCGCTTGACGCACACTCCGAGCAGCAGGTCGGCGGTCTCGGCCGAGAGCACGGCATCGGTCTGCACGAAGCACAGCAGCGTGGCGAAGTCGGGCTGGATCATCCCCGCGCCCTTGGCCTGCCCGCTCAGCCGGACCGTCCCGCCGGGCAGCTCCACCTCGAGCGTCGCCCGCTTCTCGAAGGCATCGGTGGTGATGATCGCCGCGGTGAAGTCGGCGTCGCCGTCGGCGCGCAGCTCGGGGCGGGCCCGCGAGAGAGCCCTGACGACCGCGCCGGCGTCGAGGGGCACGCCGATGACGCCCGTCGAGGCGACCGCGACGCGATCGGCCTCCACCCCCGCCGCCATCGCGCCGGCGCCCTGCATCTTGGCCGCGTCGTCGAGCCCGCGCCCGCCCGTGGCGGCGTTGGCGTTGCCCGAGTTGACCACCACCGCGCGCAGCGCGCCGAGCTGCGTGCGCTGCTGCGTGACGAGGACCGGCGCCGCGAGGACGCCCGAGCGCGTGAAGCGGGCCGCGCTGGTCGTGTCGGCCGCGTCGCAGACCAGCAGCGCCACGTCCTTGCCGCCGCTGGGCTTGATCCCCGCCGCCACGCCGGCGGCGCGGAAGCCGCCCGGCAGCCCGCCGGCGGGCTCCTCGCGCACCCAGTCGGGCACCTCGACCCAGCGCGAGACGAAGAAGCGGGTCGCGGAGCGCTGCGCGCTCACAGGAGCCCCCAGGTCGCGGAGCGCCGCGCGCTCACAAAAGCCCCGTCGTCTCGTCGTAGCCGAACATGAGGTTGAGGTTCTGGACGGCCTGCGAGGACGCGCCCTTCCACAGGTTGTCGATGGCGGCGAAGACGAACGCCTTGCCGGTGCGCTCGTCGAAGCGCGCGTGGATGCGGCAGTAGTTGGTGTCGCGCACGTCGCGCACGCCGGGCGGAGCGTCGGCGAGCTCGACGAACGGCTCGCGCCCGTAGGCGCGCCTGAAGAGGGCGTCGACGTCCACCGGCTCGGACAGCGTGCAGTAGCACGACGCCAGCTCGCCCTGGTCCAGCGGCACCAGGTGCGGGACGAAGGTCGTGGCGATCGGCGCGCCCAGCGTGGCGAGCTCCTGGTCGATCTCGGGGCAGTGGCGATGCCCGGCCACGCCGTAGGGCGTGACGTTCTCGTCGGCCGAGACGAAATGCGTCGTCGTCGTGGGCCTGCGTCCGGCCCCCGAGACCCCGGTCTTGGCGTCGACGATGGCGTCGGTGAGCCAGGGCGCCAGCGGGGCGAGGGCCAGCAGCGCGGCGGTCGGGAAGCAGCCGGGGTTGGCCACGAGGCCGGCGCCCTCGATCTGCGCGCGGCGCAGCTCGGGCAGCCCGTAGACCGCCTCCCACATGAGCTCGGGATGCGAGTGCGGCACGTACCACTGCTCGTAGACCTCGAGGTCGCGCAGGCGGAAGTCGGCGGAGAGGTCCACCACGCGCACGTTGCGCTCGCGCAGCGCGGCCACCACCGGGGCGGCGGCACCGTGCGGGTAGGCGACGATCGCCGCGTCGGCCTGGCCATGGCGGTCGAGGTCGAGCTCCTCGAGCTTCAGCGGCACACGGTGATACGGGTAGAGGTCGCTCACCCGCACGCCTGCGTCCGAGCGGCTCGTGACGGCCACGAGGTCGAAGCGCGGGTGGCGCTGCAGGAGCGAGGCGGCCAGCGCGCCCGTGTAGCCCGACGCTCCGGCGACGATGGCGCTAGGCACGGAGCTCGCCTCCCAGCCCGTCGCGCACGGCGGCGACGATGTGGTCGCGCAGCGGCGCCACGTCCTCGTCGGTCAGCGTCCGATCCGGAGCGCGGAAGGACAGCGCGAGGGCCAGCGACTTGCGGCCCTCTCCGACCTGCGCGCCGTGGTAGAGATCGAAGACGCGGACGTCCGCGAGCAGGGTGCCGGCCGCGTCGCGCACGGTCTGGAGCACGGTGGCGGCGGGCACGTCGCCGGGCAGCGTGAAGGCCAGGTCCAGCCGCAGCGCGGGGAAGCTCGTGAGATCGACGTACCGCGGGACCGCGTCGGCGTGGCCGAGCGCGCGATCGAGGTCGATCTCGAACAGGGCCGCGCCATGGTCGAGGTCCCAGTGCCGCGCCACCAGCGGGTGAAGCTCGCCGATCCAGCCGACCTCCTCCCCGCCCGCCAGCACGCGCGCGGTGCGCCCGGGATGCAGGAACGGCTCGGTCGAGGCCTCGACCTCCCAGCGCACGCGCACCGCGTCCAGGGCGGCGCCCAGCAGGGCCTTGGCGGCGAAGAACCCGGCACGCGGCGGCTCGGCCGTCCCCCAGCTGGGCGGATGCAGGCGCCCGGTGAGGATCGCGCCCAGCGAGCGCTCCTCGTGCGGGAGCCTCTCGCCGGTGTCGCGATAGACGTTGGCCGACTCGAAGAGCGCGAGGTCGGGCGTGCCGCGCGCCGCGTTGTGGCGCGCGGCGTCGAGCAGCGAGCCGACGAGCGTCGTGCGCAGCACCGACTGGTCCTCGCTCATCGGGTTCTCCAGCACCACGAAGCGCCGGCGCGGGTCGTCGTCGGGCAGGCGCAGGCGGTCGGCGATCCCCGGCTCGGTGAAGCTCCAACCGAAGGTCTCGTACAGGCCGCGCCCCACGAGCGCGTCGACGGCGCGGCGGCGCAGGCGCTGGTGCGTGGTGAGCCTCCCGGCGCTGCCGCGCCGCGCGGGCAGCGTGGCCGGCAGCTTCTCGAGGCCGTCGATGCGCGCGACCTCCTCGATGAGGTCGGCCTCGCGGTAGACGTCGTTGCGCCGGAAGGCGGGCACGGCGACGTCGAGGCCCTCGTCGGCCTCCTCGACCCCGAACTGCAGCGCGCGCAGGATCTCGGCTTGGCGCGCGCGCGGGATGGCCCGGCCGAGGATCTCGGCCACGCGCCGCTCGCGCAGGCGGATGACCGCGGGCGGCGGTCCCTCGCCGCCGACGTCGATCGTGCCGGGCGCGAGGCGCGCGCCGGTCAGCTCGAGCATGAGGCGGGTGGCGACGACCTGGGCCTCCATCGCCTGCTCGGGCGCGAGGCCCTTCTCGAAGCGCCCGCTGGCCTCGCTGCGCAGGCCGAGCAGCTGCGACGTGCGATGGATGTTGGGGCCGTCCCAGTTGGCGACCTCCATCAGCACGCGGGTCGTGCCCTCGTGGACCTCGGAGCGCTCGCCGCCCATGATCCCGGCGACCGAGGTGGGGCCGGCGTCGTCCTCGATGACGAGCATCTCGGCGTCAAGCCTTCGCACCTGATCGTCGAGCGTCGTGATCTGCTCGCCCTCGCGCGCGCGGCGCACGACGAGCCGGCCGCCGGCGACGCGGTCGAGGTCGAAGGCGTGCACGGGGTTGCCGGCCAGCAGCATCGTGTAGTTGGTGATGTCGACCACGTTGTTGATCGGGCGCTGGCCGGCGGCCATCAGGCGCGCCTTGAGCCACGCCGGCGAGGGGCCGATCTTGACGTCCTCGAACACGCGCGCGGTGAAGCGCGGACACAGGTCGGAGGCCTCGACGCGGACCTCGACGCCCGCGATCGGGCCCGGAGTGCCCGGGTCCTCGGCCCACGGCGGTGGCTGCAGCGGCGCTCCCGTGGCGGCGTGGACCTCGCGCGCCACGCCGTAGACGCCGAGGCAGTCGGGGCGATTGGGCGTGACCTCGAGCTCGAGCACATCGGTGGCGATCGGCAGCACGCCCTGCAGGGGCGTGCCCGGCGCGAGCTCCTCGTCGTCGAGGACGATGATCCCCGCGTGGTCGGTGCCGATGCCCAGCTCGTCCTCGGCGAGGATCATGCCGTTGGACTCCACGCCGCGCAGCTTGGCCACGCCGAGCGTGGCGCCGTCGGGCATGACGGCCCCGGGGCGGGCCACCGCGACCGTCTGGCCGGCGGCGACGTTGGGCGCGCCGCACACGATCTGCTGCGGGCCACCGTCGCCGACGTCGACCGAGCAGACGGTGAGCCGGTCGGCGTCGGGGTGCCGGGCGGCCTCCAGCACGCGGCCGACGACGAAGCGGTCGAGGCCGTCGACGCCGTGGTGGTGCACCGCCTCCACCTTGGTGCCGGTCATCGTCAGGCGCTCCTCGAGCGCGGAGACGGGCAGCCCCGGGTCGGCGTACTCCGCGAGCCATTCGACGGGGACCCTCATCCGAACTGCCCCAGGAAGCGCAGGTCGTTCTCGTAGAACAGGCGCAGGTCGGTGACGCCGTGCTTGAGCATGGCGATGCGCTCGATGCCCATCCCCCACGCGAAGCCCTGGACCTTCTCGGGGTCGTAGCGGTCGTCGTCGATGTAGCCGTAGACGTTGGGGTCGACCTCACCGGCGCCGAGGACCTCGATCCAGCCCTCGCCCTTGCACAGGTTGCAGCGGCTGCCGTCGCGCAGGTAGCCGGTCCCGCCGCACTGGAAGCAGGACACGTCGACTTCGACCGACGGCTCGGTGAAGGGGAAGAAGTGGGGGCGCAGGCGCACGTCGCGCTCCTCGCCGAAGATGCCGCGCGCGAAGGCCAGCAACGTCCCCTTGAGGTCGGCCAGGGTGATGTCCTCGTCCACCGCGAGGCCCTCGACCTGGAGGAAGGCCGGCGAGTGGGTGGCATCGATCTGGTCGCGACGGTAGGTGCGGCCGGGGATGATCACGTACAGCGGCGGCGGGTGGGCCTCCATGGCGCGGATCTGCATCGGCGAGGTGTGGGTCCTCAGCACCAGCTGATCTCCGCCCTCCCGGCGCCCCCGCCCATCGGCGACGTAGAACGTGTCGGACCTGTCGCGCGCGGGGTGCGTCGGCCCGTGGTTGAGCGCGTCGAAGTTGTAGTGGACGGTCTCGACCTCGGGGCCTTCGACGACCATGAAGCCCAGCCCCGTGAAGACGTCCTCGAGCTCGCGCCAGGTGGCGGTCAGGGGATGCTGGCGGCCCACCGGCTGGGGCGGCTCGCCGGGGAGCGTGACGTCGATGCGGTCGGCCGCCAGGCGGGCGTCGAGCTCGCCGGCCTCCAGCTCCTCGGTGCGCTGCTCGATGAGCTGCTCGAGCGCCTGGCGCGCCTGGTTGGCGGCGCGGCCGACGCTGCCGCGCTCCTCGGGCGGAAGCTCGGCGACACCGCGCAGCAGGTTGGGGAGCTCGGCCTTGCGCCCGAGGTAGCGAACGCGCAGCTCCTCGAGCGCAGGCGTCGACTCGGCCGTCGCGATCGCCGACTCGGCCTCGGCGCGCAGGCTGTCGATGCGCTCGATCATCGGTCGGGGACCCTAGTCCACTCATACAACGCGATCGTCGCGGCCATCGCGGCGTTGAGGGAGTCGCCGGCGATCTCGATCCGCGCCGCCGCATCGCAGGCCGCCGCCACCTCCTCCGGCAGGCCCTCGCGCTCGGCGCCCACGACGAGCGTGCCCTCCCCGGGGCCGCGCAGGGCCTCGCCGGCGCCCGCCACGAGCGCCACCCGGGGGCCGGGCAGCTGCGCGACGCTCGCCACGCGCGCGACCGGCATGGCGAAGATCGCTCCCATCGACGCACGCACGGCCTTGGGCCCGAAGGGGTCGGCGGTGTCGGGGCCGAGCGCCACCGAGGTCGCCCCGAAGGCGAGCGCGCTCCGCAGGACGGTCCCGACGTTGCCCGGGTCGCGCACGCCCCAGAGGGCGACGCACAGCGGGCCGGTGGGCGCGCTCCAGCGCTGCTCGAAGACCCCGAGCGCCCGCGTGCCCGAGCCCAGGCCGGAGACGGCGTCGAGCAGCTCGGGCTCGACGTCGACGCCCGCGCGCAGCTCGTAGACCGCGGGCCAGCCCGCCGCCCCGGCGGCGTGCAGCAGATCCTCGCCCTCGGCCACGAAGCGGTCCTCGCGGCGGCGTCGCAGGCGGCGGATCTCCTTGAGCTTCTCGTTGTGCGGGCTGGTGATCACGGGTCTTCCAGAACGAAAAAGGGCGCCGATCCTGTGGATCCGGCGCCCGGGAGGCTGGTCGATGTCGGCGGTTGCTAGGCGGCAGCAGCCGACGCCTCTCGGGCGGCATCGGCAAATCGGCGGAAGGTCTCGGGGTCGCGGACGGCGATGTCGGCCAGCACCTTGCGGTCCAGCTCGATGCCGGCCAGCTTCAGGCCGTGGATGAAGGTGCCGTAGCTCAGGCCGTTCTGGCGCGCCGCGGCGTTGATCCGCACGATCCACAGGCGGCGGAAGTCGCGCTTGCGGTTGCGCCGGTCGCGGTACGCGTAGGCGTCGGCCTTCATGACCGCTTCCTTGGCGCGCTTGTAGTTCGAGTGCGCCTCGCCGCGGAAGCCCTTGGCCTGCTCGAGGGTCGCCTTGCGCTTCTTGCGCGCGTGGACGGCGCGCTTGACCCGGGTCATGAGCCCTCTCCGAGCAGCTTCTTGACGCGCTTGGCGTCGGATGGCTTGAGCTCGACCGGCTTGGCGAACTTGCGCTTCCGCTTGGGCGACTTCTTCTCGAGGATGTGGCTCGAGAAGGCGTGCCGCCCCTGGACCTTGCCCTTGGCGGTCAGCTTGAAGCGCTTCTTGGCGCCGGAATGGGTCTTCATCTTGGGCATCTGCGGACGGGTGAGGATAGCGGAGGCCGCCCCACCCGTCCGTGCCGCGCCTACTGCGCCGCGGCCTGCTGCGCTGCGGCGAGCGCGGGCAGCTTGGCCGCCAGCACGTCGAACCGGCCGATCTTCGGGTCCTCCGCGAGGAGCTCGGGCGCGCGCTCCATGAGCGCGGCGGCGACCTTGCCCGCCAGGTGCGCCTGGCGACCCTCCTCGTCGGGGAAGGCGTCGAAGATCGCGAAGCTCGACGGGCCGAGGCGGACGGCGAACCAGACGAGCGTCCCTGGCTCGTCGTCGACGAGCGGCAGCGCTTGGCGCAGGAAGTTCTCGACCTCCTCCTCGCGCCCGGTCTTCGCTTCGAGCCGAACCAGCAATCCGAGGGTGACCATGCTGTAGCGGGTAGAGCATCGGGCGCGGTCTTCAAGTGCGCTCGACCGTGGGCGGGTCTAGAGCGACTCGTCGGCGTACTGCTTGGCCAGCCGCTTCGGGGCGCGCACGAGCCACGCTTCGGTGATCACCTCTTCGAGATCCTCGACGGTGATGCGGTCCAGACGCACGAGGATCGCCGGGTAGCCGTCGAAGTGCGGCGTGGTGAAGAACACCTCTGGGGCGTCGGCCAGCAGCGCCTCCTTGGCCACGAGGTGCTCGACGCGGGCCCCGAGGATGGGTCCGTCGGGCGCGGCGGCGCCGAGCGCTTCGAGGTCGGCTCGGCGCAGCGGGCGCTCCCACACGAAGCCCTTGTCCTTGACGAGCCAGCGGCGCAGCTCGCGCGACGTCCCTTCGCTCGTCTCGGGCAGCGCCAGCGCGATCCGGCGCACGTCCTCCCAGGTGGCCATCCACTCAGGCTACGAGCACGACGCCATCACGCCCCCCGGCTCGGCCAGCGGCTCGTGCGCGCGAGGCTATGGGCGAGCCGGGCCCGCGATGTGGCCGTCGTGCTTACGACTCGGACTCGGAGTCCTCGTCGTCGTCCCAGCCCAGGAACAGGTCGGCGTCCTCCACGTCGGTGTCGAGCGGGTCGGCGTCGGGCTCGATCATGTCGGGGTCGTCCGGCGGATTGGACGACTGGGCGTCGCCCAGGTCCGCCTCGCCGAAGTGCTCTTCGTCGGGTCGGGGGCGTGGAGCTTCCATGGCGCAGGGCACCTCCTCATCGTG
>DASVFT010000135.1:0-9028 GCA_036379935.1 Solirubrobacteraceae bacterium | reverse complement strand
CGTCTCGTCGCCGGTGGCGCTGATGTAGCGGATCACCGCGTCGGCGATGTCGGCGTTGATGTGGAACGCCGCCGTGCCCGCGGGCCAGTACGCGCTGCACTCCTGGCCGCGGATCGTGCGCCACGGGAACGCGGCGCCCTGCAGCCCGAGCGTGTGGGCGCGCTCGCGGGCGAGGTCGAGCGTGGAGTGGCGCCACAGCAGTGCGTCGGCGGCGGCCTGCGGGTGCGTGTAGGTGAGCACCGGCAGCACGAAGGTCTCGCTGTCCCAGAACGCGTGCCCGTCGTAGCCCGGGCCGGTCAGGCCCTTGGCCGGGATCGCGCGCCGCTCGGCCCGCGCGCCCGACTGCAGGGTGTGAAAGAGCGCGAAGCGCAGCGCCTGCTGGAGCTCGGGGTCACCGTCGAGCTCGACATCGGCGCGCGCCCAGAAGTCGTCGAGATAGGCCCTCTGGTCGCGCGCCAGCCCGTCGAACCCCGACTTGCGCGCGGCGGCCAGCGCCGCGTCGGCCTGATCGCGCAGCGACGGCAGCGAGCGCTGACTCGACCATCCGTAGGCCAGCAGCTTGTCGACGCGCAGGCCGGCGCCCGGCTCGAGGTCGGCGGTGATCGTGACGCGGCCGAGGTCGTCCTCGCTCTCGGCCGCGGTGACCGTGCCGTCCGGCCCTTCGACGATGTGATCCATGCCGGCCGCCATGCGCAGCCCGCTGCGCCGCGTCGAGTGCACGAGCACGACGCGCAGGTCGCGCTCGGAGTGGTGCTCGCCGACGAGCGGATTCGCCAGCGCGGCGGCGGCGCGCGGGTCCTTGCTCTGCGGCGGCAGCGTCTCGTTGGCCACGAGCTCGCTCTGGACGACGAAGCGCAGCGACCTCTGCAGCGGCTCCACCTCGTAGCGGATCGCCGCCGCCGATCGCTGGGGGAACGAGACGAGGCGCGTCGAGCGCAAGCGGATCTCGCAGCCGGTCGGCGAGCGCCAGTCGACCTCTCTGACGAGCACGCCGGCCCGGAGGTCCAGGCGGCGCCGGTGGCGCAGCAGCTCGCCGTAGCGGATGTCGAACGGCTCGTCGTCGACCAGCAGCCGGATGATCTTGCCGTTGGTGACGTTGATGAGCGTCTGGCCGTCCTCGGGGTAGCCGTAGCCGGCCTCGGCGTAGGGGAGCGGGCGCGTCTCGTAGAACGCGTTGAGGTAGGTGCCGGGGAGGCCGAAGGGCTCGCCCTCGTCGAGGTTGCCGCGCATCCCGATGTGGCCGTTGGAGAGGGCGAAGACCGATTCGGTCTGCGCGAGGGCGTCGAGGTGCAGCTCGTCCTCGGCCACCCCCCACGACTCGACGGTGAACCAGGGGAACTCGATCACCGCTCGTCGTCCAGCAGCTCGGCGAGGTCGCGCACGACGATGTCGGCGCCGTGCTCGCGCAGCGCCTTCGCCTGGCCGACGCGGTCGACGCCGACCACGACGCCGAAGTTGCCGGCCCGCCCGGCCTGCACGCCGGCCAAGGCGTCTTCGAAGACGGCGCCCTGCGCGGGCTCGACGCCGAGCAGACGCGCGGCCTCGAGGAACATGTCGGGCGCCGGCTTGCCCTTGAGGCCGCGCTCGCGGACCGTGATCCCGTCCACGCGCACCTCCAGGAGGTCTTCGATGCCGGCGGCGACCAGCACGTCGTGGCAGTTCGCGCTCGAGGAGACGACCGCGCGCCGCAGCCCCGCGTCGCGCGCGGCGTGCAGGTAGCGCACGGACCCCTCGTAGGCCTCGACGCCGTGCTCGCGGATCATCCGCAGCACGATCTCGTTCTTGCGCTCTCCCAGCTCGTGCACGAGGTCGTCGTCGTACGGGATCCCCCGGGCCTCGAGGAACCCGCGCACGCCGTCCTCGCGCGTCTTGCCGTCGACGTAGGCGTCGTAGTCGGCGCGCTCGTCGAACGGCACGAACCCCTCGCCCTGGGTCTCGCGCAGGAAGGCGTCGAACATCGCCTTCCACGCCGCGGCGTGCACCTTGGCCGTCTTCGTCAGCACGCCGTCCAGGTCGAAGAGGCAGGCGCGGATGCCGTCGGGGAGACCGAGCACCGCGTGAGGGTAGCTTGCCGCGGGCGCGGGCTTGCCCGCATCGAGGCGCGTGCCGGGCGGGGTGAAATCGCTACCGCTAGGGGCACCAATGCGCGACGCGACCGCGCCCAGTTCGGACCTCCGTGTTCCGGAGAGGCTCAGGACCGAGCGCTTAGCCCGAACGGGGGCTCGACCTTCAGCGAACTCTGTTAGGCCGATGGGCTGCTGAGCCACACGACTTCGCCGATGTTGGGGTCGGCGCCCAATGCCGCCCACTCGCGCGATATGCGTTCCGTGATCGCATCAGCGGGTCCGCTCCACGCGCCAAATGTTTTGTCGATGCCGCCCTGGAACCCACCGGCCTCGGCCTCCCCGGTGCGCAGTGCCCGGTCCACGACTTCGAGCACGAGCTCGCGCACGCTGTCGTCATCAAGTTCCGGAGCGAGATCTCGCGTCCGAGCCACGATCTCCCACAGACCTACGTAGTCGCGAGCCAGTTCGGCGCGGAACGGCGCCCAGATCTCTTCTATGAGGTCAGGAGCCAAAGTGGATCTTGCGGACTTCGGGAACACTTGGAATGTTGACATCAACGGCGGCGTCTCCGTGCTTGGAGTCGGGTCTGATGCCGACGCGGCCTTGCCCCTCGGGCAACTCGACAGAGATGCCGTCGTACTCGTTCGGAGTCACGTCGGTACCTCTTCCGGCAAGCCGGAAGAAGATGTCCTCAGCGCTAGGCATACCGCCTGGGACCTCACGGAATGTGTCATTGCCTCCCGGGCTAGGTGTGCCGATGGGGCTCACCATGGAGAACGACATCCTGGAGACGCTGGGCCGGCTCGAGCGTGAGGCGCACGCCGATGAGCTCAAGCAGCAGTTCCACAGGAGACCGCGGCGCGGGCAGCCTAGTCGTTGATGGGGCCCGCCGTGGGGGCGGGGCCCTAGGCCGTCTCCTCGGGCGCGCGGTTTTCGGTTGGGAACTCCTCGCCGGCGTCGATTGCGCGGTCGTAGCGATAGTCGAATTCCCATGGCAGCAGGCGGCCAATTCTGGAGGCGACGGCACCCCAGGTCGGCCCTTTGGTGTTCGCGCACAGCTCTTGGATGGTGGCCTCGAGCTTGGCGTAGTCCCAGCGGCGCAGGAAGATGAATCCCGTGCCGAATAGCGCGGGGTAGCGCTCCTCGGAGATCTCCGGGGCGGTCGACAAGTCGCGATGGCCTGACAGTTGAAGGAGCGCGGTGGTTCCGTACAGCGGACGCGTGCTCCACCGCCGCAGCTGGGTGGCCTCGTAGCGCGCGACGAACCACAGCGGGGTGCATACGCCGACGTCAAAGGAGTCGCTGCTCGTCGTTCCCTCCGGACCGAGGAGGACCTGCAGGTGCAACCCGAAGCATTCCGGGTCCTCAGGCTGCCAGTCGGGAAGCTCTCCCTCGACCCCAGACGCCAACATCACGTGCAGCGCTGCACGCATCGCTCGATCACCTCTCGCCGGGGCGGATCTTAGCTCGTCTCCTCACGTGTGACGTTCTCGGCTGGGAACCGCAAGTCGTCTTGCGCGCTAGGGCTTGCGCCGGCGAAAGAAGATGATTCCGTCGCCGTCGTACGCGGTCATGACCAGGAGGACCGCCTGCTCTGCGGCCGCTCGCAGATCTTCTGCGTCGATTCCGGAGGCGGGGAGCACGTGCGTCGTGACAAGTCCCATCTGCCCGGCAGCAGAGCTCGCCCACCCCCACGTCGCGGCGATGCGATCGACATCGCCCGCTCGCTCTACGAGGTACACACCGTCATCCACAAACTGCTGCTCGACCGTGACACGCTTCAAGATGCCATCACCGGGTCGAGCGAGGGAATCGGGGGCCAGCCAAACCGCGGGCGACTCCGCGGTCATCACAGTTGCGACCTCTTTCCACGCGTGGCATTCGACATCGGCCAAGCCGATCGCCAAGGCCGTCGAGAATCGCTCAAGTCGAGACGCGGGGACGGATGGGTCGGCGAACGTCCAACTGTCCCATGCGTCGGACGTGAGCAGCTCCTTCAGGTGAGGTCCCAACCCCCGCGCAACCCAGAGCTGATCGCGTGCGTAGCGCAGCGCGTCGGGGGGCAATGAGCGACGAGACAACTTCGACTGGTGCATCAGCTATCCGCAGGCGGACTTCTTAGGCGTGAACGTGCCAGGACTAATTCCATAATTGCCCACCAAGCTGGCGTGTCGTGTGTCGAGTCTGGTCCCAGGTTAACGATAGTGTCGTAATCTCGCTGGCGTCGCGCGCGATCTCGGCGGTCAGCGCTGCCGGCGAGCGAGAAGCCGCGCGCGTCGCCGGGACGATTTTTTGCTTGCCTCCATCGTCGTCCCACTAGGTCCCTGCACGATGACCGTAACCTTGTCAACGTCCGGACCAACCGGGACAGCGAAGAAGGCGGCGTAGGGGCTGAACGCAATGAGCTTCAGGCTCTGTGATCGGCCTTCGTTGTCTCGAAGTACACCTCGCGTCACACTCAGAGGGACGGCTCCCGCCGCCAGCGCGACATCGAGCGTCGGTTTCAGCTCAAAGAACGCCACCGCAGGTATCGAAGCAGCGGCAGCGACGGTTTGCTCCGTATAGCCCATTCCCGTCTCGAGGGGGATCACGGCATAGTGCAACTTCTCCCCCTCAGCTGGCCAGACCCGAAGCTCCCACGCTAGGCCCTGCTCAACGCCACGCATCAGCACCTGTTTCGTGGACCGCGGCACGTCAATCTGGCGGGATCAGCTCTCCATGCGCGCCGGCGAACCGCAGGTGGAAAGCCGAACCCACCACGAGCGAGTTGCTCTCCTCGTAGCCATCGTCGCGCAGCCACGCGAGCTGACGCCGCGCGTGCTCGAGCAAGACCGGCGTGACGTCCTTGATCATCACCATGGCGCCCACCACGCTAGGTGATCGGACGCTGAGCCTGGCCGAACGACGGGGCTCGAGCGGCTCAGTCGCGCAGGTCCAGCGCTTCGCACGTGGCGGATTCGGCAGGCCATGACGGGGTAACCTGTTGTGCATGCAACGAACTGCGGAGGCGGAGAAGCCTCCTGACGGGCGCTGGGTGCGCAAGCCGAGCCGCTTCACCGACTGGGTCACCGCCGATGGCTCGTCGGGCTTTCGCGCCGAGCCGGGCCGCTACCACCTCTACATCGGCCGGGCCTGCCCATGGTCGCAGCGCGCCCTGATCGTGCGCCATCTCAAGGGCCTCGAGGACGTGATCGACGTCTCCTATCTCGCCCCGTATCGTGACGAGCGCGGCTGGGCGTTCAGCGGCAACGGGTTCGTGGACGACCTGCACGGCTGGGACCTCTTGGCCGAGGCCTACGACGCCAGCGAGCCGAACTACGCGGGGCGGGTGAGCTCGCCGGTGCTATGGGACCGGGAGACCGAGCGCATCGTCAACAACGAGTCCGCGCACATCGTGCGGATGCTCAACCGCGAGTGGGACGCGTGGGGCGACGCCTCCGTCGACCTCTACCCCGAGCCGCTGCGCGCGGAGATCGACGCGCTCAACGAGTGGGTCTACTCGGACCTCAACAACGGCGTCTACGAGGCCGGCTTCGCCACGTCACAGGAGGACTACGACGATGCCTTCGACCGCGTCTTCGCGGCGCTGGCGCGGCTCGAAAGTATCCTCGGCGAGCATCGCTACCTCACCGGCGACACGTTGACCGAGGCCGACTGGCGCGCGTGGGTCACCCTCGTCCGCTTCGACATCGTCTACCACACGCACTTTCGCCTCAACGGCGCGCGCGTGATGGACCACCCGAACCTGTGGGGCTACACGCGCGAGCTCTACCAGCTGCCCGGCATCGCGCAGACCACGGACGTGGACGAGATCAAGACGCACTACTACACGACCCACGACCAGCTGAACCCCAAGCGCATCATCCCTCGCGGCCCGCTCGGCTGGGATCTCACCGCGCCGCACGGCCGGGGCTGAGGCCGCGGCGGGGGCTGAGACGCGGCCGTGGCTGAGGCCGCGGCCGGAGCACGTCAGCGGACGTGCTCCGGCCGCGGAAGGCTCAGTGCCCGCGGTACCGCCCCCCTGCCCGGAAGACGTTCGACAGGTCGTTGACCGCACGGTCGCGTGAGCTCACCGGCCGCAGCCCGAAGCGGCGCTCGATCGTCGCCATGATCGAGGTCGTGTCGTACTGCGTGTGGTCGACGACGAAGTCACGGCGCAGGTGCGGCGCCAGGACAAGTGCCGGGATGCGTGTGCTCGGCCCCCATATGTCGTGTGGCCCGGGCGCACCGCCCTGCCCCGGAGGCGAGACGTGGTCCCATTGGCCGCCGAACTCGTCGTAGGTGACGACGACCATCGTGTCCCGCGCGCATGCGCTGCCGCGAATCGCCGACAGCAGCTCCACGAGGTGGCTGCTCCCGCTGCTCTCACTGGCGTAGCCGGGGTGCTCGTTCTCCTCGCCGATCGGCTTGACGAAGCTGACCGGCTTGAGCTCGCAATGGCGCTTGGAGTCGTTGGCCGCCGCCACGAACTCGGCCTCGTCGCGCAGGTGCGCGGCGCGCGCCGCCGTGCCCGGGGCGAACGAGGCGAAGTAGTTGAACGGCTGATGGTGGTACTGGAACAGCTTGTCGGGGCAGTTGGGGAACGTCGCTCCCGTCGCCGCGTCCGGATCCGTGCACGTGGTACCGGTGCCGTTGGTCCAGCCAGGAGCGTTGACGTCGCCGTTGGCGTTCGACCAGCCGCCCGAGTACCAGGCCCAGTCGACGCCCTTGGCGCTCAGGCGGTCGCCGATGGTGGGCGCCGTCTGGGGCGGCAGCTTGGCCGCCGTGGGCGACGAGAACGGCTGGTAGGGCGGCTGGATCGTGTTCACGGCGAAGTCACCGCAGGTGACGCCGGGGGGCGTCGGTCCGCGACCGGGGCCCGGGTGACAAGAGGCGGTCAGCGCGCCGTCGTTCACCGGGGACGTCGCCTTGTACAGCGGATAGCTGGTCGGCATGCCGTTGGAGTCGACCACCGAGTGCAGATCGTTGGCGCCACCGGTGTTGTCGGCTCCTGGCCACGTCGGCGTCGCCGCGGCGATCAGCCACTGGTGGTTGAGGAACGAGCCGCCGAACGCCGCCTGGAAGAAGCGGTCGGCGATCGCGTACGCGGGATGGCCGGGCGCGTGCAGGTACTTGTAGATGGGCAGCGCGCGGGTGTCGTAGGTGCCCATGGTCAGGCCGACGGCGTCGCTGCCGGTGACGTAGCGGTTCTGCTGACCGCCGTTGAGCTGGTACTGCTCCTGGTAGTAGCGGTGCACGAGGTCGCGGGTGCAGCCTCCGGGCAGGCCGTTCGGGTGGAGGACGCCGTTGGGCGCGAACACGCCCTTGGCCGGACACGTCTTCGCGGTCGCGGGAATGAAGTCGTCGATCCGGAACGGATCGTTGGTGAAGTGGCTGTCGAACGGCGTCGCGGTCGTCGCGTCGTGGCAGGTGGCGCTCAGCGGCGGCGAGGTCAGGTTGACGTCGTTCTGCAGCAGGCACGTGTAGGGAGTGCCCGCCTGGTTGACCTGCTTGGTGTGCGCGGGATCGGCGTTGCCCAGGCCGTCCACGCCTTCCCAGCCCCCGTACACGTTGTCGAAGCTGTGGTTCTCCTCGTAGATGACGACGATGCGATCGATCTTCTTCAGGCCGTGGCCGTGATGGCCGTGGCCGTGATGGCCGCGATGGCCGTGGCCGTGGCCGTGGTGGTCGTGGCCATGTCCGTGGGCGGATGCGATCCCCGGCAGCGCAAGCGCGAGCGCCGCCGCGACGGCGACTGGTGTGACCCTCACGGCAGTTCCTCCCTGTGATCGTGCGGCACCTGGCCCTCTCATACCCCGATCGACGCGGACCGACCCCAAGCATGATCGCCGCGTCAGCGAGGCGCGTTGCCGCTATCCTGTGAAGAGCGGTCGGAGTCGCCGGCCGCGAGGCAGCTTGCTTGGGTCCCGCCACACGGGCGGTTCGGGTACGCCGTCGCCTCCCGAATCAGCCGCGGCCCGACCAAGCGCCGCAAGGAGAAAGACCGATGTCAACGCAGTCCTTCGCCGATCTCGGCGTGTCCCGCGCGGTCGCGGGCGCCCTCGCCGAGCGCGGCATCACCAGTCCCTTCCCGATCCAACGGCTCGTCATCGCCGACGTGCTGGCCGGGCACGACGTCCTGGCCCAGTCGCCGACCGGATCGGGCAAGACCATCGCCTTCGGCGCACCGATCGCCGACTGCATCGAGGCCACCGACCGCCGTCCGGCGGCGCTCATCCTCGCTCCCACCCGCGAGCTGGCGACGCAGATCGTCGCCGACCTGCGCCCGCTGGCCCACGCCCGCGCGCTGAAGATCGCTCCCGTCTACGGCGGGGTCGGCATCGTCAAGCAGGCCGAGCTGGCCAAGCGCGCCCACATCGTGGTCGCCACGCCCGGCCGCCTCGAGGACCTCCTCGGTCGCGGCGACCTCACGCTCGACCACGTCCGGATCCTCGTCCTCGACGAGGCCGACCGGATGCTCGACATGGGCTTCAAGCCCGCCGTCGACCGGATCGTCGCCCAGTGCCCGCACGACCGTCAGACGCTGTTCTTCTCGGCCACGCTCGACGGCGAGGCCGGCCGCGTGGCGCGCAGCTACACGCGCGACGCGCGCCGCCACGACTACGCCCCGGCGGTCACCAGCACGGCGACCGTGGAGCACCGCTTCGTGGCCGTCGAGCGCGACGAGCGCGTGGAAGCGCTGCTCGGTGAGCTGCGCGGCGAGCGCGACCTGGCGCTCGTGTTCGTGCGCACCAAGCGCGGCGTCGACCGGCTCGTCAAGCGCCTGAGCCGCGAGGGCGTCAACGTCGTCGGCATGCACGGCGACAAGTCCCAAGGCCAGCGCGAGCGCGCGCTCGCCAGCTTCGAGCGTTTCGACGTCGACACCCTCGTGGCCACCGACGTGGCCGCCCGCGGCCTCGACGTCGAAGGGGTCACGTGCGTCATCCAGTACCAGCCCCCGGGCGACCCCACCGCCTACCTGC
>DASVFT010000134.1:0-11317 GCA_036379935.1 Solirubrobacteraceae bacterium | reverse complement strand
GGGCAGCCAGCGCCGGACCGCGGCGGCCACCCCGTCGAGGTCGGTGGCCAGGCTGTGGTTCCCGGCCACGGTGGCGACGACGCGGTGGCGGGCCGCCGGCGGCATGCCGAACGGGTCCGCCGCGCCCTGCACCACGAGCGTGGGCACGGTCACGGCGTCGAGCTCGGGCAGTCGCGTCTTGTCGGGGCGGCCGGGCGGGTGGACGGGAAAGGCCAGGCACAGGACGCCGGCCGCCGCCGTCGACGCCGCGGTCCGGCAGGCCACGCGGGCACCCGACGACCGTCCGCCGGCGACGAGCGCCAGTCCGCTCAGCGCGCCGGCCCGCAGGTGCTCGACCACCGCCGTCCAGGCCGTATCGAGCTGGTGCGCCGGCGCCGGCGAGCGCCGCCCCGCCACGCGGTAGGGCTGCTCGACGAGCGCGACGCTCCAGCCGCTGGCCAGTGCCGCCGCGGTGGTGGTCAAAAGATCGCGCGCCCCCACGCCCCCGGCGGCGCCGTGACCGAGGACCAGCGCGCCCGCCGGATCCTCGGCGACGTGCAGATGCACGCGCGCCTGGCCGTGCGGCGTGTCGACGGTGCTCGTGGTCGGGTTGAGGTTGGGCGAGGGTCTCGGCGGGCACATGTGCGCCATGCGAATGCTCTCGGGTTCTGCTCTCGCCGTGCTGACGACGCTGGCGTTGACCGCGACGGCGGGCGCGGCAGGCGAGCCGCAGATGCGCTTCGACAAGCGCATGACCGCGAAGTCGGTGTGCTTCACGGTGACCAATCCCCGCGGGACGGCCAGCGTGCTCTACGGCAGGCGCTACACCGACGGCGCGGTCTCCGCGCGCACGCCGGCCATCGTCCTCGTGCACGGTATCGCCTCGTCGACGGCCAACTGGGACTTCACGCCGACGTGGTCGACGGCCCGCGCGCTCGCGAGCGCCGGCTACGTCGTGTACTCCTACGACCGGCTCGGCTACGCGAAGAGCCCGTACTTCGACGTCCCGGGCGACGGCTTCACGCTGACGACGCGCGAGCATCGCCGCATGCTGCACCAGGTCGTCGACGCCGTGAAGAGCGGGGCGTACAGCACGACGTCGGGCACGGACTGCTCGGGCGCCAAGCAGCCCGGCGGCATGGCCAACCGGACCGTCGTGATCATCGGCCACAGCGCCGGCGGCTGGATCGTCGCCGGCTACCCCGGCACCTACCACGACGTCGCGGCGATGATCCAGACCGACATCACCGGCTCGTCCTCGCAGGGCGACGGCTCCGACGGCGGCTCCAAGGGCGGGGGCTTCACCCCCAACGCCCAGCACCCGGACTACTTCGAGTTCTTCCAGACGCGCCAGAACTGCGAGGACTTCAACGTCTATTGGCCCGGCGCCATGCGCTCGGCGGTGGACACGGCCTGCACGCCGCCGTTCCTCGTCTCGCCGTTCGGCGAGATCGCCGACATCGCGGCGATGTACGCCGAGAACGACGCGGCCATCACGCAGATCGGGCCCGGCACGCCCGTGCTGCTCACCTCCGGCGACCACGACACGACCGCGCCGCCGTCGGCGGCGCGCGCCGACCTCGCCTACTACCAGGCCCATTGCGGCTGCGACGTGTCGCAGATCATCCTGCCCGCCACCGGCCACCTCTTCCAGGTCCACGCCTCGCTGGCCGGGTGGGTGAGGGACGTCGTGTCGTGGCTGCGCGTGCGCGGGCTGGGCACGTAGCCGCCGGCGCGTGGCGCGCGCGTCGAGCGGCCGGCTCCGCGCGGACCGAGCAACGTCCGCCGCGCGGTGAGCAACCCTATGGGGTCCCGTGCCGCTCACGCTCCTCACCGGTCCGGCCAACGCCGAGAAGGCGGGTCGCGCGCTGGCCGCCTACCGGGCGGCGCTCGACGACGAGCCCGTGCTCGTGGTCCCGACCTTCGCAGACATCGACCACTACCGGCGCGAGCTCGCGGCGGCGGGCGTGGTGTTCGGCGTCCGCGTCAGCGCCTTCTCGGGGCTCATGGGCGAGATCGCGCGGCGCGCGGGCGTCGCCGGTCGGCCGCTCGGCGATCTCGCGCGCGAGCGCGTCGCCGCCGCGGCGATCGCCCGCGCGCGGCTCGACGTCCTCGCCGCCTCGGCCGCGACGCCGGGCTTCGCCGCCGCGCTGCTGCGCCTCGTCGACGAGCTCGAGGAGCGGCGCCTCACGCCCGGGCGCTGGTGGGCGGCGATGCGCGAGTGGGGGAGCCGCGAGCCGGCGCGCGCCGCCTACGCCGAGGAGCTCGCGCGCCTGTACGGCGCCTATCGCGACGGCCTCGAGACGCTCGGCCGGCGCGACCGCATCCTCCACGACCAGGCGGCGCTCGACGCGCTGCGCCTGGACCCCGCCCGCTGGCGCGGCACGCCGGTGGTCATCTACGGCTTCGACGACCTCACCGGAGTCCAGCGCGACGCGATCGAGACGCTGGCCGTCCACGCCGCGGCTCCGGTCACCGTCTCGCTGACCTACGAGCCCGGTCGCGTCGCCTTCGCCGGGCGCGGCGAGACCTTCCAGGAGCTCGTCGCGCTGGGCCCGGAGCACGTCGAGCTGCCGGGCCGCGCCGAGCACTACGCGCGCCCGGCGCTCCACGCGCTGGAGCGCACGCTGTTCGAGGCGCCCCCCGACCGCCGGCCCGACCCGGGCGACGCGCTGCTGCTCCTCGAAGGTGGCGGCGAGCGCGCTGAGCTCGAGCTCGTGGCGGCCCACGTCATGCAGCTGATCGACGAGCGCGGCTACGCGCCCGAGGACATCGCCGTGGTCCTGCGCGAGCCGCGCGACCAGGCGGCGCTCCTGATGGCGGTCTTCGGCGAGCTCGAGGTCCCGTTCGCACTCGACCGCCGCATCGCCGCCGGGCACACGGCGGTGGGGCGCGGGGTCGTGGCGCTGCTGCGCTGCGCTCTGGCCGACGGCAGCGCCGACGACCTGCTGACCTGGCTGCGCACGCCGGGCAAGCTCGACCAGCCCGCGCTGGCCGATCGGCTCGAGCAGCGGGCGCGGCGCGAGGGCGCGGCCAGCGCGGCGGCGGCGCGCGCGCTGTGGGAGGGCGAGCACCCGGACTTCGTGCTCCACGAGCTCGATCGCGTCGCCACGGCGGCCCGTGACCCCGCGGCGCTGTGCCGGCGGCTGGCGGCCGAGGCCGCCGCCCTCTTCGCCGCGCCCCATCGGCGCCGCGCCCCCGTGCTCACGGGCCCGGAGGCGCTCGACGCGCGCGTGGCCGGGGCCCTGCGCTCCGCGCTGGCCGAGCTCGAGCGGCTGGCCGCAGCGGACCGCGCGCTCGTGCCCGGCCCGCACGAGCTCGCGCGCGTGCTCTCCGCGGTCGAGGTGCGCGTGCGCGACGACGCCCACGCGGGCCTCGTGGCGGTGACGAGCCCGGGCGCCCTGCGGGCCCGCCGCGTCCGCGCGCTCTTCCTGGCCGGCCTGCGCGAGGACGCCTTCCCGCGGCCGTCCACCCCGGAGCCGTTCCTGGGTGACGACGAGCGGCGCGCGCTCAACGCCGCCTCCGGGCTGCGCCTGCGCCTGCGCGAGGATCGCCTCGACGCCGAGCGCTACCTGCTCTACGCGGCGACCAGCCGCCCGACCGACCTGCTGGCGCTCAGCTGGCCCGCTGCCGACGACGAGGGCGAGCCGTGCGTGCGCTCGCTCTTCGTCGACGACGTCCTCGACGCCTTCGCCCCCGAGGTCGCCGCGCGCATCGAGCGCCGGCCGCTCGGCGCCGCCGGCTTCGACGAGGCGCTCGCGCCGACGGCCAACGCGGCCGCCCGCGCGCGCGTGGCGGGCGGCCCGGGGGCGCCCGAGCCTCCGCTGGCGCCGCTGCGCGATCCCCGCGTGCTCGACGTCCTGCGCGCACGCGACACGTGGTCGGCGTCGGCCTTGGAGGCCTACGCGGCGTGCCCGGTCAAGTGGTTCGTCGAGCGCCTGCTGCGACCGAGCGTCCTGGAGCCCGACCCCGAGCCGATGCTGCGCGGCGAGCTCGCCCATCGCGTGCTCGAGGACGCGCTGCGCGCGCTGTCGGACGGCGGCCCGCTCACGCCGGCGCGCATCGATGAGGCCCGCGCCCAGCTGCGCGCGGCGCTCGACGAGCACGCCGACGACGCGCGCATCTCGCCCAATGCCGAGCGCCGCCGCGCCGCGCTGCGGCGCCTGGAGGCCGACCTTCTGCGCTACGTGGAGTACGCCGCCCACGCCCGATCGGCCTTCGCGCCCGCCCAGTTCGAGCTGCGCTTCGGCGGCGACGAGGATGCGCTCCCGGCCGCCGAGCTGGCCGGCGGCGAGCTCCGCCTCGAGGGTCGCATCGACCGCGTCGACGTCGGCCCGGACGGCCGCGAGGCCATCGTCTACGACTACAAGGGCAAGGGCGCGCCGCCCCAGGCCAAGTGGCTGGCCGACGCGCGCCTGCAGGTCGGGCTCTACCTGCTGGCTCTCCCGCACCTGCTCGACCTCGACGCGGTCGGTGGCCTCTACCAACCGCTGGGCCGCGACGACGACGGCCGTCCCCGCGGCCTGCTCCTCGACGGTGCCGATCCGAGCCTGGCCGCCGTCAAGCCCGATCGCCTCGCTCCCGAGGAGTTCGACGCGCGCCTGCAGGAGGTCCTCGAGGCCGCGCTGGCCGCCGTGCGCGGGATCCGGTCCGGGACGCTCACGCCGGCGCCCGCCGCCTGCGCCTACGGCGGCGGCTGCGCGCACCCGACGATCTGCCGGTGCGAGACGTCGTGACGCGGCGCTTCACCCCCGAGCAGGCCGACGCGATCGCCCGCCGCGACGGCGACCTCATCCTCTCGGCCAACGCGGGCTCCGGAAAGACCTCGGTCCTGGTCGAGCGCTTCGTGCGCTCGGTCGTCGACGACGGCCTGCGACCCGACCAGGTGCTGGCCATCACCTTCACCGACACGGCGGCCGGCGAGCTGCGCTCCCGGGTCCGCGCGCGGCTGCTGGAGCTCGGCGAGCGCGAAGGCGCACGCGAGGCCGAGGGCGCCTGGATCACCACGTTCCACGGGTTCTGCCAGCGGATCCTGCGCGCGCACGCCGTGGCCGCGGGCCTCGATCCCGCGTTCACCGTCCTCGAGCCGGCCGAGGCGCGCGCCGCGCGCCGCGAGGCCTTCGACGCCGCGCTGACCGGGTTCCTCGCCGCGCCACGCGCCGCCGCCCTGGACCTGGCGGCGGCCTACACCGTCAATCGCCTCGAGCGGATGGTCGTCGCCGCGCACGAGACGCTGCGCGCGCGCGGGCAGACGCGCCCGGCGCTGCCCGGCCCGAGGCCAACCGACCCGGCGGCCGCGCGGGCGCGGCTCGAGCGCGCGTGCGCCGCGCTGGCGGCCGAGCTCGCCGCGGTGCGCGGGGGAGGGGCGAGCGTCGACGCCGCCCGCGAGGCGCTCCAGGCCTGCCACGCCCAGCTGCGATCCGGCGGCGCGGTCGAGGTGGTCAAGGTCGGGCGCACCGCGGCGGCGCTCAAGACCCCCGCCGCCGAGGCCTACCGCGAGGCGGCCGAGGCCTACGCCGGCGCCCTCGCCGACCAGCGGGCGGTGCCGGCCCTGGCCCTCGTCGACGAGCTCCTCGGCCGCTACGCCGACGCCTACGCGGCCGCCAAGCGCGGGCGGACGGCCGTCGACTTCGACGACCTCCTGCTGCTCGTCCGCGACCTGCTCGCCGGTGCGCCGTCCATCGCGACCGGCTATCGCGAGCGCTTCGCGCGGATCATGGTCGACGAGTTCCAGGACACCAATCCCCTGCAGCTCGAGCTCCTCGAGCTCGTCGCGCGCGACAACGCCTGCACGGTCGGCGACGAGCTCCAGGCCATCTACGCGTTCCGGCACGCCGACGTCGAGGTCTTCCGCGCCCGCCGCGCGGCGCTCGAGCCGCGCGGCCACGCGGCCACGCTGGCCACCAACTTCCGCTCGCGCCCGGAGATCCTGCGCGTCCTCAACGACGCCTTCGGCGCGCTGCACGAGCACTGGGTCGAGCTACGGCCCGGGCGCGACGACCCGCCCGCCTCCGAGCCGCTCGTGGAGCTGCTCGTGACCGATGCCGAGGCGTGGAACGGCGACGCGCCGGGCGCGCTCGGCGTGGGCCTGCCGGCGGCGAGCCCGGTCAAGCAGGCCGAGGCGCGGCTCGTCGCGCAGCGCGTCGGCGCGCTCGTCCACGAGGAGGGCGTCGCCCCGCGCGAGATCGTCGTCCTCCTGCGGGCCTCGGCCGAGATCGGTCTCTACGAGCGCGCGCTGGAGCTCGCCGGGCTGCCGACCCTGGCCGCCGGCGGTCGCGGCTGGTGGGCGCGCCAGCAGGTGCGCGACCTCTGTCACCTGCTCGCGGCGCTGGCCAACCCGCGCGACGAGGAGGCGCTGCTGGGCCTGCTCGCCTCGCCGATGGTCGGGCTGTCCTCCGATGCCCTGGCGCTGCTGGCGCTGACCGCGCGCGAGGGCGCGACGACCATCTGGGAGGCCGTCCACGACCCGCGCCTGGCGCCTGCGCCGGCCGACGCGGAGCGCCTCGCCGCCTTTCGCGCGTGGTTCGCCGCCGAGCGCGAGCGCGCGCCGCGGCTGGGCCTCGACGAGGTGCTCGCGCGCGCTCTGCGCCGCACCCGCTACGACCTGCACGTGCTCGCGCTCCCGCGCGGGGCGCGGCGGCTGGCCAACGTCCACAAGCTCCTGCGCCTGGCCGCCGCCTTCGAGGCGCGCCGCGGGCGCGACGTGCGCGGGTTCATCGACCTGGCCACGGCCGAGCTCGAGGCCGACGCGCGCGAGAGCGACGCGCCCGTCGACCTGGCCGGGCTCGACGCCGTGCGCCTCATGACCATCCACGCCGCCAAGGGCCTCGAGTTCGGCGTCGTCGTGGTGGCCGATCTCGGCCGCAAGGGCAACCTCAGCCCGCCCGACCTGCAGGTGGACGGCGATCGCGTCGGCCTGCGGCTCGTCGACCTCGACGCCACGAAGACGACCGCGCTGGACTTCGACGCCATCGAGGCGGAGCGCCGCGCCGCCGACGAGGCCGAGGAGCGGCGCGTGATGCACGTGGCCATGACGCGTGCCGAGGAGCGGCTGATCCTCAGCGGCGCCGCGCGCCTGGGCGAGAACTGGCCGGCGCCCGGGCCGGGCGCGGCGCCGATCAGCTGGATCGGACCGGCGCTGGTCGACGACGTCGCCTCGCTCGATCCGCGCGAGCCCGTCCGCGACCGCGGCCCCGTGCGGACGGTTATCAACCGTCCGGACACCGGCGTGCTGCGGCTCGAGGCGCCGGTCCCGGTGGCGCCGGGCGAGCAGCTGGCGCTCGCGCTCAACGGCGGCGCGCCGGCGGCGCCGCCCACGCCGGTGATCGCGCTGGCCGAGCCGGTGGTCGCGCCCGCGCCGCCCGCGGCGCTGAGCTACTCCGCGCTGTCGCGCTACGCCGCCTGCCCCTACCGCTTCCACCTCGAGCGGGGCCTGGGGCTGCCCGAGCAGCCCGCGCCCTCGCACCTGCGCGAGGCGGCTTCCCCGGCCGCGGGGCGCGACGGTGCGCCCGCGCTGGACCTGCTGCTGCGCGGAACGCTCGTGCACGAGCTCCTCGAGCGCCTCGATCTGCGCGTCGGCGCGCCGCTCCCGGACGACGCGACCGTGCGCGCGGTGGCCGCCGCGCACGAGGCCGAGCTCTCGGACGCCGAGGTCGGGGATCTCCAGCGCATGGTGGCGGCGTTCGCGGCCAGCCCGCTGCGCGCGCGCCTGGGGGCCGCACGCTCCGTGCATCGCGAGCACGCCTTCGCGTTCGTCGTCGCCGACGGGCCCCTGCTGACCGGCTTCGTCGACGTCATCGCATACGAGGACGACGGCGCGGCGCTCGTCGTCGACTACAAGTCAGACGAGGTCGGGGCCGGCGACCTCGAAGCGCTGGTCGAGGCGTCGTACGCGACGCAGCGCCGCGTTTACGCGCTGGCCGCCCTGCGTTCGGGAGCGCCCGCGGTCGAGGTGGCGCACGTCTTCCTCGAGCGCCCCGCCGAGCCCGTCGTCGTGCGCTTCACCCAGGCCGACGCCGACGTCCTCGACGGCGATCTGCGCGCCTACGCGGCGCCGCTGCTCGCGGGCGAGTACCCGGTGGCCGAGGTGCCGCACCGCTCGCTGTGCGCCACCTGCCCCGGGCGCGACGGCCTCTGCTCCTACCCGCCCGAGCTCACCGATCGCGAGCTGTCCTCGGCCTGACCGCCGCGCGCCGCGCGCTGCAGCTCGGCGTTGAGCTCGGCGCCGAAGAGGAAGGCGTTGGCCGACAGGTAGAGCCACAGCAGCAGCACGATCGCCGCGCCGAAGGCGCCATAGGCCGCGCCGTAGGTCGCGAAGTTGCGGACGTAGACCGCGAAGCCGGCGGACAGGAGGATCCAGAGCACGACGCCGACCACGGCGCCGGGCGTGATCCAGCGCACCGGCGGCGGCCGGATGTCGGGCGCCACGCGGTAGACGAGGCCGTAGGCCAGCATCGCGGCGATGAGGGCCACCGGCCAGCGCACGTACGACCAGATGCTGGCGGCCGTGTCGCCCAGGCCGATCTTGCCGAACAGGTCGCGGGCGATCTGCCCGCCGAGGAAGATCGCGGCGAGGACGACGGCGAACAGGACGATGACCACGAGCGTGGCCGCTAGGTCGGTGAGCTTGCGCCGCACGAAGCCGCGGTCGTCCTTGACCTCGTAGACGACGTTGAGCGCCCTGCCGGCCGCGCCGAAGGCGCCCGAGGCGCCGTTGAGCGCGAGCGCGAGGGAGACGACGAGCGTGATGCCGAGCGCCCCGCCCGAGGCGTTGATCACGTTCTGCAACGCGTTGCGCACGACGCGGGCCGTGTCGGCGTCCGCGCCGTGCTCGAGCAGGTAGTTCGTGGCGTCCTGCACCAGCCCCTGCTCCCCGAAGAGGCCCAGCAGGGTCACGCCGACCAGCAGCGTCGGGAACAGCGCCATCATGGCGAAGTAGGTCAGCGCCGCCGCGCGATCGGTCATCTCGTGCTCGCGGTAGCGCTTGAACGCGCGCACGAAGAGCGCCGGCGACAGCCCGCCGCGCCGAGTAGGACGCGACGCGCGCCCGACGCGGCGACTGCCGTCGGGCGCGCGCTCGGTCATGCACCGCTACCAGCGACTGCCGCGCAGGCCGTAGCCGCCGGTGCCGACGCCGCCGACGAGCACGAGGATGGCGGCGATGATGGCGACGATAGCCGGCAGTCCGAGGGCCAGGCACAGCCAGTACACGAGGGCTGCGATGAGTATCGCTATGAGGATGCCGATCATGGCGACCGGTCTCCCCGCGGTGGGCGCGCGCTAATCGTGGGCGTTGCGCAACAGCGCGTGGCCCTCGGTCACCGCGGCGGCGACGTCGACCACCGTGCGGTTGTTGCTGCGGGCATGCTCGCGCAGCAGCTCGAAGGCGGCGCGGTCGTCGCACGAATGGCGCTCCATCAGGATTCCCTTGGCGCGCTCGATGAGCGCCCGCCGCTGAAGGGCGCCCTCGAGGCGCTCGATCTGCTCGGCCATATGGTGCTGCTCGCGCCACCGCCGCATCGCCACCTCGATGGCGCTCTGGATGGAGTCGGACGTCTCCTGGCGCGCGTAGGCGAAGATGCCGCGCTCGGCGGCCTCGGCCACGAACTCGGGGTCCTCGTGGTCGAGCAGGGCGATCACCGGCCCCGACGAGTAGGCGTTGATCTCCTCGATGAGGTTCAGCGCATGCCTGTCGTCGCCGTACAGCACGACGATCGTCAGGTCCGGGTCGTCGCGGGCGATGGCCTCGGCCGCCTCGCGCAGCTCGACCGCGATCTCGGTCGGCGTATGACCGAGCTCGCGCAGCTGTGCTGCCGTGACCTTCAGGGCGCCCAGATCCTGGTCGGCAAGGAGGACCCTGAGCGCGCGGTGTACGTCTGGCTTGTTGACGACCTTTCCCCCCATACAGTTTGACGGCCAGCGTACACGGGGCAGTACACTGGTGCCGTCGTTGGACCGAGGCCTATCTGCCCGCCCGTTCACGGCACGCGCCCCATCGCCCCGGCGCTCGCAGTCCCATCATCGAGCGCCATGATGTCCGACCAGCCTCTCAGCGACCCCCGCCCGAAGCGCCTCACGGCGCCTCCTCCATGTCGGCTACGCAGCGGTTAAGCGTGGAGGCACGCTCCGAGCCGGACCCCGCGCGCGTCGACAACCGGGCCGAAGAGGATCGCGCGCTCTTCGCGCGCTACCTCGACAAGCGCGACCCGGTCGACCGGGAGATGCTGGTCGAGCGCTTCCTGCCGCTGGCGCGCCAGCTTGCGCGCCGCTACCAGCGCCCGGACGAGCCCTTCGACGACCTCTTCCAGGTCGCCTGCCTGGGCCTGGTCAAGGCCATCGACCGCTTCGATCTCGAGCGCGAGGTCGCCTTCTCGAGCTACGCCGTCCCGACCATCCTGGGCGAGATCAAGCGCTACTTCCGCGATCGCACGTGGTCCGTGCGGGTCCCGCGCGACCTCCAGGAGCTCGCGCTGCGCGTCGACCGCGCCGTCTCCGATCTGTCGCTCGACCTCCATCGCCAGCCGACGGTTGAGGAGATCGCCGCGAAGGTGGGCGTGGAGGAGGAGGAGGTCCTCGAGGCGCTCGAGGCGTCGGGCGCCTACAAGGCGACCTCGCTGGAGGCGCCGCGCGGCAGCGAGGACGAGGCGGGCGACACGCTGGGCGACACGCTCGGCACCGAGGAGCACGGCTTCGCGCTGGCCGAGGACCGTGCCACCATCGAGCACCTGATGCGCTCGATCACCGCGCGCGAGCGCGAGGTCCTGCGGCTGCGCTTCGAGGAGGACCTCACGCAGGCCGAGATCGGCGAGCGCATCGGCGTCTCGCAGATGCAGGTCTCGCGCATCATCCGACAGTCGCTCGCGCGGCTGCGGGCCTACGCGTCCGCGCGCCACAAGGTCCCGCCGCCGGCCTAGATGATTGATCCCATGGCCCGCGCGGCCAGATGGCCGTGCACCGTGGATGCCGGGCGACGCGGGCCGAAGGGGGACAGTGGCAGAGCCACGGACCCCTTCGGACCGTGGCGATCCGGCGCCGCGGGTCACGGACAGATGGTCGTGGGGGTCGTGGAATCAGTCATCTAGTACCCGGCCGCCTCGCGCAGCTCCTGGGCCAGGCGGTCGCGAAGCAGGGCGAAGCCCATCGCGGCGGACACGGCCACGAGCAGACGGCGGTTGTCGCGGTCGTGTGGCTCGACCTCCTCGAACATGAAGATGAGCAGGCCCAGCGTCTCGCCGGCCACGAGGATCGGCAGGGCCGACGCGTGCAGGTCCGCCGGCACGCCGAGGGCGGTCGACGAGGAGCGGTCCAGCCAGGTGGGGTCGGCGTCGCGCAGGCAGCG
>DASVFT010000133.1:0-39684 GCA_036379935.1 Solirubrobacteraceae bacterium | reverse complement strand
CGGGCGGCGGTGCGCGGCCTGCACGAGGCGTCGCGGCCGCTGAGCGTCGTCTTCCCGGCCGCGGGCCTGGTCGTGGCCGGCGCGGGCGCGGAGCACACCAGCAGCTTCTTCGTGCGCGTCTACGAGACGCTCTCGATGCACGTCCACGAGCGGACGGCCAACTCGTTCGTGCGCGCCCAGGCGATCGTCGACGCGCTGACCGCGGGCAAGATGGCGGCGGCCGCGGCGTCGGCGGCGGCGCTGGCCGGCGGCGGGGTGGCGGTGGAGGGTGCGCTCACCTCCGCGCCCGAGCGGCCGGCCGCGCTCATGCGACACGTGGAGAGCAACGCCTCGCTCGCGTTCGTCAAGCAGTCGGCACACCGCGACGTCAAGACGCGCACGCACGCAAAGGCCCGCTCGCACGTAGGTTCGTCGCCGCCGCGGCGACGCCAGGCCGCGGCGCGCCCCATAGTGAAACCCGCATCTGCGCTGCGGGCGAGCGCTTCGCGCTCGGCTGCGACCACGCGGCGCGCAACGGTCGCGTCCACGAGCTCGGCGCGCTCCGCGGCGACCTCCGCGTCCAGCGAGTTCGGGTTCGAAGGGCCCTGAGCTGGGTGCGCGCACGTGCGCAATCTCGCTCGCTTCCGCTCGACGGTATACCGCGAGCGGCGTACAAGCCGATCGCGCAGTTGATGATCCCGGCTGTCGTCGCCCTTCCTTTGCAGCAACTCAACGCAGGCCAAGTGCGTAGGGTTGTCGACGCTCACGTGCACGAACTCCCAGCCGGCGGGGCCTTGCCGCCGTGGCGGGCCGGGGCCGCGAGCCAGGATGCGGATCCCGGCTCCGCGATGCATATATGCCGGAGCTTCTTGACGTTGACTGGCTGAGCTGGCCCGGGTCACGGCACTCGCAACGGTCGGGTGGCTCGGGCGACTCGAGCTGCCCTCGAGCTGGCGGCTGCGCGCAGCTTCGCCTGCTGCCTCAACGACCTCCGTGCGGCGGTACTAGCCGCGTAACGATGCGCCCCCAAGCAGGTAACGCTCTTTGAGTGGTGAATTTGCCGCCCGAGGCACTCCGCGACCTCACGCCAGATCTCGCAGCTGTTCGAGGAAGCCGAAGATGACGTGCTGGCGTTCCTCGCGTTCCCCGCCGAGCACTGGCCCAAGCTGCGCTCGACCAACCCACTGGAGCGCTTTAACCGCGAGATCGGCCGGCGCACCGACGTCGTCGGGATCTTCCCCGACGACGCCTCGCTGATCCCGCTGGTCTCGATGCTCGCGATCGAAGCCAATGACGAGTGTCTCGTCGGGCGCAGCTACATCAGCCTGAAGTCGATGGCGCTTCTCTACGCGACCCGGTCGGAGAAGACTCTCCCTCTCGAACAGAAGAGGAGGTGACAGAGCTCATCGCGGCCTGAGCCGCCGACCTCATCACCGACGACCACAGCGCAACTCGCACACCACATCCCAGGACTTGACTGCGGCCGCGGTCGCCGCAGCGATGCGCCGCGGACTGCTCGATTGACAGGGCGTGACCGGTCGACCTTCCACATAGTCGTCGCGTCGGGCCCTTATGGCGCTTGTAGCCATGCTCCGGCTCCTGTCTGCCCGCCCCGTGGCCGGTCGCGATCAAGTTCCCCCGATGTGCCGCCCTCGTCTCGATCGGGTTCTGCATGGCGAGCACGAGGAACGGCCGCTCGAGCAGCGCGTGGCCGTCGGCCAGCAGCGCGAGCAGCACGAGCTCGAGCACGTCGCGCTTGCCGACCACTGCACGCTCGACCTTGTCGAGGATCGCCTCGGCCGGCGCGGCGACGTGGCGTGTCGTGGCTCAGGATCGGTCATGACAGCAGCGCCTCCAGGTCCTCGAGGACGAGCTCGAGGTCGGCGGGCGCCACGCGTGGCGCGAGAGCGTCGACCGGCATCGGGCAACTGCGCCTGCATGGAGAGTCGAAGCAGCATCACGGCGCGACCGGCAGAGCGCCGGATCGTTCGCTGAACCAACGGCGGCGCTCCCTCCTAAGCTCGCGCGCGTCGCCACGGCATCCAGCTGGGGCCATCAGGCGCGCGCATGGACCGATCGCTAGAGGAGCTCGTTCTCGTTCCTCGGCTTGCGCGTGCCGTCCTGGAAGTCCGTCGCGCCGTTGGGGTTATAGACCTTGCCATCCTCGGCGAAATGGGACATCGCGGCAAACGGCCCGTTCTTGCCTAGAAAGAAGATCGCGTAGACGCACGCGACCATCACGGCGATCACGACGACTCCTAGGATCCACATGGATAGCGTTGTAGCGTGGCGGGACGCCCCGCGTCAATGATCTCCTCTTCTGTCGGTGTCGTTTCGCGAGCGGCCGTGCCACATCCTGAGGCTGACCGCTGAGACGCGGAGGATCTCTATCGACGGCAACATTTGTGAGTGCCACTCCGCACGGGTGCCCTGTCGGCTATGGTCCGCGGCGCGTCATCGTGAGCCGTGTTGACCATCCCAGCGTTGGGCGCCACGGGCCGGGCCGCGGGGTGGACGGTCCGACCGTCGATCGACGGCTCGTCGAGGCGTCCAATGCATTTGACGTTCTCGGCCGGGCGATTGATGAGCGCTGGCGTGCCGCCGAACATGACGAGGCGTCGCTCCCGGGCATCGCGTGCGAAGCGCTCGAGCAATCCGCAATAAGCCAGCGGGTGACCGCCTCCGACCGGGCGAGGACCCGCGAGTCTCGTTTAGCAGCGCTGGACTGGCGACCAACGCGACGCGCTCCTCAACCCAGGCGGTAACGATTCGGCGCGGTGGTCCGGCCGCCGAGATTGCTGCCGAGACGAGCACGTTGGGATCCAGGACGACGCGCACACCGCGCTATCGACGCTTGGAACGCCGCTGACGGCGCATGGCGTGGAGCTCCTTGTCGGACAGCTCCAAGGCCGCGTCGGCGTCCAGTCCCTCGCCGGCCTCCTCGACCTGCCGCTCCAGCGCGGCGGCGACCCGCTCGCGTCCCCCGGCCAGCTGCAGGTAGCGCTCGTAAGAGAGGACGACGGCCTCGGGGCGTCGCCGCGCGCCGATCACGACCGGTTCGGCGTCGGCGCCCGCGGTGCGGAAGCGCTCCAACATCGCGGGCAGCTGTGCGCGGGCCTCGCGGGTGGCGAGCACGTCATGGGGCTTGCGAGCCATGCCGAAAGCGTACACGAACGTGTACACGTAAGCGACCACAAGCCTGCGCGCGATCCCCTCGTGCGCTGTGGCGACGCCACCTAGCGACTCATTCGTCGAGATCGAGCACACAGTAGGCTCGCGTCATTGGTTCGGATGCCGGCGAATCGCGACTTCGAGGTACGGAACGAACTCGCCGCTGACCACGTCGCCGACTTAATCGCGCTCTACTCCGAAACGTGGTGGGCGGCAGACCGTACTCGCGACGATGTCGAGCTGATGCTCGCCAACAGCGACGTTGTTTTTGCCCTCATCGACTCGCGCGACAACCGCTTGTCGGGCTTTGCTCGCGTCCTGTCGGACAGAATCTACTTCGCCATGATCCTCGACGTGATCGTGGCACGCGAACATCAAGGATCTGGACTTGGCCGCTGCTTGCTCGATGCCATCGTTGCCCACCCACTGATCGCGCCGATCAAGAGCGTCGAGCTCGTCTGCCAGCCCGAGTTAGTGTCGTTCTACCGGCGGTGGGGGTTCACCCAGGACGTGGGCCGCTCGACGCTCATGCGAAGGCCTGGCCCGTCCCACGCCTAGCGATCGTCGACACTGTTTCGATGGCCACAAGGCCGAGCAGCGCTCTCGTCGGTCCCATCCATGCATTGCGCTACAGCGGCGGCACCCAAGGCAGCGTGCGTGCGCATCGTCCCCGCTCGCTTGTTTGGGACCAAATACAAACACGAAAGGACGACCGTGCCTCGCAACCGCGCTTCGGACCCAAGGCCGCCGGGCTGGGCACAACGACGTTACGAGGGTGTCATGGCAGCTCCGAGATGACGACCGGTACGGGGTCCATGCGGTGCGGACGATCACACAGACGGGGGAGCGCCGACCAACAAGGAGCAGGCGCACCCGTTATTTGGTGGGCCCCGTGGTGGTTGACGTCGCCGCTCCGGGCGAATGGAGTTGGGCCGCCGCGCTGTCCCGGACGGCGCGTTCCCACTCCCTGAAGCCATGCCGACATCGCCGCCCGGTATGACTACCGCCGTGGCGATCAAGATCGCCGTCCGTCAATTCACGGCCGGGTGGTCCGCGGTGAACACGCCCGGTGAGCCTGGGCGTCACCGCAACCGACGTGGTGCGCGCTGCCATGACCGTCGGTGGCCCCGCGCACGGTGGGGCGTGGCATCGCGCGCTCATGCGCCGGCGTCGCCACGAGCGTCCTATCAGCCATGAGGGACGTCGGCCGGTACGGGCCGCTGACCACCTCGAGCCTGTTCCGCCATCTCGAAACGACGGAGAAGGCCGGAATCTCGTTCCGCCTCGGCATGGCCTTCGCGGCGCTCATCTCCGAGCACGCGCTCGGCATCCTGGTGCTCGAGCACCTCAGCCGAGGCAACGCCGTGCTGGCACCGGGAAGCGCGCGTCGCGCCGACCTTCGGACTTGATGGCGCGAACCACTGGCATGTGATCGAGGCCAAGGCGCGAACTCACGGTGTGCAGCGCGCCGATCTGCGTCGGGCAAAGCAACAGGCACGCAACGTCGTCGTGGTGCTCCCGCGCGGCGCCCCCATCACGCCTGCGACCCGCTCAGCGGCTCTCGCCGACCTATCGAGCACCCCGATCTCCGTGGAGCTCGTCGACCCCGACGAAGACCCCATCGAGCCCGCCCGCTACGAGATCGCGCCTGAGCGCTTCATCGCGTCCCACTTCGCCACCGTCCCACAGCTCCTCGAGGTCCAAGGCGGCGCCCAGCCCGCGCCGCGCGGCTGGAGGGACCGGACGTGGTCGGCGCGTTCCTGCCCGGCACGGAGATCTGGCTGGGTCTCCACGCGGCACTGCTCGGCGAGTCCGAGCTGTCGTGGCAAGATCGTGTCCGGGCGCGCGCGGCTTTCCCGCTCCCCGCTCCCGTCTATGACGACGAGCGGGTCAAGCGTCGGGGCCGACGGCCACGTCCTGCAGCTCGGCCATCAGCTCGCCTACGAACGCGGGTGTAGCCAGCTCGGACAACGCCGAGCTGGCCCAAATCGAAATGCATACAGCGAGCGGAGCGCGATCCGGTCCATGCGCCGCGCGCATTGCACCGATTAGTTCGTCAAGCCCGCGCCGACGACGCGGGATTCCCGACCGTTAGGCAAGAGCCACGATGCGCTGCGCTCCCGCGTCGCCGGCCGACGGCAGCGGGTCTGCCGATCGCGCCATCCGGGTTGTTGAGAAGTGATACGACGGTTGCGTCCGAACCGGCCGGCAATGGAGCCGATTGGCTCAGCGCTGTACACGGGGTTTCGACGCGGCGGTGCGCGTGGGTAGTGCCCCCTGGGGCACTGCCGCGTTCGAGGCGCGGGTGTCGCGTTTCGAGCGGAGGCGCGGTGCGCTCTTGCTGTCGTCCGAGTCCGGGCCCGGTCGCGAGGTGAGTGCGCGCACAACGATAAGGTCGACCGCCCGATAGGCCACGGTCTACTAGAAGCGTGTGACAGGCCTCGCTACAGCGGCCACGCGTGGACCGCGAGATCGGCGAGCCGCTGAGCGCGCCCAGCGGCTGAGTCGAAATCCCAGTCGTCCCACTCGCTCAGCTCACGCGTCAGGGCAAACGCCGAAGCTCCGTACGTTCCCCGCTTCTCGCTGAACGGTTTGTCCTCGAGGCCAGCATTGAGTGTGCGCTCGAGGAGAGTCAAGTTCTGGAGCTGATCGCGCATCGACGCGAAGCGGTCGAAGTCGTCATCGGTTTCGAACGTCTCTCGCCTCGTTGACCTCGCGAAAATGTGCTCGACGCTCACGCCCTTGCTGCTCCAATCGGGCATGGCCTCGGTCGACTCCCCCTCGTCGGCGAGACGCTGTCGCTCGAGTCTGGCGAGAATGTACTTGGCCCTCGTCGTCGTGATCGCGCCAAACGAAGCGAAGGCTTGCTTGAAGGTGGTGTCGTCGGGAACGAGGTCCCCCATGTGAGCGCGAACCTCGTCGGGATTCGTGGCCTTGCCATCTGTCACCGCCACCGCCGCGTCACAAAACGCGCTCTCGGCTGTCCCTCCGCCCAGCAGCCCAGCCATCCAAGCCCGCACGGACCACGCCGCCACGACGTCGACGAAGCGTGTCGCGTCGCTGTGACTCCAAGTGGCGAACGCGGCAAGAAGGAGCGGAGTGCTCGCCTCGAAGCCAAAGCGCCTGAACGCGAGCAAAGAGTCCTTGACCTCAATGGCCTGCGAGGACCAACTGGCGTCGTCCGGCTCGCGAAGGGCTACGTAGCGCTGGAGGGCGGTGTCGAGTCGGTCGACGTACGTACGCACCGCCGCCGGTCCCGTTCCGATGTCCGCCTGTAAGGCCCTGTAGAGCGCGCGGTTGGTGACGCGGCCGCGACGAGACATGTACTCGTACCGCAGCACCTTGACGAAGTCGTCTGGCTTGTCGAACCGTCCGCTGAGCCGGGTCCAGACGCTCTCCGCGTGGTTGATTCCCTGGTCGCCTGCCTCGCTGAACAGATAGTTCTTCAGGAGATCGGCGGTCGTGAGGTCGGCGCCACGGTCGTTCAGCGTCTCGAAGATGACGTACGCCTCGGCCAACCCCGACGCTACCGCCAAGAGCACCTGAACCTCGCCATCGAGGTACTCGACGAGTTCGATAAGGCGCCGATAGTCCGCCGTATCGGGCGCCAAATCGTCGAGATGTGCCTTGAGCTGGCGGTAGGCGCTCGCAAGCGCGTCGCGACGCTCGTCAATCGGGTTGCGCTGGAGCAGCCGGTTGTAGGTCTCGTGGTCGTCGGGGCTTAGCGTCAGCTTCGCAACGGTTTCCTCCTGCGCGAGCATGTAGTCGCTGAGGTGCGATGCCTCAAGCGCCTGAGCAGCCCGATCTTGGCCGAGCTCCGCAAGTCGATCGCGGGCCGCGATTAGGAGTACCGCAGTCGTTGTGATCCGCTGTTGGCCGTCGATGATGAGCTTCCGTCCGTCGCCGGACGCATCCGAGGCCAGAACGACCGTGCCCATGAAGTACGAATCCCTCGCGGCACGAGCACGCTCGACGTCAGTCCAATACTCGGCGACGTGCTCTCCCTGCCAGGAGTACCGGCGCTGGAAGCGAGGGACCTTGAGCAGTTGGTCAGCTAGTAGGTGCCCGAGGCGATCGTGATCAAATTGTGCTGGGTCGGCCATAGCGACAGCGAGTCTAAGCGCGGTGGCCGCGGGGGCGCGTTAGGGAGCGCCCCGAGGGGCGGCGAGACGGCGACAGCTCATCTCGGAGTCGCTCGATCGGTACGACCAGGAGGTCTGCGCTCGTAGCGGCCTTACGAACCTCGCGGCTTGACTAGGGCAGCTCAGTCACGTTGAGTACTCATGTAAGCCTCAACACCGCCCCAACCGCTTTCGCCATTGAACAGTCTACGTGGGTCTAATCGGTGCCCGAGAACGTGAACATGACGATCGTGTGGTCCGTAGTCGCCTTCATCGTGCTCGTGTTCGGGGGGTTCGCGACACCGTGGCAGACGATCTCGGACCTGCTCGAGAACAGTGGCCCTAGCGAGGAGCAGCAGAGCGTGATCGCCTTTGTCGCTGGGTACACGCTACCCCTGACGGGCGCGACGCTCGTTCTTGTATACGCCGGGCTGGCCGGGTGGTTCGACGATATCGATGGGCCTTACGTCGCGCTGATCTGTGGAGCCGTGCTGATCGGCGCGGGTCTCGTTGCGCAGTACCTCGGCCTTGGCCTGTTACCGCGCTACTCCTACGACAACCTCACAGGTCCACCGTACATACGAGTCCCTCTCTTCGCGCTTCAGGGCTACTTCAACACGTACGGCTGGGCGCTCATGCTCTGCTCCGGAGCGATCGGAAGTGCGTGCGCGGTGCAGCTGCATAAGTGGCAAACCCATGGCGACAGTTGACGCCTACCCCTGGGAGTGAGGCATTTCACAGCGATCGCTAGGGCCGTTTCACCGCAAGCGAGCCCGCGTGTACCTGCCGCACAATCGCCTTCGTCCACCAAACGCCACGCCGAGGGGGCGGGTCAGTCTCTAAGTGAGGCTCAGGGACGGGCGCGCCGGGGACTGCGACCTGAATCACGATTGTCAGCTGGGGGCGAGGGGTGCCAGCCGCCGCCGCGGGGGGCATGATCTGCTCATGGCCGACGACTTCAACCTGGAGGCAGAGCTCCGGCGCCGACGTGACCGGCAGCTGGCTCTGGTACGGGACCAAGCGCGTCCTCGGCTCCCGGTACGTCAACCGCGTCGAGCTGCCGATGGTGGTGGCGCGCAAGCGCCGCGAGCCTGCCCAGCGGCCGGCGTGTCAACCCCGCCCTGGTAGTCGACAACGGGCGCAGCGGGGATCGTCACCGCTGGGTTGTTTGGGACGCGATACGAAGGTCAACCGTTGCCTGGCGGAGGGGCGTAAGAGCTTCCTGGCGCGCTACGCCGGCATTGAGTCCGGCCGGGAGTGCGAGCGGCTGGCTCCGGCGCTGTCGGCCTTTGTGGACGGCGAGGCGGATGCGGCGCAGAGCATCGAGCTGCGCCGTCACCTGCGCCAGTGCACGGCCTGTCGGGCGGCGGTGCGCGGCCTGCACGAGGCGTCGCGGCCGCTGAGCGTCGTGTTTCCGGCCGCGGGCCTGGTCGTGGCCGGCGCGGGCGCCGAGCACACCAGCAGCGTCTTCGTGCGCGTCTACGAGACGCTGTCGATGCACGTCCACGAGCGGACGGCCAACTCGTTCGTGCGTGCGCAGGCGATCGTCGACGCGCTGACCGCGGGCAAGATGGCGGCGGCCGCGGCGTCGGCGGCGGCGCTGGCCGGCGGCGGGGTGGCGGTCGAGGGCGTGCTAGGCGAGGCGCCGGCGACCCCGCAGGCGATCATCCGGCGGGCCGACAACGGCCTGTCGACGGCGTTCGTCAAGCAGCCACCGCTGAAGACGGCCACGCATGCGAAGCAGCCGTCGCGATCGCATGCGCACACGTCCAAGCCACGTCACCATCAGAAGGCTCCGCCGGCCGCCGCTGCCACCGTGCGAGCCTCGGTTGTGACGGCCACCACGGGGGCCGCCTCACCCGCCGCAGTAGGCGCGTCGCCGCCCGCCGCGACCGCGTTGCGCGCGACGGCGGCGTCCAGCGGCGGGGGCCACTCCGCATCCAGCGAGTTCGGCTTCGAGGGCCCCTGAGTCCGGCGTTCGATCACCGCGCGGTGCCTCCGCCGACCTCGACGACTGGGGGGGGAACGGAGGCAGTGATCCGCACCCCAGGAGCATCGGGGGTCGCGGACTCCAGCGACGTCCTACCTTCCGAACGTGATCGACGCGGTCCTTGTGGGTGACCAGCCCGCTTCCTGTGGTGGTCTTACGGCAAGAGCCGCCCCAATGGCGAGCCAGGCGCCGTGGTCAGCCCGTCGTCGCCCTCACGGGGACCCAGCTGGTCCTCGCGCACGTAGTTGCGCAACGACTGCTGCGACACACCGAGCCTGTCGGCGACTTCACGGACCGAGCGGCCCGCGCGCACCAAAGCAACGGCACGCCGGAGCTCATCGGGATACGGCGGCCTGGTCTTGGGCACCGCGAACATGCTTCCTGGCGCGCCTGACGGCGCAAGCGATCAGATATCCGCGAAACCGGTGGCACTCTGCGGATCAGGGGAGTGTGTGCTTGGTAGGGGCCATGTTGGCGCTCTCGGCCGGCGCCAGGTCACGCCGCGGGCGAGGGCATCGACAATCGAGGTCAGGCTCCCCGCCCATCCGGCCCTTGCCGGACCTCCCCGCGGCGGACTACGGTAGGCCGATGAAGCGGGCTCGCTGGATCGCGCTGGCCGTCGCGCTCGCGGGCACCGTCGCGCTGCCGTCGTCGGCCGCGGCCAAGCTCGCGTTCAACCTGCCGGCGCAGATCTTCAAGGTATTCGACACGTCGGCGAAAACGGGCGTCGACAAGAATCGGTGCGAGGCGGTCGTGTTCGTCGAGTTCCCGAAGATCGCGCATGCCGTCGGCTACCGGATCGTCGTAAAGGACACGGGGAACGGGAGCCTCGACGACTACGTCGCACCCCCGTTCGACACCTACGGCCGCGGCTTCATCGCGAAGTTCCCCCCGCCGGACCCGTTCGCCCGCTTCTTCGTGGGCGCCTACAGCACCGGCGAGGGCTGCGCGGCCGCCGATGCCAACACCGAGAGTAGGCAGATCGTGGAGGCCAAGGTCAGCCTCGACAAACCGTTCGAGAAGCGGTTCAAGCGGATCCTCAAGCCGCCGTGGAAGCGCGCCTACAAGCCCGGCGAGCGCACAGTGAAGCTGAGTCCTCGCGGCCGGCGCAAGGTCATCGTCCGCCGGCTGGGCGAGGTGACGACGATCGACAAGGGCACCAACCAGCCGATCAACGTCTTCACCAACCGCTACGCGACCAGCGGGGCCATCGTCAAGACCGGAGCGAACTCCGTCGTCCAGATCGGGTCACTCGACGGCAACTCGGTGCTGGTCGGCCCCCATATGACCGTGCGGATCACCAACGACGGCATCGAGATCCTCGAGGCGCCCAGGCACGTGCGACCGTGGAGGGTCACCTCGCACGACGACTACAAGGTCCAGACGGACAACGCCGTTCTCTCCAGCCGCGGCTGAGGCCCGACGCGAGGAACTCAACGCCGCAACCGAGGAGCACGTTCGCGTGCCCGACGCCCGCATGGCCGGTGCCACGCCGCCACTGCCCAGGCATTTCGCTGCGTCGGCTTGAGCAACGCGACTGTCGGTTGTTTGGGACGTGATACGAAGGTCAACCGCTGCCTGGCGGAGGGGCGCAAGAGCTTCCTGGAGCGTTACGCCGGCATCGAGTCGGGGCGGGAGTGCGAGCGGCTGGCTCCGGCGCTGTCGGCCTTCGTGGACGGCGAGGCGGATGCGGCGCAGACGCTTGAGCTGCGCCGTCACCTGCGCCAGTGCATGGCCTGTCGGGCGGCGGTGCGGGGCCTGCACGAGGCGTCGCGGCCGCTGAGTGTCGTCTTTCCGGCTGCGGGCCTGGTCGTGGCGGGCGCGGGCGCGGAGCACACCAGCAGCTTCTTCGTGCGCGTCTACGAGACGCTGTCGATGCACGTCCACGAGCGGGCGGCCAACTCGTTCGTGCGCGCCCAGGCGATCGTCGACGCGCTGACCGCGGGCAAGATGGCGGCGGCCGCGTCGGCGGCGGCGCTGGCCGGCGGTGGGGTGGCGGTCGAGGCGCGCTCACCTCCGCGCCCGAGCGGCCGGCCGCGCTCATGCGACACGTGGAGGGCAACGCCGCGCTGGCCTTCGTCAAGCAACCGGCACACCGCACCCATACGCGCGCGCGGACCGCAGCGCACGCGCACCCCGCCGCGGCAACCCGGACCCACGCACGCGCGCCGCGGCCGTCACATCACGCGACCGCCTCCACGACCCGCGCCGCGCGCGCCACGGTGGCCTCGACCGGCGCCTCCACGCCCACGGCCGGCGCGCCCGCCACCGGCGAGTTCGGGTTCGAAGGCCCCTAGCTGCCGGCCAACCGGAGCGTGGCGGGCGCCGCGACCGTCCGTCCGGCTCGTCCGGGCTCCGCCGAAGGGCTCTCGTCCGTCTGGACGATGGTCCTCGACCCCGCTCGCCCGTCTGGCCAATCGCGCCAGGCGCGCATAGATCCGCGCGAGCCAGGTGGAAAGGCAGCTCTTGGCTTTCGGCGCCAAGATCGCGATGTCGACGGGTGCGGCGCTTAACGGCGGCGCTCGATGTGCTACCCAGGGTCGTGTCCGTCCGGGACAGGCATCGGATGGCCGGCATGACCCTCAACACGAGCACGGCCACAGCACTCCTGAACGCCCTCCGTCTGGCGCGCGAGCACGGTGGGGCGATCAGCGCCCTGCGCGCGCTCGGCATCGAGCTCGACGACGCGGAGCGGTTCGAGGGCATCTCGAGCGACTTCGCGGATGTCCTAGCCGGGAGGACGAGCGGCGAGGAGCTGGGTGAGGCGCTCGCGCTGGGCTTCCTCGCCGGCCGCGTCGCGCCGCCGAAGGGTGTCCCAGCGTTCAACGACACGACCACGTTCCTCATGAGCGCGGACCTCCACGTCGAGAACGCGGAGGGCGAGTCGATCCTGCGGCTGCCGTGGTTCGAAGAGGGCCTGTTCGTCGGGCGCCAGCTCCCCGACATCGGCGAGATTCCCCAGCCGGTCCGCGACCTCGCGGTCGAGAACTACCTCACGGCCCTGACCGGGGAGCGCCGCCAGTTCGCGTTCGCGAGCTACGGGCTCGCCTACACCGTCGAGGCCGTGCCGGTCCGCTCCGATGACGGCCGGATCGAGGCCGTGCTGGCGATCGCCCGCCCGGCGTTCTCGAGCGCCGGGATCCGTCGCGCCACGGGGAGGTAGTGGCGAGCTCGGCTTCGAGGGCCGCTGGCCGCACAGTGCGGGAATCTCCCGTTGGCACCGGCACTTTGCCGTCCGATGGGGTGCCTACTGTGCGCCCATGCCGCTCTGCTTCATCGAACCGCAGGACGCGATTCGCGTGATCGCCGAGTCCGTCGGGCGCGAGGCTCGCCGGCAGCTGCTGGGCGAGCTCGTGCGCGCGTGGGTCGACGAGATCCCCGAGGAGGAGCTCGAATCGCACTACGCCAAGGCCATCGCGGACCTCGACGAGCATGACCTGTCGATGCTCGCGGCCTGGCACGCCTCGCTCGAGGTGGGCCACCCGATCGCCAATCGCGACTTCCTGGTCAACGTCTTCTCGTCGCTGGGCGAGAACCGCCGCGAGGCGCTGAAGATCGCCGCCGGCTTCCGCGGCGAGGAGGCCTTCGACGCGGGGGTGGCCGAGGAGCAGGCGCTCGACACGGTGCTCCCGTTCCTCTCGCGGGAGCGCTCGTGCGAGCTCGCCAACGAGTGCCTCGAGCTCTACCTCTGGGATCGGCTGGGCTCGGACAACTAGTGGGCCACTAGGCCCGGCGCAGCACGTCGTAGCGGCCGAAGCCCTCGCGACCCTCCATGCGCCAGCGGAAGAAGGCGCAGTCCAGGCGCAGGCGCCCGAGGTCGAGCGAGGTCCCGCACGCGATCTCGCCCGCGGCGCGCCGCGCGTAGCCGTTGCCGTCGAGCCACAGCTCGAGTCCGGCCTGACGCTGGCGCCCTTCGTCGTCGTAGGTCGTGGACAGGCGCGCATCGGTCACGTCGAGCGTGCGCGGCGCGCCGTCCTCGTCGCGATCGAGGATCGCAGCAGCGATGGCCTCGGCGGCATGGTCGTCCTTGCCGGCCGGCCGCACGGCGGTGAGCGAGACGGCCAGGTCGTCGCCCAGCCACGCCGACACGGTGCGCGCGAGCTCGATGCGGTCCCAGTCGGGCGCGCCCCACGAGTGACCGCGCTGGCCGAGGCCGTCGACGGTCAGGCGGGTGTCGCGCACCACGGCTGACCCGCTCACGCGCACGGGCTGCTCGTAGCCCGACATGCCGCCCGCGCGGGCCACCGGGTGCGACGGATCGAGCTCGGCCACCGGGCCGGTCGCCTCGAGCTCGAGATCGAAGGAGGCGTCGTCGCCGGCGAACTGCAGGCGCCAGCGGCGCAGCGGCTCTACCACCGAGGTGTCGAGACCGGCGGCGGAGACCTCGTCCCACGAGGCCGGCGCGGCGATCTCCACGCCGCCTTCGGCGCTCACCGCGACGGGCTCGCCACGCCAGAAGAGCAGCGCCAGGCCGCTGGCGCCGCCTTCCGCCAGGCCAAGGCGAGCGACGGCGTAGAGCTCGGCGGCCGGATCGCCGAAGGCAACCGTGAGCGCATCGCTGAAGTCGTCGCTCGCGCCGGAGCGCGGCGCCTCGTCCTCGGGCCCGGGCGTCACGGCAGCGTGCGGGGGTCGACCTCGCTGGCCGTGCCGTCGACGTCGACGCCGGCGCCCGCCGGTCGCCCGCTGCCGGGACGCGCGACCACGAAGCGCCCGGCGACGCGGCGCACGAGTAGCCGGCGGATGACCGCGCGCGTGGGGGGCAGCAGGAAGGCGAGGCCGAAGGCGTCGGTGACGAACCCGGGCGTCAGCAGCAGCGCCCCGCCGAAGATCACGAGCACGCCGTCCAGGACCTCGCGCGCCGGGACGCGCCCCGCTGCGATGGCCTCGTTGAAGCGCCGCCACGCGGCGCGGCCCTGCGCGCGCATCAGCATCGAGCCGAGGATCGAGTCGGCCACGAGCAGGGCGATCGTCCACAAGGCGCCGATGGCCTGGCCGACCTGGATGATCACGTAGATCTCCACGATCGGGACGGCGATGAAGAGCAGGACGAGCGGGAGGAGCATCGTCCTCACAGGCTACGCGCTGGCGTGGCGCGGCCGGGACGCCGCGAGGGTCCTCAGACCGGGACGCCGGCGGCCGCGGCTCAGGCCAGGACGCGCGGCGGCTCGTCGACGGCCACGCCTGGCAGGCGCTGCAGGCCGACGATCTCGATGATCCGCAGGACCTGGGGCTGCGCGTGGCGCAGGTGCATCAACCGCCCGGAGCGGCGCAGGCGCCGGGCCACGATCGCCAGGTCGAGGATCAGGGAGCTGTCGGCGAAGGTCAGGTCCCGGAGATCGACGACGACATCGCTCTGGCTGGCAAGCGCGCGGGAGAGAGCCGTGCGTCGCCTCCCGCGCGTCGCAATGTCCTCGTCTCCCGAGCAGCGCAGAACCGCAGGCTGTTCGGAGAACTCGACGATGGCCGGGGAACCTATACGACCAGCGGGGCTAGACTCAAGCCATGCCCACGCTGGAAGACGTCGAGGACGCACTTTCCAACGTCATCGATCCCGAGCTGGGGCTCGACTTCGTCGAGCTCGGGCTGATCTACGGGGTCGAGATCGACGGCGGTCATGTCCACGTCACCTTCACCCTCACCACGCCCGCGTGCCCGATCGGCCCGCAGGTCTCAGAGCAGATCGACGAGTTCGTCTCCGAGCTCGACGGCGTCGAGGAAGTGACGTCGGCGATGGTGTTCACGCCGCCGTGGACGCCGGAGAAGATGAGCGAGGACGCCAAGTTCGCCCTCGGCTACTGAGGGCGGCGCATCACGCGCCGTTGGCCACGGCCTCCCGGCGCGCGAGCGCCACCAGCTCGGCCAGCGATCCCTCGATGCCCTCGCCGATGACGTCGAGGTCGGGCAGCGCGTCGTAGTCGCCCAGCAGTCCGAAGTTGATACGCCCGTTGTAGGACATGATCGCGATGGCCAGCGCGTGGTTCTTGGGCAGGAAGGCCATCGGGAAGACGTCGAGCAGCTCGCGCCCGCGCACGTAGAGCGGGAACTGCGGGCCGGGGATGTTGGTGACGATGAGGTTGAACAGCCGCGTGGAGAAGTTCAGCCGCGAGGCCTGCGCGAGGATCGTCGGCGGGGCGAAGTTCTGCACGCTGGCCAGCACCTCGGCACCAACCGCCTGCTTGGACTCCTTCAGCCCGTCCATCGACGCCTTGACGGTGCGCAGCCGCGCGACCGGGTCCTCGATGTAGACCGGGAGCGGCCCGCGCATCGCGGCGATGCGGTTGCCCAGCGTCCCGCGCTCGCCGGTGGCCCGGATCGAGACCGGCACGAGCGCGCGGAGCTCGAGGCCCTCCGTCCGCACGCCGCGCGACGTCAGCCAGTGGCGCAGCGCCCCGCTGACGACCGCGAGCACGACGTCGTTGACCGTGCCGCCGAACGCGTCCTTGACGCGCTTGAAGTCGGCGAGGTCGTTGCGCACGCCCAGGAACCGCCGGTGGGGCCCGATCTCGACGTTCAGCGGCGTGGGCGGCGCGGGGTTCAGCCCCGCCCACGCGACTTCCCCGAGCCCTTCGAGCGCCGTGCGCGCCAGCCGCAGTGCCTCGGCGGGCCGGGCGGCGAGGACGCTCGCGGCCGCCGCGGCCCGCGCCCCCGTGCGCAGCAGGCCGAGCGTGCCCGTGGCCAGCACCTCCGCGGCCGTCGGCTCGGGCTCGGGCTGCCACGGCTCGTCGGGATGCGGCACCTCGGCGGGCACCGGTCCGAGATCGAAGATGACCTGCGCGAGGTCGACGCCCGCGATGCCGTCGATGAGCGCGTGGTGGGTCTTCGAGATGAGCCCGAAGCCGCCGTCCTCGAGGCCCTCGACCATCCACATCTCCCACAGCGGCTTGGAGCGATCGAGCTGCTGGGAGAAGATCCGCGCCGCCAGCGCCAGCAGCTGGTCTTCTGACCCGGGGCGCGGCAGCGCCGTGTGGCGCACGTGGTACTCGACGTCGAAGCTCGGGTCGTCGACCCACAGCGGGCGCCCGGTGCCGGCCGGCGGGATCGAGAGCTTCTGGCGGTAGCGCGGCACGAGGTGCAGGCGCCCGCGCAGCGCGTCGAGCACCTCGGTGAACGGCGGCGGCGGACCCTCGAAGGTCGTCACCGCGCCCACGTGCATGTGCGAGGTCGGCCCCTCCTGGTGCAGGAACGACGCGTCGATCGCCGTCAGCCGATCGAGATGCTCCTGGGCCATGGCTTGGAAGCTATCGTGCGGCCGATGCCGCGGTCGACCTTCTCCGAGGCGCTGCGCGCGGCCTCCGCGGACGCCTGGGAGGCGCAGCACGATCACCCGTTCGTCCGCGGGATCGGCGACGGGACGCTGCCGGTGGAGCGCTTCGCGCACTACGTCCGCCAGGACTACCTGTTCCTCGTCGAGTACGCACGCATGCTCGCCCTCGGTGCGGCGCGCGCGCCCGACGTTCAGACGATGCGCCGCTTCGCCGATCTCGCGCAAGCCATCCTGGGCGAGGAGATGGACCTGCACCGCGCGTTCGCGCGCGACTTCGGCATCGACGAGGCGGAGCTCGAGGCCGAGGCGCCGGCGCCCACGACGCAGGCCTACACCGACTTCCTCGTGCGCACGGCCGCGCTGGGCGACGCCGGCGAGCTGGCCGCCGCGCTGCTGCCGTGCATGTGGGGCTACGCGGAGATCGGGCAGCGGCTGGCCGCCGCGGGCGCGCCGTCCGACGAGCGCTACGAGCGCTGGATCGCCACGTACGCCGCACCCGAGTTCCAGGAGCTGGCGGCGTGGTGCCGCGGGCTCGTCGATCGCCTCGGCGCGGCCGCCGACGACGAGGGCTGGGCGCGGATGCAGCGCGCCTTCGTGACCTGCAGCCGCTACGAGCTGGCGTTCTGGGAGATGGGCTGGACGCTCGAGCGCTGGCGATAATGGGCGGCGGCACCACCGACCCAGGACGACGACCATGGCGTGGGACTTCTCGACCGAGCCGGACTTCCAGGCGAAGCTCGACTGGATGCGCGCCTTCGTGCGCGAGGAGATCTGGCCGATCGAGACGATCGCCTCGGAGCTCGACCAGCGGGCGCTCGATCGCATCTACGCGCCGCTGAAGGAGGGGGTCAAGCGCCACGGGCTATGGGCCGCACACCTGCCCCCGGAGCTCGGCGGCCAGGGCTTCGGTCAGGTCAAGCTCGGGCTCATGCACGAGATCCTGGGGTCGTCGCCGTTCGCGCCCAGCGCGTTCGGCAACCAGGCGCCCGACTCGGGCAACTCGGAGATCCTCGCGCTGGCCGGCAGCGACGAGCAGAAGGAGCGCTGGCTCGCGCCGCTGCTGGCCGGCGACCTCAGGTCGGCCTTCTCGATGACGGAGCCGGAGACGGCCGGCTCGGATCCCACGCAGCTGCGCACGCGCGCCGAGCGCGACGGCGAGGGCTGGGTGCTCAACGGGCACAAGTGGTTCTCGACGAACGCGTCGATCGCCGACTTCCTCATCGTCATGGCCGTCACCGACCCCGAGGCGCGTCCGCATCAGCGGGCGTCGATGTTCATCGTGCCGGTCGACACGCCGGGCGTGCGGATCGTGCGCGACGTCCCCACGATGGAGCACCCGTACGAGTCCTTCGGCAAGCTCGGCAACCACGCCGAGATCCGCTACGACGACGTGCGCGTCGGCCCCGAGGCCCTCCTCGGCGAGCTCGGCGCGGGCTTCCTCATCGCCCAGCAGCGGCTCGGCCCGGGGCGCATCCACCACTGCATGCGCTGGCTCGGGGTCGCGCGCCGGGCCTTCGACATGCTGTGCGAGCGCGCGACCTACCGGGAGTCCGACGGCGGCGCGCTGGCCGAGAAGCAGACGGTCCAGAACTGGATCGCCGACTCCGCTGCCCAGATGCAGGCCGCGCGCCTCATGACGCTCCACGCGGCCTGGCGGATGGACACCGAAGGACCGTCGGCCGCCCGCACCGACATCTCGCTGATCAAGGTCTACGGCGCGCAGGTGCTGCACGACGTCGTCGACCGGGCGCTCCAGGTCCACGGCTCGCTGGGCTACTCGACCGACCTCCCACTCGAGGCGATGTACCGCTTCGCGCGCGCCGCGCGCTTCTACGACGGCCCCGACGAGGTCCATCGCCAGTCCGCGGCCCGGCAGATCCTGCGCGGCTACGAGCCGCCGGCCGGCGGCGTGCCCCGCGAGCACGTGCCCACGCGCCGCGAGGCGGCGCGCCGGCGCTTCGCCGACATCCTCGAGGCGGTGACGGCCAACGACTGAGTCCCGGCGCCAGGGCGGGCTGTCGGTCCGCGTCCTGGTGGTCGCCCTGGTCGCGCAGGTGGTCCTCGGGGCAGGGCTGATCGTGGTCGCCGTCAACGGCTTCCCGATCATCGGCGGCGGCGACAGCCATCGGGCGACGACCGCCCCGGGCGCCGTGCCGCGGGCGACGGTCGACCGCTTCGACGCGGCGCGCGCCTTCGCGCTCATCCGCCGCCAGCTCGCCTACGGGCAGCGGCCGGCGGGGTCGCCGGCGCTGCGGCGCGTGGCCGAGGTGCTCCGCCGCCAGCTGCCCGCCGGACGCTTCGAGGCCGTCCCCGGCCATCCCCGCCTGCGCAACATCGTGGGGACGCTGCCCGGGCGCCGTCCGGCGATCGTCGTCGGAGCGCACTACGACACCGAGTACCACCCGAAGGGCTTCGTGGGGGCCAACGACAGCGCGGCGGGGACGGCCGCGGTGGTCGAGCTGGCGCGTGCGCTGCGCGGCGGCGCCGGCCGCGAGGTCCGCTTCGTCCTCTTCGACGGCGAGGAGGAGGGTCCCGGGTGCCCGAACGCGCGGTTCGCCACCTGCGCGCTGCGCGGCTCGCGCGCCTACGTCGCCGCCCACCGCCGCGAGGTCGGGCAGATGGTGCTGCTCGACTACATCGCCAACCGGGGGCTGCGCCTGCCGCGCGAGGGCAGCTCGAACGCCGCGCTGTGGGAGCGCGTGCGCGCGGCGGCGCGGAAGGTCGGCGTCGGCGCGGTCTTCCCCGCCGCGGTCCAGACCAGCATCTACGACGACCACACGCCGTTCCTGCGCGCCGGCATCCCCGCCGTCGACCTCATCGACTTCTCCTACCGCTACGCCGACACCGTCCACGACACCGTCGACAAGCTGTCGATGGCCAGCCTCGACGCGGTCGGTGAGACCGTGTTCGCCCTCGTGAGCCAGCTGCGGGCCGGCTGACCCTCGTACCATGGGGGCATGGCAGGCGCCCCCGAGAAGCTGCTGCTGGCGGCTCCGCGCGGATACTGCGCGGGGGTGGACAGGGCCGTCCAGACCGTCGAGCGTGCGCTCGAGCTCTACGGCGCGCCCGTGTACGTGCGCAAGGAGATCGTGCACAACAAGCACGTGGTCGAGCAGCTGCGCGAGCGCGGCGCCGTCTTCGTCGAGGAGCTCGACGACTCGATCCCGGAGGGCGCCGTCACGGTGTTCAGCGCCCACGGCGTGTCGCCGGCCGTGCACGACGAGGCCGAGCGCCGGGGCCTGAGCACGATCGACGCCACGTGCCCGCTCGTGACCAAGGTCCACCGCGAGGCGCTGAAGTTCGCGGCCGAGGGCTACACGATCGTCCTCATCGGGCACGGCGGCCACGAGGAGGTCGAGGGGACGATGGGGGAGGCCCCCGAGCACATCGTGCTCGTGGAGACCGAGCAGGACGTCGACGCGCTCGAGGTGCCCGACCCCGACAAGCTCGCGTACATCTCGCAGACCACGCTCTCGGTCGACGAGACGCGGGCCATCATCAACCGCCTGCGCGAGCGCTTCCCCAGCATCGTCGGCCCGCGCACCGACGACATCTGCTACGCCACCACCAACCGCCAGGCGGCGGTCAAGCAGATGGCGGTGCACTGCGACCTGGTGCTGGTCATCGGCTCGCGCAACTCGTCGAACTCCAACCGCCTCGTCGAGGTTGCGCGCGAGCACGGCGCCGACTCGCACCTCATCGACAACGAGGATCAGGTACGCGAGGAGTGGCTGGAGGGCACGCGCGTGGTCGGCATCACGTCGGGCGCGAGCGCGCCGGAGGAGCTCGTCCAGCGCCTCATCGCCTTCTTCCGCGCACGGGGGACCGAGACCGTCGAGGAGTTCGAGGTCGTCTCCGAGGACGTGCGCTTCATGCTCCCCAAGACGATCCGCCAGGCCCTCGCCTGAGCGCGCCGCGCGGCGCCGGCGCCGGGAGGCCGCCCGACGAGGAGGTCCTGGCGGCCGAGCCCGCCTAGCTGCCGGCCCGCGGCTCGCGCAGCCAGGCGCGGATCTCATCGGAGTGCTCGCCCAGGCGCGGCGGCCGGCGGCTCACCGCCGCCGGCGTCGCGCCCAGGCGCAGCGGCGAGCGCACGGTGCGCACGCCGTCGGTCTCGTCGACGGGCTCGAGCCCCAGGCTGTCGGCGAACGCGAAGGCCTCGGCGATGTCGTTGATCGGGCCCGCGGGCACGCCCGCGCCGTTGAGCATCGCCACCCAGTGCGCGGCGGGCGCGGCGGCGAACGCCGCCTCGAGCTCGCCGCCGAGCTCGTCCCGGTGGGTCAGCCGCGCGGCGTTGGTGGCGAAGCGCGCGTCGCTCACGAGCTCGGGGCGGGCAATGACGTCGCACAGCCGCGCGAACAGGGCGTCGTTGCCGACGGCCACGGCGAAGTCGCCGTCGGCGGCCGCGAAGGTCTCGTAGGGGACGATCGAAGGGTGCCGGTTGCCCAGGCGTCCCGGCACGCCGCCGGTGTTCACGTGCGCGGAGGCCTGGTTGAGCAGCCCGGCCAGGGCGGTGTCCATGAGCGAGACCTCGACCCGCTGGCCGTGGCCGTCGCGGTCGCGCGCCCGCAGCGCGGCGAGGACGCCGACGGTCGCGTGCAGGCCGCACATCACGTCGATGAGCGGCGCCCCGACCTTCAGCGGGCGCCCGTCGGGCTCGCCGGTGACCGACATGAGCCCGCTCATGGCCTGTAGCAGCAGGTCGTAGCCGGGCAGCGCCGCCGCCCGCTCGCCCGAGCCGAAGGCACTGATCGAGCAGTACACGACGCCGGGGTTCACCCGCGCGACGTCGTCGTAGCCCAGGCCGAGGCGCTCGACGGTGCCGGGGCGGAACGACTCGACGACGACGTCGGCCCGCGCGCACAGCTCGCGCGCCAGTGCGACGTCGTCCGCGTCCTTGAGATCGAGGACCACCGAGCGCTTGTTCCGGTTCAGGCTCAGGTAGTAGGTCGCGCCCTCGTCGACGAATGGCGGGCCCCACGCGCGCGTGTCGTCGCCGCCGCCGGGACGCTCGACCTTGATGACGTCGGCGCCGAGATCGCCCAGCGTCATCGTGCACAGCGGCCCGGCGAGCACGCGCGAGAGGTCGGCCACGAGGATGCCGTGCAGGGCGGGGGCGGTCACGGCGGGGCAGGGTAGCCTGGACGGCGCGTGCGGACCCTCGTGATCTCGGACCTTCACCTCGGCTCGCGAAACGGCGTCGACGTCCTGCGCCGCCCGGCGGCACAGCGGGCCCTGGTCGAGGCGCTCGAGGGCGTCGATCGGCTCGTGATCCTCGGCGATCTGCTCGAGCTGCGCCACGGCCCGATGCGCGACGCGCTGGCGGTGGCCCGACCGGTCCTGCGCGCCATCGGTCAGCGCCTGGGGCCCGACGGCGAGGTCGTCCTCGTCCCCGGCAACCACGACTACCGGCTCATCGCGCCCTGGCTCGAATGGCGCCTGCGCGACGGCCCGGCGCCCCTCGGCCTCGAGCAGCACGCCGGCGCCCAGGCCTCCACGGGCACCCGCGCCATCGCCGCCGACCTCAGCCCGGCCTCGCTGGACGTCGCGTACCCCGGCCTCTGGCTCGCCGACGGGGTTTACGCCACCCACGGCCACTACCTCGACCGCCACGTGACCATCCCCAGCTTCGAGCGCCTCGGCTCCGGCGTGCTTTCGCGCCTCCTCGACGCGCCTCCCGAGCGGGCCGCCTCGCCGGACGACTACGAGGTGGTGCTCGCGCCGATGTACGGGCTGCTCGACGCCGTCGCGGCGCGCGTCGAGGACGGACGCGCCGCGGCGCCCGGCAACGCCTCGGCGCGCGCGTGGCGCCGGCTGTCGGGCGACGGCACGCGCCGGTGGCGCGGCCGCCTGCTGGCCGGCGCCTTCCCGTTCGGCATCGGCGCGCTCAACCGCGTCGGCCTCGGCCCGCTGAAGCCCGACCTCTCCGGCCAGGAGCTGCGGCGCGCGAGCCTGCGCGCGATGGCCGACGTGGTGGCGCGGCTGCAGATACCGGCGCGCCGCATCATCTTCGGCCACACGCACCGCTCCGGCCCGCTGTCCGACGACGACGCCGGCGAATGGACCCTGCCCGGCGGCGCGATGCTGCTGAACACCGGCTGCTGGGTCTACGAGTCGATGTACCTCGATCGCCACTGGGGCAGCCCGTACTGGCCGGGAGGCGCGGCCGTGCTCGACGACGGCGCCGAGCCGCGCTTCGTGCGCCTGCTGGAGGGCGTCGACGCGCGCGAGCTCAGGCCGCCGGACGCGCCAGCCCGGGCGTGAAGCACGTCGCGTAGCACGTGACGCCCTCGCCCACCTGCAGGTCGAGGACGCCCTCGACGTGATGGGGGTGCGTCAGGAGCCGGTGGGCGCCCGGCCAGCGAACGTCGAAGCGCTCCCCGTTGACGGCGAGCTCCCCCGTGCCGCCGAGAACGGCCCACACGCCGCCGGCGGCGTAGGGCCCGCTGTAGGCGCCGGCGCGATCGGGCGTCGGCGCCACGATGCGCGCCTCGGGGTCGTCCTCGGGCTGCAGAGGGCCGACCGGATCGCGCTCGATCGCGAGCAGTTCCTGGATCGCCCGCTCGGTGCCGGCGTAGTCGCCCTCGCCGTAGTGGTAGTCGGCCAGATGACCCTCGGCGTCCCAGAGGTAGCGCGCGGGCCAGCCCTCGTTGTCGTAGGCGCGCCACAGCTCGAAGCCGAGGTCGATGCACACCGGGTGCTCGATCTCGAGGCGCGCGACGGCGGCGCGGACGGCGTCCTCGTCCTCGCCGGGTGGGAAGCCGGGGGAGTGGACCGTGACGACGCGGAGGCCTTCGCCCGCGTAGCGCTCGTGCCAGGCCTTCACGTAGGGCAGCGTGCGCAGCGAGTTGGGCCGGCAGAAGTCCCAGAACTCGACCAGCACCGGCCGGCCGCGCTGCTTGTCCATGCGCAGCGAGGCGACGTTGACCCACGTGACGCCCGCGGGAAACGGCGGCGCCGGGATGTCCTCGACGGGCGGGCGCATCGGGGCGCGGGACGCTAGCAGCGGCGGTCGCTCGCTCCGTACCGGGGCGAACCCTCTGGCGCGCCCCCTACTCTTCCGGATCGTGCACGAGCAGTCCGGCCTCAGCGGCTTCCAGCGCGCCGCCCTCGTCGTCGTCGCGATCGCCGTCCTCGTCGTCGCCTACGTGCTGATCCAGGGGGCCGGCAACGACAGTGGCGACGAGGCCGCCACCACGCCGACGCCCGCCACCAGCTCCACGCCCTCGACCAGCTCCACGCCCTCGACCACCTCCACGCCCGCCACCGCCTCCACGCCGTCGACCAGCACCGCCCAGCCGCCGGCCGAGCCGGCCATCCCCACCGTGCGGGTCGTCGACGCCAAGCCGCAGGGCGGCGTGAAGAAGCTCACGTTCAAGAAGGGCGACCAAATCCGCTTCCGGGTCGTCTCTGACACGGCCGACGAGATCCACGTCCATGGCTATGACCTCATGAAGGACGTCGCCAAGGGTGCGAGCGTGACCTTCGGCTTCAAGGGCTCGATCGACGGTCGCTTCGTCGTCGAGCTCGAGGGACACGAGGAGCAGATCGCCGAGCTCGACGTCGTTCCGTGAGGCGCCGGCTCCTCGCCATCGCGGCGCTGGCGCTCGGCGCCGCGCTCGCGCTCCCGGCGAGCGCGCTCGCCCACGGCCTCGTCGGCAAGCAGGACCTGCCGATCCCGCGCTGGCTGTTCGCGTGGGCCGCCGCCGTGGTCCTCGTCGTCTCCTTCGTCGCGCTGGCCACGCTGTGGCCGCGGCCGCGCCTGGAGCGCGCGAGCGAGCATCGCGTGCTGGCGGTGCCACCCGTGGTCGAGGCGCTGTGCGGCGCCGCGGGCATCGCGATCTTCGCCATCTCGGTGTGGGCGGGGTTCGCCGGCACCGACAGCGCGAGCGCGAACCTCATGCCGACGATGGTCTATGTCGTCTTCTGGGTGGCGATCCCGTTCGCCACGCTGCTGCTCGGCAACGTCTTCGGCGCCTTCAACCCCTGGCGCGCCGTGGCGCGCGGCGCGGCCTGGCTCTTCGCCCGCGCCGGCCGCGGCGCGGAGGCGCCCGCGCCACTCGCCTACCCGGCATGGCTGGGCCGCTGGCCCGCGGCCTTCGGCATCCTGCTCTTCGCCTGGGTCGAGCTGGTCTACGTCAACCGCGACGACCCCAGCCGCCTGGCCGTCATGGCCCTGCTCTACGCGGCCGTGCAGCTGGTGGGCATGAGCCTCTACGGGATCGAGCCGTGGACGCGCAACGCCGACGCCTTCAGCGTCTACTTCCGGCTGTTCTCGCTGCTCTCGCCGCTGCATTGGCGCGAGCGCACCCTGTTCGTGCGCCCGCCGCTGGCCGGCGCCCCGCGCCTGGACCCGGTGCCCGGGACCGTAGCGCTGCTGTGCGTGATGATCGGCACGGTCAGCTTCGACGGGCTGTCGCAGGGGCAGCTGTGGACCGGCACGGGGGGCATCGCCCCGCACCTCCAGCGGCGCTTCCTCGAGCTCGGCTTCGGCGCCGAGGTCGCGCTGGAGCTGGCGTTCACGCTCGGGCTGCTGGGCATGGTCGCCCTCGTGGCCGGCGTCTACCGCCTCGGTGTGACGGGGATGCACTCGATCGGCGGCCCGCACGACACCACCGAGCTGGGCCGGCGCTTCGTGCACTCGCTGATCCCCATCGCGCTGGCCTACGTGGTGGCCCACTACTTCTCGCTGCTCATGTACCAGGGGCAGGCCATGGCCTTCCTGGTCTCCGATCCGCTCGGCAAAGGCTCCGATCTCTTCGGCACGGCCACGACGTCGATCGACTACACCCTGCTGGGCGCCAACGCGGTCTGGTACGTGCAGGTCTTCGCCCTCGTCCTCGGTCACGCCGCGGGGCTCACGCTTGCCCACGACCGCGCGCTCGTGCTGTATCGACGCGTGCGCGACGCGACGCGCTCGCAATACTGGATGCTGGCCGTCATGGTCGGCTTCACGAGCCTCGGCCTGTGGCTGCTCTCGGCCGCCGCGCAATGACCCAGCTTCCGCTCGCCCACCTCGGCCACTGGTACCAGTCGCTGTTCTACCTCGTCCCCGTGGTCCTCGTGGTCGTCGTCCTGTGGTTCCAGGAGCGCCGCGAGCGCGGGCGCGACGGCGACGCCGAGGACGACGAGCCCGTCTAGGACGACGAGTCCCGCTCGGCCTCCAGGCGCCGGATGTCGTGCGCCAGGTCGCGGTCGGTGAGCTGGTCGATCGGGAAGCTCACGCGCTGGCGCCCGCTGCGGTCGAGCACGAGCACGGTGGCGGTGTGGCTGAAGCCCTTGCCCTGGGGTCGGATGCCGTAGGCGTGCCAGATCGGCGCGAGCTGCGCACGGGTCCCGAGCAGGAAGCGCATGCGCCCGGCGCTGAGGCCACGCTTGACCAGGAACGCCTCGGCGCTGTCGGGCGTGTCGTGGGCGGGGTCGACGCTCACGGCCAACGTGGGGACGTCGTGCCCGAGCTGGTCCAGCGCGCCCCGGATCGTCGTGGCGGTGAGGGGGCAGGTGTCCTGGCATGTCGAGTACAGGAAGGTCAAGACCACCACCTGACCGCGGTACCGGCGCAGCGAGACGCGGTGACCGTCCTGGTCGCGCAGCGTGAAGTCGCGAACCCGGATGTCGGGCGGGCTCAGCGACCCGGCGAAGCCGCTGGCGCCGACCACGGTGGCGCGTTGGGGCCGGGCGAAGACCAGCACGCCGGCGGCGCCCAGGATGACCAGGGAGGCGAAGACGATGAGCGCCAGTCGCACACGCGCGGGCATGGCCCTGGAGCGTAGGCGCTTTCACCTCGAGGCTCGGAAGGTTCTGCGGCCAGGGGCGTCTAGAGAGAAGAAGGCCCGATTCAGACAGGAGGTGATCCATGCAGAACCTCGGTCAGCATCGTCGGCTTCTCGTCTCTCTCGCCATAGTCATCGCCGTCGCTGTCGTGGTGGCGCTCCTCATCGCGTACTCCGGAGGCGGAGGAGGGGGCGGGGCGGGCGGCGGTTACTAGCCGCGTGCTCGTCGTCGGGGCGCCTCGGATGGCGCCCCGACGGCCGTCCTACGGCTCGATCAGGCCGCGCCTGATCGCGTACCGGACCAGCTCGACCCGGTCGCGCATCCCGAGCTTGCGCAGGATGTTGGCGCGGTGCGATTCCACCGTCTTCTCGGCCAGGTGGAGGATCTCTGAGATCTCGCGGTTCGTGTGGGCCTCGGCGATGAGCTTGAGCACCTCCTGCTCGCGCGGACTCAGCGGCTCGCGCGGGCCGGTGCTGTCGTCGGCCATCCACTCGCGCACGAGCGCGTGCTCGGCGGCGTTCGTGAGGAACGACTCGCCGCGGTGCACCGCGCGCACGGCGTCGACCAGGTCGTGGTCGGCCTCGTGCTTGAGCACGTAGCCCGAGGCGCCGGCCTTCAGCGCCTCGAACAGGTAGCGCTCGTCGTCGTGCATGGAGAGGATGAGCACCCCGACGTCGGGGGCCAGCGAGCGGATCTCGCGCGTGGCCTGCAGGCCGGTGAGTCGCGGCATGGCCACGTCGAGGATCGCGAGGTCGGGACGGTGAGCGAGCGCCTGGACCAGGGCGTCGGCGCCGTCGGCCGCCTCGGCCACGACCTCCATGTCAGGCTGGCGGTCGAGCAGGAGCCGCAGGCCCCCACGCACGACGCCGTGGTCGTCGGCGATGAGCAGCCTCATGCCGCCGCTCCCAGCCGCAGCTCGATGGTCGTGCCCGCGCCGGGTGCCGAGTCCACCTCGAGGCTCCCGCCGGCCAGCACCGCGCGCTCGCGCATGCCCGCCAGCCCCAGCCCCGGAACGCGCGCGCCGCTGCGAAAGCCCTCGCCGTCGTCGGTCACGCGCACGACGGTGCCTCCCGAGGGGCGCTCGACCACGACGCTCACGCTGTGTGCGCCGGCGTGCCGTGCGACGTTCGACAGGCCCTCCTGGACGACGCGGTAGACGACGAGCTGCTCCTCCGGCGGCAGGTCCTCGACGCCGGCCGGAGGCAGGGCCAGGTTCGCGCTCACGCCGGCGCGCCGTCCGAACTCGGCCACCTGCGTGCGCAGGGCGGCGCCGAGGCCGAGGTCGTCCAGGGCACTGGGCCGCAGCTCGCGCGCCAGCCGCACGAGCTCGCCCATCGCGCGCGTGGCGACGGCCTGCGTCTCGCGCAGCTCCTCGCGCAGGGCCTCGGGCGCGTCCTGGGCGGTGGCCTCGAGACGCAGCAGCACGCCGGTCAGTGCTTGGTTGGCCTCGTCGTGCAGGTCGCGCGCCAGGCGGGCACGCTCGCCTTCCTGGGCCTGGAGCACGGCCGTCGCGGTGCGCGCGCGCTCGGCCTCGACGCGCTCGAGCATGCGGTCGAACGCCTGATGCAGGCGGATGACCTCCTGGACGTTCGCCGTCGGGATGCCGGCGCGCGAGTCGCGTCCGCCGAAGTCGACGCGCTCCATGGCCGCGATGAGCTCCTCGAGGGGAGCGAAGCGGCGTCGCAGCAGCCAGCCGTTGATGAGGACCATGGCCATGAGCGCGGCGACGAGGACGAGGAAGCGCTTGCGCTCGATGAGCGGCTCGGAATGGAAGCTGGTGGCCACCGAGGCAGCGAACACCGTCGCCGTGATGAGCAGCGCGTTGACGGTCAGGACCTGGGTGAGAAGGGCGGGGCGCTTCATGGGGAATGGGGTGCTCACCCGATATCGGCCGAGGGGCGCCGCGCCGATAACGAGAGCAGATCGACCTGGACACAGGTTTCCTCCTAGGCGACAGCCCCCAAGACGCAGAGGCGACGGAGGCGCTGGCGGACACGAGTCCGGCGGCGCCTTTGTCATTCGTGGGGCACCCCGCCACACGTTCGTGCGCCCCCGCGCCACACGTTCGTGCGGACCCCGCGCCACACGTTCGTGCGGACCCCGCCACACGTTCGTGCGGACCCCGCGCCACGGGCTCGGCCGGCGCTATACTTTTTGAAGTGAATCCCGACCGAGTTCCAGGTGAATCGACCGTGAGCGTGTCCGAGAGGATGTCCGGCGCCGAGTACGTCCGCCGCGTCAAGGAGCGGATCGACGAGGTCGACCCGTCCGACGTCCGCGAGCTCGCCGCCGAGGGCGTCGCCCTCGTCGACGTCCGCGAGACCGAGGAGTGGGACACCGGCCACCTGCCGGGCGCCAAGCACGTGCCGCGCGGCTACCTCGAGTCGCGCATCGACGCCGCAGTGCCCGACCGCTCGCAGCGCGTGATCCTGTACTGCGCATCGGGCAACCGCAGCGCGCTGGCCGCCAACACGCTTCAGGAGCTCGGCTACGACCACGTCGAGTCGATGACCGGCGGCATCACGCTGTGGAAGGACCGCGGCTATCCGGTCGAGGTCCCCAAGGGCTTCACGCCTGAGCAGCGCGAGCGCTACTCGCGCCACTTCCTCCTTCCCGAGGTCGGCGTCGAGGGCCAGCAGAAGCTGCTCGAGGCCAAGGTCCTGCTGCTGGGGGCCGGCGGGCTGGGCTCGCCGACCGCGCTCTACCTCGCGGCCGCGGGCGTGGGGACGCTGGGCATCGTCGACGACGACGTCGTCGACGTCTCCAACCTCCAGCGCCAGGTCATCCACACCACCGACCGCGTGGGCGTGCCCAAGGTCGACTCGGCCGAGCAGCAGATCAAGGCGCTCAACCCCGAGGTCGAGGTCGTCAAGTACCAGACGCGCCTGGACGCCTCGAACATCATGGACATCATCGCGGGCTACGACGTGGTCGTCGACGGCGTCGACAACTTCCCCACGCGCTACCTGCTCAACGACGCCTCGGTGCGCCTGCGCATCCCGGTGGTCAGCGCCGCGATCCTCGGCTTCGAGGGCCAGCTCAGCGTCTTCGCGCCGTACGAAGGCCCGTGCTACCGCTGCCTGTTCCGCCAGCCACCGCCGGCCGAGCTCGCGCCGTCGTGCGGGGCCAACGGCGTCCTCGGCGTGCTGCCGGGGACCATGGGCCTCCTCCAGGCCACCGAGGTGGTCAAGCTCGTCATCGGCGCCGGCGAGCCGCTCATCGGGCGCCTGCTCATGTACGACGCGCTGGCCGCCACCACCACCGAGCTCAAGGTCCGCCGCGACCCCGAGTGCCCGATCTGCTCGCGCGACCCCGGCACCATCTCCGACGAGGAGATGGGGGTCTTCCCCGACTACGAGGCGTTCTGCGCCGCGGCCGGCTAGCCTGCTGCGCCCCATGGCGACGATCCGCATCCCCCCCGTCCTGCGCCCGTCGGTCGACGGCGAGCGCGAGGTCTCGGCCGACGGTGACAACGTCGGCGAGGTCCTGCGCTCCCTCGTCGACGCCCACCCCGGCACGGAGGACCAGATCTTCGGCGGCGACGGCGACCTCAATCGCTACGTGAACGTCTATCTCAACGACGAGGACGTCCGCGTGCTCGGCGGCCTGGACACACCGGTGGGGGAGAGCGACACGCTCGTCATCCTCCCCGCCATGGCCGGCGGGTAGCGGCTGGCGGGCGCTTCGCGGCGCTGACCTGACCGCAAGTCGGGTTAACCCGTCCCACGCCGACCTGGCCAGGCCCTACGCTCAGGCCATGGCGACTGTGCCCGAGACGATCGACCGCGCGCGCGTGCGCGACCTCATCGAGCGCGAGCGCGGGAAGCTGCTGGCCCACACGCAGGGCTCGCAGGCCTACTACGAGCGCGCGCTGGCGGTCATGCCGCGCGGCGTGCCGAGCTCGTTCCAGGCCGCCGATCCGCGGCCGATCTACCTGACGCACGGCGAGGGTGCGCGGGTCTTCGACGTCGACGGCAACGAGTACGTCGACTTCCACAACGGCTTCGGAGTGATGTGCGTCGGGCACGCCCATCCGGCCATCGTGCGCGCCGTGAGCGAACGGGCCGCGCTCGGGTCGCACTTCGCGGCGCCCACCGAGGGCTCCATCGCCGTCGCCGAGGAGCTCGTGCGGCGCTTCGGCCTGCCCCAGTGGCGGTTCACCAACTCGGGCACCGAGTCGACGATGGACGCCATCCACCTCGCGCGCGCCGCCACCGGCCGCGACGTCGTGCTCAAGATCGAGGGCTCTTACCACGGCCACCACGACGCGGTGATGGTCAGCGTGCGACCGCCGCTGGACCAGCTCGGCGAGCGCGGCGTCCCGGCCAGCGTGCCGTTCGGCGCCGGCCATCCCCGGGCGGTGAGCGAGCTCACGCTCGCCATCCCCTTCAACGACGCCGACGTCCTCGCGCGCGTGCTGGACGACATCGGCGAGCGCGTCGCGGCGCTCATCCTCGAGCCGGCGATGATGAACATCACGGTGGTGGCGCCGCGGCCGGGCTACCTCGAGCGCCTGCGCGAGCTGACCGCGCGCCACGGGGTCGTGCTCGTCTTCGACGAGGTCAAGACGGGCTTCACGATCGCCGCCGGCGGCGCCGTGGAGCGCTTCGGCGTCCAGCCCGACGTCGTGTGCCTGGCCAAGGCCGTGGCCGGCGGCTACCCCAGCGGCGCCGTCGGCATGACCGAGACGCTGGCCGACCTCATCACCACCGGCCAGGTGCGTCAGGTGGGGACCTTCAACGGCAACCCGCTGTCGATGGCGGCCGCCCACGCGACGCTGACAGAGGTCCTCACCGACGAGGCCTACGCCGGCATCGAGGAGCGCGACGCGCGCCTGGGCGCGGGGCTCGACGGCGTCATCGAGCGCTACGGCCTGCCCTGCCACACCGTCGGCCTGGGCGCCAAGGGCTGCGTCGTCTTCAGCCCCGAGCCGCTCTACGAGTACCGCGACTACGCGACCAAGGTCGACGAGGAGCTCTCCACGCTCTCGTGGCTCTACCACATGAACCACGGCATCTTCATGACGCCCGGCGTCGACGAGCAGTGGACGCTGAGCGTGGCGCACAGCGAGGCCGACGTGCAGCTCTACGTGGACGCCTTCGAGGCGTTCGCGCGCGACGTGACGGCCTGAGGCCACCCTGTAGCTACACTTTCTGAAGTGGCTCTCCCTCCCCTTCAGAACAAGCCCTGCGGGGGTCGCTACGGCGACCTCGTCCAGGCCATCGGCAACACCCCCCTCGTCGAGCTGCGACGCCTGTCGCCGAAGCCCGGCGTGCGCATCTGGGCCAAGCTCGAGTCGCAGAACCCGACCGGCTCGGTCAAGGACCGCGTCGCCCGCGCACTGATCGAGGACGCCGAGGAGAAGGGCGCGATCGGCCCCGGGATGACGATCCTCGAGCCCACCTCGGGCAACACGGGCATCTCGCTGGCCATGATCTGCTCGCGCAAGGGCTATCCGCTCAAGGTCGTGATGCCCGACAACGTCACGCCCGAGCGCACCCAGCTGCTCGAGATGTACGGCGCGCAGATCGTCACCTCGCCCGGGGACAAGGGCTCCAACGGCGCGGTGGCCCTGGCGCTGGAGATGGCCGAGTCCGACGCCGGCTACTACATGCCATATCAGTACGGCAACCCGGCCAACCCCGCGGCGCACTATCACGGCACGGCGCAGGAGATCCTCGACGAGCTCGACGGCGAGATCGACGCCTTCGTCGCCGGCCTGGGCACCGGCGGGACGCTCATGGGCAACGGCGGGCGCTTCAAGGAGGAGCTGGGCGACCGGGTGAAGATCGTCGCCGCCGAGCCGATGCAGGGCGAGCCCGTCCAGGGCCTGCGCTCCCTGGACGACGGCTTCATCCCGCCGATCATCGACCTCTCGGTGCTGGACCGCAAGATCTTCGTGACCAACCACGATGCCGTGGTGTGGACGCGCCGCCTGCTCGACGAGGAGGGCCTCTTCGCCGGCGTCTCGAGTGGCGCCATCGCCTCGATCGCGGTGCGCATCGCCAACGAGATGGACGAGGGCAACGTGGTCTTCATCGTCTGCGACGACGGGTGGAAGTACCTGTCGAGCGGGATCTACAACCGTCCGATCGAGGACATCGAGAACCTCGACTCGACGGTCTGGTGGTAGCACCGGCACCGCCCACCTGGCCGGCGCGCTAGGCTGAGCACATGCCCAACGTCGGCCCGCTCGAGCTCATCGTCATCCTGGCCATCGCGCTGATCGTGCTCGGCCCGAAGAAGCTGCCCGAGGTCGGGCGCTCGATCGGGAAGGGCATGCGGGAGTTCAAGGAATCGCTGAACGGCGAGAACGACCGCGACGAAGACGAAGAGCGCCCTGTCCTGAAGACGGAGTAGTGCGCATCGATCGGGCGCTCCTCGAGCGCGTCGTCGCCCACGCGCGCCGGGACTTCCCGAACGAATGCTGCGGCATGGTCGCGGTACGCGACGGGCGCGCGGTGGCGGTTCACGAGGCCGCCAACGTGGCCGCAAGCCCGCTGCGCTTCGAGGTCGACGGCCTGGAGGTGCACCGCGTGATCGAGGCCATCGAGGCCGAGGGAGGCGAGATGGGCGCGATCTACCACTCGCACACGCGCTCGGACCCCTATCCCTCGCAGACCGACATCAACTTCGCGCGGGGGTGGCCGGGCGTGGAGTGGCTCATCGTCGGCGTCTCGCGCGACGGCGCCGAGCCGGTCGTGCGCTCGTACCGGATCGAGGACGGCGTGGTCGCGGAGGTCGAGGTGCAGGTCGGTGACTGACGCCGGCGAGCGGGCGCGCAAGATCAAGCCGCAGTTCACCGAGGGCGAGCTGGTGCGCGTGGCCGGCGCGCGCCATCAGGCCGAGGCCGAGCTGGTGCAGGGCCTCCTGCTCGAGGAGGGCATCCCCTCGATGCTACGCCGCAGTCGCGGGTTCGACGTGCCCGACATGCTCGCGGCCGGGCCGCGCGACGTCCTCGTGCCGGCCTCGGCCGAGCTCGCCGCGCGCGAGGTCCTGCTCCAGGCGGAGCTCTTCGAGCCAGAGTCCGGGCCGGCCGTCGAGAGCCCGGGGCGCCTGCTGCTCAGCCTGGTCGCGGCCGTGGCCCTCGTGGGCCTGATCGCCTGGCTCGGGACCGAGCTACTGACCTAGCGCGCCAGGACGACGTCGTACTCGGTCGGCAGCTGCGAGGTGACGTCGAGGAACTCCTCGTCGCCCACGGCCTCGCGCAACGTGCTGAGGACCGCGGCGGTGTGGTTGCGCGCCTCGGCCAGCCCGACCTGCTCGCGCGCCGCCACGCGCGCGAGGAAGTCCTCGACGGCCATGCGCGTCGCCCGCCCGGCGCTCTGCTCGCGGCCGCGCATCAGCGGCTCGTGGAGCTCGATGGGGAGCCGCATCCTCAGGTCGTCGACCTCGCCGCCGGCGATCCGCTCGGCCAGCGTCTGGAGCACGGCCTCGATCGCTCGGCGCGCCCCGTCCTCGTCGAGGCCCGCGCGCTCGGCCACGCGCTGGGCGAAGGCGTCGGCGGGGAGGACCTCGATGTAGGGACCGCGGGGCAGGAGGAAGGCGTAGTCCTTCGACAGCTCGGCCGCCACGTCGGCGAGCTCGTCCGGACCGATCGCGCGAGCCAGCGCGTCGAAGACGACGCGCGCCAGGCGCTCGGCCGCCGGGACGTCCGTCTTCGCGCGCTCGGCGACCCGGCGCATGAACTCGTCGACGTCGAAGCGCTCGGCGACCCGGCGCATGAACTCGTCGACGTCGAAGCGCTCGGCCGGCGTGGTCGTCGCCACCCACGGCGCGAGCTCGGGCGGCAGGCGCGAGGCCAGGTCGCGCGCCTCGCCCTGTGCGATCCGCTCGGCGAGCGTCTGCAGCGTGGCGCGCACGGCGCGCTCGGCCTGCTCGCGGTCGACGCCGGCCTCGCGCGCGACGACCTCGACGAACTCGTCGTACCGCATCGCTCGTGCGGTTAGGCCGCTCGGCGTCGGCGACAACGTCCGGGCCTGGCGCGTCCACCGTCGTAGCTGCTTGACTGCCACGCGATGACGGTGATCGCCATCGGACGGGTCCACGGGATCGCCGCGGCGCGCGAACAGCTCCTTGGGCTCATGCGGCGCACGGCCGCCGCGGCGCGCCTCGAGCCCGGCTGCCGGTCCTTCGACTTCGCCGAGACGGTCGACGGTGCCGACGAGTTCCTGGTCGTCCACCAGTGGGAGGACGCGGCCGCGCTGGAGGCCCACTACCGCGGTCCGGCCCACGAGGCGTACCAGCAGGGCCTCTTCGGATTGCTCGCACGGCCCAGCGAGCTCGCCATCCACCACGTGGCCGCCACCGAGCGCCCCGTGGACAGCGGGCCGATGGACCCGCGCGAGGCGGATTAGCGGCGGGGCTGACCCTAGGCCAGCGCGGGAACGCGATCGACGACGGCGCCGTGGACGATCGCCTCGATCTCCTCCGACGCGCGATCGAACTCGTCGTCGGAGAGGACCGGTGTGCCCTCGAAGGGCAGGTCGCGCGTGATCTCCAGCCACGAGCGACACCCGTGGAAGTCGTCGCGGACCTTGACCGTCACCGGCCGCGGGATGCGGTAGGTGCGCAGCAGCAGGACGTGCAGCGGATGGCGCCGCTTCCACTGGAGGCGCTTCTCGCAGTAGTCCGAGGTCCACACGTAGTAGGGCGACAGCGCGTCGACCGTGCGCGGGTCGGTGATCGTCCAGTGCGCGGCGACCTCGGCCCAGGCGCGGATGCGGACGCGGTCGGGCTGCGGGATCCCGCCGTCGCGCGTCAGCGCGTGGGCGGGGGGCTCGGCGTCGGGCCACACGCCCTCCTCGAGGGCGCGGCGCAGCTCGGGCTGGTGCGAGGCGCGGATGACGTCGTTGCGCTGGTGCTCGAACGTGGGGTAGAGGAAGAAGCGGTCGTGCTCGACCTCGAAGTGCTTGCGCTCTTCGCGGACGCCTCCCTTGCGCAGGGTGACGAGCTGCTCGCCCTCGGCGAGCGCACGGACGGTGACCGCCCATTCCTTGAAAGCAATTGGCATAAAGGAAGAGGAAAAGAAAGGGGGACTTACGTGTTTCATCCCGGGCGAAAGACAGCACGTGCTGTCCGTGCACCGGGATTGCCGTATTGTCGCAAAAACGGGCGAGAATCCCAAATATCCCTGGAAACGAGCAGTTCCCGGCCAGAATACTTGGCGCGCAAGCGCTCGCCCGGCGCGCCTGGTAAAGGGGCCTGAGCGGCGCGAAAGGGGCCTGAGCGGCGCGCGAGCCGAAGACGCGCCTAGCCCAGGGCGCTCAGCCGGCGCGCGAGCGCGATGGCCGGAAGATCGACGGGAATGCCGATGTCGAGCTGGGCGTAGGTGCCGCCGGCCTGGAGGTGCTCGTGGAGCAGATCCTCGAGCTGGAAGCGCCCGATGAGCGCGTCGCACTCGATGCACCCATTGGCGACGTACCCGCCGGCCACGCCGGGGCTGTCGCGATGGCGCAGCTCGCCGATCCGCCGAGCCGCCAGCGTGCGCGGATCGACGCGCTCGACGAGCAGCTCGGCGACCTCGTCGAAGCGCAGGAAGCCGGTCCTGTCGAGCGTGCGAGCGGGATCGACCAGGACGCCGACCACGCCGCGGACCTTCGTCCGGCATTGCCAGCAGCGGTCGGTGACCGCGGCCAGGCGCGAACGGACGACGCGCTCGTGAGGGTCGAAGACGTGTGTCTGGCGGCCGCGCTTCGCCGACGGCCCCGTCCCCCCGAGGAGCGTCAGATGAGCGCGCCGCTGGCCATCCGTGTCGCGAGCGGGAGGCATCCGCCTCCCTTTCTACGCGCTGTCGGGACTCCCTGTGCCGCGGTGGCGCAATTGCGCACGTTTGCGCTCAAAAGCTGCAAGCGGCGTGCAGACTTCGACGGACGGTCGTATGAGCGCGCCTAAAGGCGAACGCCCGCGAGTCCCTCCACCACCTCGACGATGGCCGCGAAGTCGTCGTCGCCGAAACCGCGGCCCATGCCGGCCGTGAGCACCTCGCGTACCTCGGCCGCCGCCAGGAAGGGCACGCCGGCGGCCTGGCCCTCCTCGAGGCACAGGCGCACGTCCTTGAGCATGTGCTCGAGCTTGAACAGGGTCGAGTAGTCGTGCGCGCGCATGGGCCCGGCCTTGAGCGCGAGCATGGCCGAGCCGCCGCTGCCCGCGGCCATCACCTGCGTCAGCGCGTCGAGGTCGACGTTCGTGGCGCGTCCCACGACGAGCGCCTGTGCCAGCGTGTGCGCATTGGCGGCGGCCACAGCGTTGTTGATGAGCTTGACCATCTGGCCCTGGCCGACCTCCTCGCCGACGTGGACGATGACCTCGCCCATGACGTCGAAGAGCGGGCGGGCGCGCTCGAAGTCCTTCGTCGCGCCGCCGGCCATGATCGTGAGCGTGCCGTCCTCGGCCTTCGGGCTCGAGCCGGTCACGGGCGCGTCGACGAAGGCGATGCCGCGCTGCGCCAGCGCCTGCGCGATGGCACGGCTCTCGCCGGGGGCGATGGTCGACATGTCGACGCACAGCGTCCCCTCCGCCGCGCCCTCGGCCACGCCGTGCTCGCCCAGCAGGACCTCCCGCACCTGGGCGCCGTCGACCACCATCGTGATCACGATGTCGCTGGCCGCACCGACCTCGGCGGGCGTCGAGGCGACCGTCCCGCCGTGCTCGGCGGCCCACGCCTCGGCGCGCTCGCGCGTGCGGTTGTAGACCGTGAGCTCGTAGCCCGCGCGGCGCAGGTTGGCCGCCATCCGCGATCCCATGATCCCCAGCCCGACGAAGCCGATGCGCTCCACGGCGCAGATGCTACGAGAGCGGCGGCGGGGCAGGCAGCGGGGCGTCGAGCCCGAGGCGGTGCGCCACCGCGGCCGCCTCGGTGCGGCTGCGCACGTCGAGCTTGGAGAGGATCCGCGACACGTGGACGCTGGCCGTCTTCTCGGCCATGAACAGCACCTCGCCGATCTCGCGGTTCGTGCGCCCCTCGGCGACGAGGGCGAGGACCTGGCGCTCGCGCGGGGTGAGGCCGAACGGGTCCTCGGCGGCCGCCGCGGCCGGCTCGGCCTCGGCCGGCTGGCCATCGCCCAGCGTGAGGCGCGCCCGCGCGGCCAGGCCTTCGATCTCAGCGCGCAGCCAACCCGCGCCGAGGCTGGCGGCGATCGCATGCGCCCGGCCCAGGGCCTCGGTGGCGCTCTCGCGCTGGCCGGCCGCGATGTGGCCCTCGCCGGCCCGCCAGCGCATGAGCGCCTCCGGGTAGGGGCGCGAGACGGCCTGCCAGACGTCGGCGGCGGCCTCGTGGACGGCAGGATCGGGACGGCCGTCGGCGCGCAGGCGCTCGGCCTCGGCACTGCGCATCCAGGCCTGCTCGACCGGGCCGCCGTCCTCGGCGGCCGCGCCCACGCGGCCGAGATGGAAGTCGGCCTCCAGCAGCGCGCGGCGCTCGGCCTCTTGGTCGCCCACGTCGCGGGCGCGCTGGGCCACGTCGGCCTCGACGACGACGCCGACGGCGGCCACCCGGGCCAGCCGCACGACGTCGTCGGTGCACGTCTCGAGGCGGTCCAGCGCGCGGCCGATCGCGGCCCGCGCGGCGTCGAGGTCGCCCGCACGGCGCTCGAGCTCGGCCCGCAACGCGCCGAGCACGCCGAGGAACTGTGGCTCGTCGAGCTCGGCCGAGAACGGCTCGACCTCGTCGAGCAGCGTGCGCGCCCGCGTGGCGTCGCCGCGGCCGAGCGCCAGCTCGGCGCGGCGCAGGGCGAAGTTCACGAACGTCGTGCCCGCCACCGGCCCGTGCTCGGGCATGTGGCGCTCGGCGAAGAGCCAGTCCCCGGTGTCCAGGGCGATCTCGGCCTCGATGAGCTCGATCCAGGCGCTCTGGCGGCCGACCCCGATGATGTCGGAGCGCTCGTTGCCCTCGTGGGCCACCGCTCGCGCCTCGGCTGACCGGCCGGCCTGGTGCAGCAGGTCGGCGAGGTTCGTGTAGGCCGAGACGAGCTCCGGCAGGCAGTCGTGAGCGGCCGCCAGGGAGATCGCCTCGCGCAGGTGGCCGGCGCCCTCGTCGACCTCGCCGAGGGCCATGAGCGACGTGCCGAGGACGTTCAGCGCGCGACTGTGCCCGGAGGGCTCGTCGGCGGCGATCGCCGCCGGCAGCGCGGCGCGTGCGGCCTCGATGGCCTTGCGGTGCTGCCCGCGCAGCATGAGCATCTTGGCCCGCAGCCCCAGCAGCCTCGCGCGCTCGCAGCTGGTGTCGTCGGCCGGCAGCAGGGCCAGCCCGCGCTCGAGCGTGCTCAGCCCCGGCTCGGCCGCGCCCAGGCTCCAGCGCAGCCAGGCCAGGCGCTCGAGCAGCTCGGCCCTGCGGTGCGGGTCGGTGTCGTCGGCCAGCTCGTCGAGCGCCGCCTCCAGCAGGTCCTCGCCCCGGACGCGGTCGCCGTCGAGGTCGTGGGCCTGCGACGCGCGCGCCAGGATCGTGGCGTGGTCGGTCCCGGCCAGCGCCTCGGGCTCGGCCACGCGCGGCCAGAGCTGCAGAACGCGCTCGTAGAGCCGCGCCGCCTCTCCGTGGGCGTGGACGACGTCCGCCGCCTCGGCCGCACGTGACGCGGCCGTGAGCGCCGCCGGCTGGTCGCCGGCCGCGAGGTAGTGGTGGGCGACCTCGGCGGCGAGCTGCGCGTCGGTGCCGTTGGTCTGCGACCGGCCCTCGAGCACGCGCGCCAGCCGCAGATGCAGCTCGGCCGCCTCGCCCGGGAGCAGGTCGTCGTGCACGACCTCGCGCAGCAGCGCGTGGCGGAACGCGTACTGGCCGTCGTCGGCCACCACGACGATGTGGCCGGCGACGGCCTCGCGCAGCGCCTCGCGCAGCACGCCCGGCTCGAGGCCCGAGGCCTCGGCCAGCGTGGCGTGGTCGAGCCGGCGCGCCGGGCCGAGGAGCCTGAGGATCTCCTGCGCGGGCGCCGACAGGGCCTCGATCCGCACCATGAGCGCGTCGCGCAGCGTCGGCGGCAGCTCGCCGCGCCCGTCGAGGCCGGCGGCCAGCAGCTCCTCGGTGAACAGCGGGTTGCCCTCGCTGCGCCGGTGCAGGCGAGCGACGAGGTCGTCGTCGGGTGCGGCGCCGAGGATGTCGGTCAGCTGCTCGGCCAGCTCGGCCGGCGTCAGCGGCGCGAGCTCGATGCGGCGCGCGTTGGTCCCGCGCTCGAGCTCGGCCAGCAGCGGGCGCAGCGGGTGGCGGCGGTGCAGCTCGTCGGAGCGGTACGTGGCGATCACCAGCACGCGCTCGGTCCACAGGCTGCGGGCGAGGAAGGTCAGGAAGGCGCGGGTCGAGCGGTCGGCCCAGTGGATGTCCTCGAGCCACAGCATCAGCGGCGCGTCGCGCCCGAGACGCTCGATCAGCCACAGCAGCGCCTCGAACACCCGCGGCT
>DASVFT010000132.1:0-27931 GCA_036379935.1 Solirubrobacteraceae bacterium | reverse complement strand
CGGCGACGTCCTCCTCGGGCCGATGCGCGAAGCCGTCAAGCGCTTCGCCATCCCGGCCGCCGTCGAGGGCGTCGACATCGTCGCCGGGACGCTGGGCGACCGAGCCGAGCTGCTGGGCGCGCTCGCCCTGGCCGGCCACGAGTCCGAAGCCCCCTTGACCCTTCCCATTCCCGACATGTCCCATCCCACAGGAGGAGGAGCACGGTGATGCACTCACCGATGTCTCGCAAGGCGCTCGCCATGGGCAGCGCCCTCTGCGTGTTGGCGTTCGGGGTCGCCGCGTGCGGCTCGGATGACAACAACGGCTCGTCGACGTCCGGAGGAGGCGGCGGCAGCAGCACCACCAGCAGCAAGGCCCAGAAGGTGGGCGTGCTGCTGCCTGACACGAAGTCGTCGATTCGCTGGGAGTCCTTCGACCGTCCGCTGCTCGACGCCGCCTTCAAGGCCGCCGGCGTGCCCGTGACGATCGAGAACGCCCAGGGCGACAAGTCCACCCAGCAGCAGCAGGCCGAGCAGCTGATCACGAACGGCGCGAAGGTGCTCCTGCTCGTGAACCTCGACTCGGGCTCGGGCGCCGCCATCGAGGCCAACGCCCAGTCGCGCGGCGTGAAGGTGATCGACTACGACCGCCTGACCCTCAAGGGCTCCGCCGCGTACTACGTGTCCTTCGACAACGTGGCCGTCGGCAAGCTCCAGGGCCAGGGCCTGGTCGACTGCCTGACCAAGGAGAACGTGTCGACGCCGAGCATCGCCGAGCTCAACGGCTCGCCGACGGACAACAACGCCACGCTCTTCAAGCAGGGCTACGACTCCGTCCTCAAGCCGCTGTATGCCTCCGGCAAGGCCAAGAAGGTCGCCGATCAGTCGGTGCCCGACTGGGACAACCAGCAGGCGCTGACCATCTTCGAGCAGATGCTGCAGAAGACGAACAACAAGATCGACGGCGTGCTCGCGGCCAACGACGGCCTGGGCAACTCGGTCATCTCGGCGCTCAAGGCGCGCAAGCTCAAGCAGATCCCGGTCACCGGCCAGGACGCGACCCCGCAGGGTGTCCAGAACATCCTCTCGGGCGACCAGTGCATGACCGTCTACAAGGCGGTCAAGAAGGAGGCCGACGCCGCCTCCAAGCTGGCCATCGCGCTCGCCACGGGCAAGGAGCCCCCGGCCGGCCTGGTCAACGGCAAGACCAACGACACGGCCAAGGACGTCCCGTCGGTGCTGTTGAAGCCCGAGCCGATCACCAAGGACAACATCAAGGTGCTCTTCGACGACGGCTTCCTCAAGAAGAGCGAGGTGTGCACGGGCAAGTACGCCTCGTTGTGCACCGAGGCAGGCTTGTAGGAGGATGGCGGGGGCGCCGCTCCGGCGGCGCCCCTACGCCAATGCGGACCCGGAGGAGGGTTTGAGAGCGTGAGTGACACACCGATCCTCGAGCTGCGCGGCATATCGAAGAGCTTCGGCGCCGTGCAAGCTCTCTACGAGGTGGACTTCCACGTGTCCGCCGGCGAGGTGATGGCCCTTGTCGGCGACAACGGAGCCGGCAAGTCCACGCTCATCAAGTGCATCGCCGGCATCTACTCGATCGACTCGGGTGACATCCTCTTCGACGGCGAGGCCGTCTCGATCCACGGTCCCAAGGACGCCGCGCGCCTGGGCATCGAGGTCGTCTACCAGGACCTCGCGCTGGCCGACAACCTCGACGTCGTGCAGAACATGTTCCTCGGGCGCGAGGAGCTGACGGGCCCGCTGCGCGCGCTCGACGAGCTGACGATGGAGAAGCGCGCCAACGACACGCTCGCCTCGCTGTCGGTGACGACCATCCGCTCGGTGCGCCAGACGGTCGCCGGCCTCTCCGGCGGCCAGCGGCAGTCCGTCGCGGTGGCCAAGGCCGTCATGTGGAACTCGCGCGTGGTCATCCTCGACGAGCCGACGGCCGCGCTGGGCGTGGCCCAGACGCGTCAGGTGCTCGACCTCGTCAAGCGCCTCGGCGAGCAGGGCCTCGCCGTCGTGCTGATCTCCCACAACCTGCACGACATCTTCGAGGTCGCCGACTCGATCACCGTCCTGCGGCTCGGGCAGAACGTGGCCGAGTACAAGCGCAGCGAGGTCACCCAGACGCAGGTCGTCGAGGCGATCACCGCCGGCAAGCTGTCGAAGGTGCCCGGCGTGGCCGAAGAGGTGATCGCATGAGCGCCACCGCACCGGCACCGGTCGAGGGCGGCCCGGGCGCGCCCGCCGTCGCGGCCACCGGAGGCGAGAGCCTCGACGCCTACGCGCGCCGCTGGTGGGCGGGCGTCAAGGCCGGCGAGCTCGGCTCGCTGCCGATCGTCATCGGCCTGATCATCATCGCCATCGTCTTCCAGAGCCGGAACGACAACTTCCTCACCGCCGGCAACTTCGTCAATCTCATCGTGCAGGCGGCGGCGATCACCACCATCGGCATGGGGATCGTCTTCGTGCTCCTGCTGGGGGAGATCGATCTGTCGGTGGGCTACGTCAGCGCCGTGGCCGGCGTGGCGACCGCGCTCCTGACGCTGCCCGACAACTCGCACGTGTTCGCCGCCGGGCCGACCCTCGTCATCGCGCTGCTCATCGGCCTGGCGATCGGCACGATGCACGGCCTCATCATCACCAAGGTCGGCATCCCGTCCTTCGTGGTGACGCTCGCCGGCCTGCTGGGCTGGAACGGCGTCGTGCTGCTGCTCATCGGCGATCGCGGCACGGTCATCATCCAGAACAGCTTCTTCGTCGGCTTCGCCAACGACTTCCTGCCCTCGGCCACGGCGTGGATCGTCGCCATCGTCGGCATCGTCCTGTACGCGGGGTCGCTGTTCTGGCAACGCAGGCAGCGCGCCCGCCACGGCCTGCCCAACGCGCCCGACACGCTCCTCCTGCTGCGCGTCGTAGGCCTGGCCATCGCGGTGCTGGCGGTCGTCTACGTGTGCAACAAGGACCGCGGCATCCCGTACGTGCTGCTCATGCTCTCGGGCGTGTACATCCTCTGGACCTACGTGCTCAACCGCACGCGGTTCGGGCGCCACATCTACGCGGTCGGCGGCAACGCCGAGGCCGCGCGGCGCGCCGGCATCAATGTCGACAACATCAAGATCGCCTGCTTCGCGATCTGCTCGATGATGGCGGCGCTCGGCGGGATCGTGCTCGCCTCGCGCCTGCGCTCGGTCGACACGGGCGCGGGCGGCGGCTCGATCCTGCTCTACTCGATCGCGGCGGCCGTCATCGGCGGGACGTCGCTCTTCGGCGGACGCGGTCACATCAAGTCCGCCGTCCTCGGTGCGCTCGTCATCGCATCGATCGACAACGGCCTCGGCCTGCTGGGCCTGAGCGCCGGCACGAAGTTCGTGATCACGGCCGGCGTGCTGCTGCTCGCGGTCACCGTCGACTCCGTGGCGCGAAAGGGCCGCGAGTCGCACGGCAGAGCCTGATGGCCGGCGGGCGCTCGCGCCACCGCTCTCGGCGAGCGCCCGCCCGGCCTCACCACAGACAAAGGAGAATCGGTTGAGCCTCCGCTGGGGCATCTTGTCCACCGCCAACATCGCCAACGCGCTGCTCCAGAGCGGCCACGACCAGGAGTTCGTGGCCGTCGGCTCGCGCGACGCGGCGCGCGCCGAGGCCTACGCCCGAGAGAAGGGCCTGGCGCGTGCGCACGGCTCTTACGAGGCACTCCTCGCGGACCCGGACGTCGACGCGATCTACAACCCGCTGCCGAACTCGATGCACGTCGAGTGGTCGATCAGGGCGCTGGAGGCGGGCAAGCACGTGCTGTGCGAGAAGCCGATGAGCCGCCATCCCGACGACGTGGCCCGCGCCTTCGACGTGGCCGAGCGCGAGGGGCGGGTCCTGGCCGAGGCCTTCATGTGGCGCCACCACCCGCAGCTGGCGCGCACGCGCGAGCTGCTGGCCGCCGGCGAGATCGGCGAGCTGCGCGTCATCCGGGCCGCCTTCGCCTTCAACGCGCCGGACCCCAACGACATCCGCCTGCAGGCCGACCTCGAGGGCGGCGGACTCATGGACGTCGGCTGCTACTGCATCAGCGGCTGCCGCGCACTGGCCGGTGCCGAGCCGGAGCGCGCCTATGCGGAGGAGGTCGTCGGGGGTCACGGCGGCGTCGACGTGGCCCTCGCCGCGACGCTGCGGTTTCCCGGCGACGTGCTCGCCCACTTCGACTGCGGGCTCTCCTACACCGGCGGCGACCAGCTCGAGGCCGTCGGGACCGAGGGGTCGCTGTTCCTCGACGACCCATGGCACGGTCGCCAGGCCGTGATCGAGGTGCGGCGCAACGGTGACGTCGAGCGCGTCGAGACGGGCCCGGCCAACTCCTACGCGCTCGAGCTGGCCGACTTCGAGGCCGCCGTGCGCGGCCAGCAGGATCCCCTCTTCGGTCGCGACGACGCCATCGCCCAGGCGCGCGTGATCGACGCGCTCTACACCTCCGCACAAAGGAGTGCTCCATGCCCGATCGGCTGAAGACCTCGCTTGGCATCTGGGCCCTGGGCGGGATGGTCACCCGCTTCGTGCCCGTCGGCTACCAGCCCGAGCACGGCCGGGAATCGACGGCCGAGAAGGTCCGCCGGGCCGTGGAGGGCCTCGGCGACCTCATGGACGACTACGAGTTCCACTACCCGGCCGAGCTGTCTCGCGACAATCTCGACGAGGTCCGCGCGGCGCTCGACGGCCACGGCATCTACGCCGTGGCCGGTGGCCTGCACCTCGACCCGCGCTTCGGCAAGGGCGGGCTGTCGTCGCCCGACGACGCCGTGCGCGAGGCCGCGCTCGGGCTCACGCTCGACGCCGCCGAGTTCGCCGGCGAGATCGGCGCGCACCTCATCATCTGGCCCGGGATCGAGGGCTACAACTACCCGTTCCAGACGCCGTATGCGGAGTCGTGGGCGCGGTTCATCGACGCGCTCGGCCAGGTCGCGCGCGTGCTGGAGCGCCACGGGCGCACGCTCTTCCTCGAGCACAAGAACTCCGAGCCGGCGATGAAGATCTTCATGCGCAACATCGGGATGACGCTGCACGTCATCCACAAGCTGCGCGCGGAGGGCGTGACCAACGTGTCGGTCAACATGGACTGGCAGCACCTGCTCATGAACGGCGAGCACCTGCCCGAGTACGCGGCCCTGCTGGCCGCCGAGGGGCTGCTCGGCCACCAGCACGCCAACTCGGGCTGGGGCATCTTCGACGACGACAACATGGTCGGCGCCACGGCCTTCATGGAGACCATCGAGCTCGCCATCGAGCTGCGGCGGGCGGGCTACGGAGATAACGGCGAGCGCCTGGGCTTCGACCTCTATCCCTACACCGAGGACCAGGTGGCGGCCGTGCGCCGCTCGGTCGAGCAGTGGCACTTCATCGACGAGGTCGCGCAGCGCATCGACGGGCCGGCCCTCAGGGAGGCCCAGCAGCGCAAGGACGCCGTCGCCGCCTACGAGCTCGTCTACGCCGCGCTGGGAGCCCCCACGCCGGCATGACGCGGCTGGTCGGGCTCGATGTCGGGACCTCCTCGGTCAAGGGCCTGGCCATCGACGAGGACGGCGCCGTCATCGCCGTGGCTGAACGCTCGTATCCGCTCTCCACGCCGCGGCCCGGCTGGAGCGAGCAGGACCCGGAGGACTGGTGGCGCGCGAGCGCCGAGGTCCTCGACGAGCTCGACGCCGCCGGGGCGGCGGGCATCGGCCTCTCCGGGCAGATGCACGGGCTGGTCGCGCTGGATGAGGGCGATCGCCCGCTGCGCCCGGCCATCCTGTGGAACGACGGGCGCACCCAGCCGCAGTGCGAGGAGATCGAGGCGCGCATCGGCCTCAGGCGGCTCGTGGAGCTCACCGGCAACCGCGCCCTCGCCGGCTTCACGGCGCCCAAGCTGCTGTGGATGGCCGAGCACGAGCCCGACCTGTACGCCCGGATCGCGCAGGTCCTCCTGCCGAAGGACTACGTGCGGCTGAAGCTGACGGGCGAGCACGCCAGCGACGTGACGGACGCCTCGGGGACGCTGTTCCTGGACGTCGCGGGCCGGAAGTGGAGCGACGAGGTGCTGCGCGCGCTCGACATCGACCCCGCCTGGCTTCCAACCCTCTTCGAGTCGCCGTCGGTCTCCGGCGCGACGCAGGGCGGCGTGCCCATCGCCGCGGGCGCGGGCGACCAGGCGGCGGGCGCGCTCGGCGTCGGCGTGGTGAGCGAGGACGGACCGGCCTCGGTGGTGCTCGGCACCAGCGGCGTGGTCTTCGTCGCGCTCGACCGCTACCAGCACGACCCCGAGGGGCGGGCGCACGCCTTCTGCCACGCGGTTCCCGACGCCTGGCACGCGATGGGCGTGATGCTCAGTGCGGCGGGGTCTCTGCGCTGGCTGCGCGACACGGTGGAGGGGACCTACGACGAGCTGCTCGCCGGCGCCAGCCGGTGGGAGCCGGGCGTCGAGGGCCTCCTCTTCGCGCCCTACCTGGCCGGCGAGCGCACGCCGCACGCCGACCCGAAGGCGCGCGGGGCCTTCGCCGGCCTGAGCCTTCGCCACGATGCCGGCGCCCTGACGCGGGCGGTGCTCGAGGGCGTGGCCTTCGGGCTGCGCGACGCCCTGGACGTCGTGGCCGCCATGTCCAAGCCGCCGCGCCGCCCGGGCGCGGGACGCGTGTCGGGCGGCGGCGCGCGCTCGGAGCTGTGGCTCGAGATCGTCGCCTCGGTGCTCGAGATGCCCCTGGAGGTCACCGTGGTCGACGAGGGCGCGGCCTACGGCGCCGCGCTGCTCGGCGGCGTGGCGGCCGGCGTGTGGGACGACGCTCGGGCGGCCGTCGATCGCTGCGTGCGGGTCACGCGCGTGATCGAGCCGCGCGCCGAGTGGATCGACGTCTACGGCGAGCACCGAGAGCGCTTCCGCCAGCTCTATCCCGCGCTGCGGCCGCTCCAGGTATGACGCGGGCTCTACAGCTTCTGCTCCAGGTGTGACGCGGGCTCTACAGCTTCTGCTCCAGGTGTGACGCGGCCTCTGCGGCTTCTTGCGGCTTTCTGCGCTAATCTGCGCGGATGGCTGCCGACGCCGTGATCGAGGCCGGGCGCGAGCTGCTCGGCGAGGAGCGCCGCGAGCTCATCCTGCGGTGGCTCGGCACCGAGGGCAAGGTGCGCGCCAGCGACCTTGCCCTGCGGCTGCGCGTCTCGCTCGACACCGTACGCCGCGACCTCCAGGAGCTGGCCGACGCCGGCGCCCTGCGTCGCGTCCACGGCGGCGCGCTCCCGCCCGCCTCGCCGGGACCCGACGCGTTCGTCGATCGCCTGCCCGACGAGGTCGCCGCCAAGGCCGCGGTCGCGCGCGCCGCGGTCGGGCTGGTCCATGCCGGCGAGGTCGTCTCCATCAGCGGCGGCACCACGACCCTGGAGTTCGCGCGTCGCCTGCCCGACGACCTCGAGGCGAACGTCATCGCCACCAACCCGCACATCGCCGCTGCGCTGGCCGACCATCCGCGCCTCACCGTCGACGTCGTCGGCGGGCGCCTGCACCCCGCCGCGCGCACCGTCGTCGGGCCCGAGGCGGTCGACGCGCTGCGTCGCGTGCGCCCCGACGTCTGCGTGCTCTCGGCCTGCGCGGTGCACCCGCAGGCCGGCGTGACGCTGCGCCACCGCGAGGAGGCGCTCGTCGTGCGCGCGATGGTCGAGGGCGCGGGGCGGATCGTCAGCCTCACCACGGCGTCCAAGCTCGGCACCGCCGGGCCTCACGTCGTGGCGGGCATCGACCGGATCGACACGCTCGTGTCCGACGCCCCGGAGCGCGAGCTGGAGGTCTATCGCCAGCTCGGGGTGGAAGTGGTGCGCGCGTGAGCGGCACTCCGCGCCAGGCGCGTGGCGCCGTGGCCGCGATCTTCTTCCTCAACGGGCTCGTCTTCGGCTCGTGGGCCGCGCGCATCCCGGCGGTGCGCGATCACGTCGGCCTGTCGGACGGCGAGCTCGGCATCGCCCTTGCCTGTGGCGCCATCGGCTCGATCCTCGCCATGCCCTACGCCGGCGGGCGCGCCGCGCGGATCGGCAGCCGGCGGGCCACGCGCGTCGCCTTCGCGATGCTGTGCCTGGGCGCGGGCTTCGTCGCGCTGGCGCCCAGCCTGCCCGTCCTCTGCGCCCTGCTGCTCTTCATGGGCGCCGCGATGGGCTCGTGCGACGTGACCATGAACGCCCACGGGGTCACGGTCGAGCGCCGCTACGGCCGCGCCATCCTCGCCGGCTTCCACGCCGCCTTCTCGGTCGGCGGCCTGGTCGGCGGCGCGCTCGGGGCCCTGGCCGCGGCGGCCGGGCTCGACGTGCGGGTCCATCTTGCCCTCATCGCCGCCTTCGCGGCGGCGCTCGGGCTGGCCTGGTCGCGGCGCTTCCTCGCGGGTGACGCCGACGTCGTGGCCCGCTCCGAGCCGATCCTCGTGCGCCCGCCGCGGCGGTTGCTCGCGCTCGGTGGCCTTGCCTTCGCCTGCCTCATCATCGAGGGCGCCTCGGCCGACTGGAGCGGCGTGTACCTGCGCGACGAGCTCGGCACCACCGCGGCCACCGCCGCCCTCGGCTTCACCGCCTTCAGCGTGACGATGACCCTCGGGCGCCTCTTCGGGGATCGCCTGGTCGATCGCTTTGGTCCGGAGCCCGTCGTCCGCGCCGGTGGGGCGCTGGCCGCGCTGGGCTTCGGCATCGCCCTCGCGATCGCCCATCCGGCGGCCGGGATCGTGGGCTTCGCGTGTCTGGGGGCCGGCATGTCCGGCATCGTGCCCATCGTCTTCCGCGCCTCGGGCCACGTGCCGGGCATGGCCGCCGGCGTCGGCCTGGCCGCGGTGTCGAGCATGGGCTACCTCGGCTTCCTGGTCGGGCCGCCGACCATCGGCGGCGTCGCGGAGATCACGGGCCTGCCCAGCGCCCTCGTGCTGCTCGTCGTGCTGGCCGGCGCCGTCGCGCTGCTGGCACCGACGACGCGCTACGCGCGGGCCGGCGCCGGCCTCGACCGCGAGCCCTACCCCGTGGCCGCGTGAGCGCGATCCTGTCCGACCTCGACGGCGTCCTCGTCGACTCGCACGCGTCGATCATGCGCGCATGGCGCTGGTGGGGCGAGCTGCACGGCGTGGAGGCGGCGGCCATCGAAGGCGTCCAGCACGGCCGTCCCTCGGGCGAGGTCATCGCCGCTCTCGCGCCCGGCCTCGACGCCGAGGCCGAGTCGCGCGCCATCGACCTGCGCCAGGCGCACGACACCGAGGGCGTCGTCGCCCTGCCCGGCGCGCAGGAGCTCTTCGCGAGCGGCGAGCCCATGGCGGTGGTCACCTCGTGCACGGTGCCGCTGGCCACCGCGCGGCTGGGCGCCGCCGGGCTGCCGGTGCCCGAGTTGCTCATCACGCCCGAGATCCTCACCCGCGGCAAGCCCGACCCCGAGGGCTACCTCCTCGCCGCCCGCAGGCTGGGCGCCGACGCCGCCGACTGCGTCGTCTTCGAGGACGCCCCGGCCGGCGTGCAGGCCGGCCGCGCCGCAGGCATGCACGTCGTCGGCATCACCACCACCCATCCTCCCGTGGACCTCGAAGAGGCCCACGAGCTCGCGCCGTCGATCGCCGCGTGGCTTGGTCGGTTGACCCCCGAGGCCGAGCGGGTGTAGGACTGGGCCATGCCCACACCCTTCGATCCTGGCTACGGCGAGGACCCCTTCCGCTCACTGGTCGCCACGTACCCCGGCGCCAACGTCTACAAGGGCTCGGACTTCCGCTCCGAGTGGGGGCCGGTGTTCCACCGTGGAAGGCTCGACGGCTCGGCGCGCGTGCTGGTGATCGGCCAGGACCCCGCGCAGCACGAGACGATCGCGCGCCGCATCCTCGTGGGGGAGGCCGGGCATCGGCTCCAGGGCTTCCTCTTCAAGGTCGGGATGGATCGCAGCTACACGATGATCAACACGTTCCTGTACTGCCTGTTCGGGCAAGGTGGGGCGGCGGGCAAGGCCAACGTCACTCCGATCGTGACCTACCGCCACAAGTGGCTCGACGCGCTCTTCGCGCATGAGCCGATCGAGGCCGTCGTCGCGCTCGGTCAGCTCGCCGACCAGGCGTGGACGAAGTGGGCCGCGACGCCGAACGGCAGCGCGCACTCGCCCGCCTACGTCAAGATCACCCACCCGACGCAGCCCGAGAGCGCCGCGGGCGGCAACGCGGCCAAGCACGCCCAGCTCATCGCGGCGATGCTGCACAACTGGAACAACGGGCTGCAGGCGATCAGGCCGGGGATCTCGAACCCGGACAAGAACCGCCCGCTCAAGCTCTACGGCAACAGCTTCGCGCCCGGTGAGAAGAAGCCGATCCCCATGGACGACCTCCCGGCCGGGACGCCGCAGTGGATGGCGACCGACGACGGCTGGGCCGACCGCACGGGCAGCGGATCGCTGAAGCGACGCACGATCACGGTGACGGTCCCGAAGACGGCGCTCTCCTAGGCCGCGCCGGGACCGCGAGCGGTCACACGTAGTAGTCGCGGACCCCGTCGAGCAGCCCGCCGTGAAGCGGGCTGGCGGCGACCGCCTTGAAGTAGGCCGCGTCGTGGGTCAGCGAGTCGGGCTTCGGGATGCGCACGACCTGCGGGAGGATCGGGACCTCCTTGCCGGTCACCTTGGGGTTGTCCCAGGGCTTGTCGGTCATCAGCCACAGCGGCCGCTTGGCGGGATCGGGGTCGCCGTGCTGCTTCTCGAGCTCGAAGTAGCGCTTGAGCGGATCGGCGATCGCGTCGGCGATGTCCTTCAGCACCGCCTTCCAGCCCATGTCGGCCTCGGGGACGTCGGGGTAGATGAGCTGGACCGAGCGGCGCAGGCGCCCGACGGCGATCGGCTCCGCGCGCGCGGCGCCGGCGGCCTGCATCAGCTTCGACGTCCCGTAGAACGGCTGGCCGTTGATGGCGACGAGCAGCACGTCGCGCTCGACGGACTCGATGAGGTTGCGGTACGGGTCGTGGGGCGTGCGGTCGGTGGTGACGAGGACGTCGCCGTGCAGGCCCGGCTTCAGCCGCCCGATCCGGTCGCTCCAGTTGATGGCGTCGGCCGGGTTGCAGGTCGCCATCGCGCAGATCTCCTGGGCGCTCAGCTCGTCGGAGAGGTGCGTGCGGTTCCACAGGTCGGCGACCTTCAGCTCGCCGAGCAGGTTCTTCGAGCCCGACGGCGACCAGTCGGCGCCGAGGCAGATGCGCACGCCGGCGGCCTTCGCCGCGAGCACGTCGGTCGTGTCGCGGTACAGCCAGAGGTTCGAGAACGGCGACCACACGATCGACCCGCCGTGCGGCGACCACTCGACGTAGTTGTCGCTCTCCAGCGCGGTGCAGTGGATCGCGGCGAAGCCGGGCGCCAGGCAGTGCTCGTCGCGGATCTTGTCGTACTCCTCGACGAGGTCGGGATCGGTTCCCTCCGACAGGTGGTAGACGAAGGCCAGCCTGTCCTTGAGGTGCTGGGCCTGGGCCTTGTAAGCGGTGTCGTCGCGCAACGGCAACGCTGAGACGTAGACCGTCTTCTTCTTGGTCGTGAACGTCTCGTACTCGATGTTGCGCACGAGCCACCCCTCATAGGGGCGCCCGGTCTTGGCCGTGCCCTGGATGGCCGTCGTGCCGCCGATGACCGCCTTCGTCTCCAGGTACTTCAGGTGCGCCTTGCCGGCCAGCGCCCCGAGCGCGTTGGCGGGATCGGAGATCAGGCCTTCGTAGCTCTTGTCGCCCGGCCACTGGTAGCGCGACGTGTAGGGCTCGGTGCGCCCGGGTGGCGACCACAGCGGCAGCCCGTTGTAGGCGATATGCCCGTGGAGGTCGATGAGCCCGGGGTAGATCACGCCGCCGGTCCGGACCTTGCGGGCACCGTCGAAGCCGATCGGCGCCGGCGCGCCGCGCGGCTGCACCGCGGCGATCAGCTCGTCGGCGCCGATATAGACGGCGCCGTCGTCGATCTCCGCTTGGTCCTCGTCGAACGTGACGACGCGACCGGTGAGAACGAGAGGATCGATCATGGCCGGCCAGCCTACGGCCAGCCGGGCTCCATGGGGAACTCCTCCTGTCCCAGCGCGAGCACGATCGGCTCGCTGCCGTCGGCCCGAGCCGTGATGGCCAGCGGCGCCTCGGGGTCGTCGGTGGCGAACTGCGCCATGGCCACGTTGCGCCCGCCGAGCGCGGCGGCGAGGTCGCGCACGGCCGCGGCCAGGTGGGCGACGCCGCCGACGGGCGCCGCGACCTCGCCCTTCTCGGCATCGACCTGGAAGGGCGGCAGCTGGCGCACGTCGGGCAGCGCGGGCGGCTCGGCGTTGAGCTCGATGCTGTGCGGGAGGTGCACGATGCGGTCGCCGAGGTCGACCTCGATCGGCTGGAGGCGCCCGCAGTCGATCACCGCCGCGCTCTCGCCCGCCTCGCGGTCGACGACGGCGACGGCGCGCACGGCGCCGGAGCGGTGCAGGAACTCGCGCAGCGCCACGACCACCGGGTCGAGCGGGCCGACCGAACCGACGAGGTCGACGGCGTCCTCGTCCACTACTCCGGCAGCTCGCGCGGCGTCAAGGTGAGCGTGCGCAGCTCGCCTCCGCGCACCACGGTCGCCTTGACCGGGGCGCCGATGCGCTCGACCGTCATCAGGCGCTGGAGATCGTCGGTGGCGTTCAGCGCGACGCCATCGAGCTCGACCAGCAGGTCCTCGGGGCGCAGCGCGGCCTCCTCGGCCGGCCCGCCTTCGACGACCTCGATGACCTCGAGCCCGTGCTGCCGTCCGAGGCGACCCGCGACGCGCGGCGGCAGCGGCCGCGGCCCGACGGCCACGCCCAGCCACGCGCGCCGCACGCGGCCGTCGCTCATGAGCGCCGCGACGATGCGCCGCGTCGCCTCGTTGATCGGCACCGCCAGCCCGAGACCCACGCCGGCCACGGCCGTGTTGATCCCGACCACGCGCCCGGCCCCGTCGACGAGCGCGCCGCCCGAGTTGCCGGGGTTCAGGGCCGCGTCGGTCTGCACGACGTTCTCGACCATGCGCCGCGGGCCGCCGGCGCGGCCGACCGGCAGCGAGCGGCCCAGCGCCGAGACGACGCCCGCCGTGACCGAGCCGGCGTAGCCGTGCGGGTTGCCGATGGCCACCACCAGCTGGCCGACGCGGAGCTCGCCGGCGTCGCCGAGGTGGGCGGGCACGAGGTCGTCGGCGTCGGCGCGCAGCACGGCGAGGTCGGAGAGCGGGTCCGCGCCGGTGACCGAGAAGCGCATGGCGCGGCCGTCGACGAAGGAGGCCTCGCCGCCGCGCGCGCCCTCCACCACGTGCGCGGAGGTCACCAGGAAGCCATCGGGCGCAATGACGACCGCGCTGCCGCCGCCCACGGCCACGCGCCCGCCGCGCAGCCGCCGGGTGACGCGCAGGTTGGCCACGCTGGGGGCGAGGTCGCGGGCCACCGTGGTGACCACCCGCGAGTAGGCGTCGAGCGCCTCGTCCTCCGAGGGCCGCTCTGCGCCGGCCGCGCGCATGGGACCGCCGTCGGCGCCCTCCAGGAAGTACACGGTGCTCATGCGATGACGCTAGCAACCGCCTGCCGCGGGCCCGGCGGGCCGGCAGCGCTGCGGCGCGGCGCGGCGCGGCGCCCTACTCCAAGCCGGCCCGCTCGATGCGCCCCGCGATGATCGCTCCCCACGGTGCGCCGTCGGCGACCTCGCGCACGCGCGCGGCGCTGGCCGCGTGGTCGTAGGGCACGCGGCGGCGCTCGATGTGCCCGTCGTCGTGCAGGAGCGCCCACGCGGCGCGGTGGTCGCCGTCGAGCGGGACGCCCACCGACCCGGGAGCGACGAGATCGATCTCGTGCGCGCCGATGCGCTCGAAGGACACGTGGTAGTGGCCGAAGACGAGGCGCCGGTCGGTCACGCCGTCGAGCAGGTCGAGCTCGTCGTCGCCCGGCTCGGGCCAGAAGGAGGCGAGGTCGGACTTGGGCGAGGCGTGCCACGCGCGCGTCCCGTCGCCGAGGTCGGCGCTCTCGGGCAGCGCCCCGAGCTCGGCGATCGTGGCGGCGTCAACCAGCCGCTGGCACGCGGCGACGCCGCTCTTGGCCGGCTCGCCGTCGGGCACGTCGCCCGCGTTCGCGGCCCACCGGTCGACGTTGCCGCGAATCCAGGTCGCGTCGTCGAGCTCGCGCAGCCGCGCGACCGTCTCGGCCGGCCAGCCGCCGAAGACCGCGTAGTCGCCGCCGAGCAGATGGCGCCGCGCGCCGGTCGCGCGGACGTCGTCGAGGACGGCCTCCAGCGCCGGTAGGTTGCCGTGGATGTCGAACAGCAGCGCCAGCATCGCGTTGCATGGTCCCACCTTGACGCTGCGCCTGCCCGAGCCGGGCGACGCCCCGGCGCTGCTCGAGCTGGCCGGCGACCCAGAGGTGACGCGCTGGTTCTCGTGGGGCCCGTACACGGACCTCGACCAGCCGCGGGCGTACATCGAGCGCCTCGCCGGGCAGCGCGAGCGCGGCGAGCAGATCGACCTGCTCGTCGTCCATCGCGAGCACGGCCCGGCGGGCATCACCGGCCTCAACGAGTTCTCGCCGCGCGACCTGCGCTGCATGGTCGGCACCTGGTTCGGCCGGCGCTTCTGGGGCACCGGGGCCAATCGCGAGTCCAAGGCGCTCGTCGCGCACCTGGCCTTCGCCGTGCTCGGCATGCACCGCCTCGGCTCCTACTCCAACCCGGACAACGTCCGCTCGACCAAGGCCCTGCTCGGCGTCGGCTTCCGCCATGAGGGCGTGCTGCGCCACTGGCACCGCCACGGCGACGACTACCTCGACGTCAACGTCTTCGGCATGCTGCGCGGCGACTGGGAGTCCGGCCCGCTCGCCGGCGTCCCGGTGACGGTCGAAGGCGAGCCGCCGCCCGCCTTCGTCGCCTAGCGCTCGAAGATGGCCATCGGCAGCAGCGCGCTGACGACGTACTGCCCCGCGTCGACGATCTCGGAGATCCGCAGGTCGACGGCCAGGCTCGCGAGCAGGTAGGCGTCCTCGCGCGAGAGGCCGTGCTCGGAGGCGAGGTGGTCGATCATCGCGCGCACGGCCTCCTGGGCGCCCACGTAGAGGTCGGGGCCCACGCCGGTCGTCCCGTACCAGGGGCCGCCGGCGACGCGCGGGGCCAGAGGCCCGCTCGTGCGGTACTGCGGGGCGGGGATCGGGCGGTCCTTGTGCAAGCTGAAGCGCAGCGCGCCGTACATCGGCGACTCGAGGCCGGTCACGCAGACCTCGCCGTCGCCCTGGGCGCCGTGCGCGTCGCCGCAGCTGAACAGCGCGCCCTCGACCTCGACGGGCAGGTAGAGCGTCGTGCCGCGCGTGAGCTGGCGCGTGTCCATGTTGCCGCCGAACCTCCCCGGCGGCATGACCGGCTGGGCGCTGGCGCCGGCCGGACACACGCCCATCGTGCCCATGAACGGCTCGAGGGGGATGGCGATGTCCTCGCGCAGATAGGTGACGTCGCCGGCCGTGAGGTCGAAGATCCGCAGGTAGGGGTCGGTGAAGTCGTCGGACAGCAGGCCGAACCCGGGGAGGATGGCCGTCCAGCCCCAGCCCTGGGTGTGCAGGTCGAGCACCTCGACGGCCAGCGTGTCGCCCGGCTGCGCTCCGTTCACCGCGATCGGTCCCGCCAGCGGATAGACGCGGTCCCAGTTCAGATCGGCGATGGCCTCGGTCGTCGACTCGGGCGTGATCTGGTTGTCGCTGACGTCGCGCGTGTGGACGACGACGGTGTCGCCGCTGTCGACCGTGATCACCGGCTCGTTGCCGGCATCCCACGTGAAGTGGACCTGATCGGACGGGAAGTAGTGCGTCTTCGCCATCGTCGCTCCTCGCGTCGCTCTCGACGGCGCGCACCCTAGCGCCGGCCTAGCTCCGGCGCGACTCCCAGCTGAAGCCGCGCACGGCGAAGACCGCGCCGAGCAGGCCCCAGGCGGCGGTGACGGCGAGGTCGCCGAGGTGGTCCGACAGGGGTGCGCCGGTGACGAGCGCGGCCGAGAGGCCGTCGATCATGTGCGTCAGCGGCAGGACCCGGGCGATGTCCGACAGGAACTGCGGCGCGGTGTCGACGTCGTAGAAGACGCCGGAGATGAAGATCACCGGCAGGAAGACGATGTTCGTGTAGGCGGGGGCGGCGTCGAAGTTGGGGATGACGTGCGACCACGCGACGCCCAGGGCGGCGAGGGAGGCCACCCCGACGATCGAGAAGACCGCGAGCTCGAGCCAGTCCTTGGGCCACCCGAGGTGGAAGAACGCGCGGCCGGCGAGGACGACGACCGCGATCTGGATCGCCGCATTGGTCACCGCGTTGGCGGCCACGCCGGCGAGGTAGGAGGCCGGCGGCATCGGCGTGCCCTGGATGCGCTTGAGCACGCCCTCCTCGCGCAGGAAGGTGATGTTCATGGCCAGCGCGCTGAACGTCGTCGACATCACGCTCATGCCGGCGATGCCGGGCACGATCACGTCGAGGTTCTTCTGATCGCCGGAGAAGATCGCGCCGAAGAGGAACAGGAAGAGCAGTGGCAGGGCGAAGGAGAAGAAGGCCGCGGTGGGGTTGCGCCAGAACAGGCGCCGCTCCAGGCGCCACTGGCGGTAGGCGATGACGGCCGCGTCAGCCATGGACCGCCTCCTCGGTGCTCCCGGCGGTCAGCTCGAGGTAGACGTCCTCCAGCGACGGCCGCGTGACGGAGATGTCGCGCAGAGGCTCGCCACGGGCCAGGGCCGCGCTCGTGAGCTGGTGCAGCAGCGCCGTCGGGTCCTCGACCTCGCGCGTGTGCAGCTCGCCGTGGGAGTCGCGCCATGTCACCCGGTAGCGCGTCGAGGCGGCCCCCAGCTCTCCGGGCGGGCCCTCGGCCAGGATGCGCCCGTCCTTGACGATGGCCACGCGGTCGCACAGGGCCTGGGCCTCGTCGAGGTAGTGGGTGGTGAGGAGGATCGTCTTCCCCAGCTCCTGCAGCGAGCGCACGACCTCCCAGGCGTTGCGGCGCGCCGCCGGGTCGAAGCCCGTGGTCGGCTCGTCGAGGAAGATGAGCTCGGGATCGCCGATCAACGCCAGCGCGAGATCGAGCCGGCGCCGCTGGCCGCCCGAGAGCGTGCGCACGTAGGCGTCGGCCTTCTCCTGCAGGCCGGTGATGCGGATGACCTCTTCGACGTCGCGCGAGCGCGGGTAGATGCCGGCGAAGTGCACGAGCGCCTCGCGGGGCGTGATGTGGCGGTACATCCCGGTCGACTGCAGGACGATGCCGACGCGCTCGCGCAGGTCGCGCGCGCGTTGCTGCGGATCGTGTCCGAGCACCGAGACGATCCCGCCGCTGCGCGAGCGGTAGCCCTCGAGGATCTCGACCGTGGTCGTCTTGCCGGCGCCGTTGGGGCCGAGCAGGCCGAAGACCTCACCGGTGGCCACTTCGAAGTCGATGCCGCGCACGGCCTCGTTGTCGCCGTAGGCCTTGCGCAGGTCGCGAACGAGGATGGCAGGTGCGGAAGCGGTCACCTGTGGAGATGATGGCAACCGAATGCGTTGCGCGTGCGTCGACATCGGGACCAACACCACGCGGCTGCTCGTCGCCGAGCGCACCGACGACGGTGTGCGCGAGGTCGTGGCCGTGCGGCGCTTCATGCGCCTGACGTGCGCCGCCGACGGGACGATCCCGGCCGCCACGGTGGCAGGCGTGGCCGAGCTCGTCGCCGCCCACGTGCGACTCGCGCGCGAGCACGGGGCGCTGCCGGTGCACGCGGTGGCGACCGCGGCGATCCGTCAGGCGCCCAACCGCGACGAGCTGTGCCGCGCCGTGCAGGACGCGGCCGGAGTGCCGGTCGAGGTCCTGACCGGCGAGCAGGAGGCCGCGCTCGCCTTCGCCGGGGCACTGGCCAGCCTCGAGCGGCCGCCCGGCGGCCTGATCGGCGTGATCGACGTCGGTGGCGGCTCGTCGGAGCTGGTCACCGGCACCGCGGGACAGGGCGTCACGTGGTCGGCCTCCCTGGCCGTCGGCTCCGGCGTGCTGGCCGAGCGCCACCTGCGCTCCGATCCGCCCGCGCTGGAGGAGCTCGCCGCCGTGCGCGCCGAGGTCGACGCGGCGCTTGCTGGCGTGCACGCTCCCGTGCCGCTCGCCGTCCTCGCCGTCGGAGGCAGCGCCACCGCCCTGGCCGGCGAGGCCGGCGGCGAGCTGGCGCCCGAGACGATCGCGCGCGTCCTGTCGGTGCTGATCGAGCATCCGGCCGCCGACGCGGCACGGCGGCTCGGCCTTCACATCGAGCGTGTCAAGCTCCTGCCCACCGGCCTACTCGTGCTCGAAGCGGCATGGGAGGCGCTGGGCGGCGCCCCGTTGCGCGTGGCGCGAGGTGGCCTGCGCGAGGGCGTAGTCCTGCGCGCGCTCGCCGCGCGTAGTTGAATGGTGGGTACCGATGGCCAAGGCACGTGACATTCCCGGCCTCGCCCCGGAGCTCACGTACCGGGAGGCGGCGGCCCGGACGGTGTCGGTGCGCGCCGAGGAGCTCTTCCACCATGCCGCCGGGGTGCTCGACATGTCCGACATCGAGCGCGTCCACGACATGCGCGTGGCCAGCCGGCGCCTGCGCGCGGTGCTCGAGATCTACGAGCCGTGCTTCCCGCGCAAGCAGCTGCGCGGGATCCTCGACGACGTCAAGGCGCTGGCCGACACGCTCGGCGAGCGCCGCGACCCCGACGTGCAGCTCGCTCAGCTCGACGAGTTCGCCTCGGCCGTCAAGCCCGCCGACCGCCCCGGCGTCGAGGTCTTCGCGGAGCGCGTGGAGGCCGAGCAGGGCGCGGCCAACCAGGCGCTGGCCTCCGCGCTCGCCGACCTGGAGGAGAGCGACCTGCGCGGGCGGCTGGCCGCGCTCGCCGCGAGCGCCGCGCACGACGATCGCGACGCGCACGACGATCCCGACCCTTACGACGTTCGCGACCCTTACGACGATCGCGAGCCTCACGACGATCGCGAGGCGGCGGCGTGAAGGCGCGCCGGGTCAAGGGCCTGGACCCCGACTCCCCGCTGGCCGACAACCTCCAGCGCATCGTCGCCGTGCGCCTCGACGAGCTGTGCTCGTTCGTGCCCAGGGCGCTCGATCCCGCGCAGGTCAAGGCGCTGCACGACATGCGCATCGCCGCCAAGCGGCTGCGCTACATCCTGGAGGTGGCGGCCGAGCCGTGCTTCGGCGCCTACGCCCTGACCGCGATCAAGCGCACCAAGGACCTGCAGGACCTGCTGGGCGAGCTGCACGACTGTGACGTGCAGCTGCCGCGCGTGCGCGCCGTGCACGACGACCTGCGGGCCGCCGATGCGCTGGAGGCGCGCGCCCGCGCCGGCGGCGCGCCCGATCTCGATCCGACGCTGGCCTCTGGGACGCCGCACGCCGAGGCGTGGCGCGGCCTGGAGACGCTGGCCATCTACCTGGAGGCGCGCCGCGGCCTGCTCTTCGAGCGCTTCCTGGAGCTCTGGCGCGCGATGGAGCGCGACGGCTTCCGCGCGCGCCTGGAGTTCGCGATCGCCGAGCGTCCGCTCGCCGTAACGCCGCCTTCACAAGACGGCAACGGGGCCTCACCCTCGGCGGTCGTAGCCTCACGCGCCGAGATCGATGGCTGAGCAGCAGACCATCCGCGCCGTCCCCCCGCCCGAGCCCGAGCCCGAAGCGCCGCCCTCGGACCTCGACGACCCTCGGCTCTACATCAACCGCGAGCTGTCGTGGATCGAGTTCGACGCCCGCGTCCTGGAGCTGGCCGAGCAGGAGGACCTGCCGCTGCTCGAGCGCCTGAAGTTCGCGGCGATCTTCACCTCCAACCTCGACGAGTTCTTCACGATCCGCGTCGCCGGCCTGCACGACCAGGTCGACGCCGGGCTGAGCGACCCGGGCCCCGACGGCCGCACCCCGTCGCAGGTGATCGACGAGCTGCGCGAGCGCATCGTCGAGCTTGCCGAGCGCCAGACCGCCTGCGTCGAGCGCGAGTTGCGCCCGGCCCTGGCCGAGCACGGCATCGCCATCGTCTCGATGGACGACGTGCCCGCCGACGAGTGCGCGGCGCTCAACGAGCGCTTCCGGCGCCAGATCTTCCCGGTCCTCACCCCGCTGGCGGTCGGGCTCGGGCGCCCGTTCCCCTACATCTCCAACCTCTCGCTCTCGCTGGCCGTGCTCGTCCGCGACCCGCAGACGCAGGTCACGACCTTCGCGCGCGTGAAGGTGCCCAAGGAGATGCTGCCGCGCTTCGTGGCCACCAGCGATCGCACGACCTTCGTCGCGCTCGAGGATCTCATCGCCGCCAACCTGGACAGCCTGTTCCCGGGCATGGAGATCGTCGACCACGGCTTCTTCCGGGTCACGCGCGACGCCGACTTCGACATCTCCGACGAGGCCGACGACCTCCTGCGCGCCGTCGAGACCGAGCTGCGCCGCCGGCGCTTCGGCGAGGTCGTTCGCCTCGAGGTCGACAGCCACATGAGCCAGGCGCTGCGGTCCGAGCTGACCGAGGCGCTGGAGGTCGAGGAGCGCCAGGTCTACGTGGTGGAAGGCCTGCTCGACCTGACCGACCTGTGGCAGATCGTCGGCCTGCCGGGCTTCAGCGACCTTCGCGATCCGCCGTGGACGCCGGTGACGCAGCCGCGCCTGAAGGGCGAGGACGACGAAGGCGTCGACATGTTCGCCACGATCCGCGCCGGCGACGTCCTCGTCCACCACCCCTACGACTCGTTCGCGACCTCGGTCGAGCGGTTCGTCGAGCAGGCGGTCAACGACCCCAAGGTCCTCGCCATCAAGATGACCGTCTACCGCACGAGCGACGACACGCCGCTCGTTCCCGCCCTCATCCGCGCCACCGAGAAGGGCAAGCAGGCGGTCTGCCTGGTCGAGGTCAAGGCGCGCGGGGACGAGCGCGCCAACATCCAGTGGGCGCGCTCGATGGAGGAGGCGGGCGTCCATGTCGTCTACGGCCATCCGGCGTTGAAGACGCACGCCAAGTGCCTGCTGGTCGTGCGTCGCGAGGGCGAGGGCTCGCGCCACTACGTCCACATCGGCACCGGCAACTACCACCCGACGACCGCGCGCCTCTACACGGACTTCGGCCTGTTCACGTGCGACGAGGAGACCGGCGCCGACGTCGCGGACATGTTCAACTTCCTCACCGGCTACGCGCGGCCGCGCCGCTACCGCCATGTCCTGGTGGCCCCGAACTTCCTGCGCGACGCGATCATCGCCGAGATCGAGCGAACGGTGGCCGCGCACGAGGAGGGGCGCCCCGCGCGGATCGCCCTGAAGATGAACTCGCTGGTCGACCGGCGCTGCATCCGCGCGCTCTACCGCGCCTCGCAGGCCGGCGTGCCGATCGACCTCAACATCCGCGGGATCTGCTGCCTGGTGCCCGGCGTGCCGGGCGTGTCGGAGACCATCAGCGTCAACTCCGTGGTCGGCCGCTTCCTCGAGCACTCACGGATCTTCGCCTTCGAACGCAACGGCGAGACCACCGTCTACATCGGGTCGGCCGACCTCATGCCGCGCAACCTCGACACGCGAGTCGAGCTCGTCACGCCGGTCGACGACCCGGCCCTGCGCGACGACCTGCTCGACACCCTCGAGCGCTCGCTGGCCGACGAGACCAACTCGTGGGACCTCGGGCCCGACGGCGTCTGGACGCGGCGCGTCCCGACGGGGCCCGAGCCGCGCTCGGTCCAGCGCGAGCTCATGATCGGCCACCAGGCCCGCGCGGCCGAGGGCGGCGGCAGCTAGCGCAAGTTCCTGGCCGCCCGCGCGTTGCAGCATCCGGTGTCCGGTCTCTAGGCCTGCGTCCTCGCGGCCACCGTCACGGTGGCCTGCCGGGGGCGCAGGCTGTGGTGGATAGGCTCCGGAGCTGGTGACACCGGCCGACGCCCTCGCCGACATCCACATCCGCGCGCCCACGCGGGGCAACCGGCGCCTCGAGCAGCTCCTCGAGGCCGTCAACGGCGATCTCCAGGTCAAGGCGTGGTGGCACATGGCCGGGATCAACGCGCAGCGCGTGGGCCTCACCGACCACTCCTGGGTCCACATCCAGATCGTCACCAACATCGCGCTACGCCTCGGGCGGCTGCTCTTCCGCCGCGGGATCACGCCGGCGATGGTGGCCGATCACGACATGACCGAGCGCGACGCCGAGGTCGTCGTCGCCGCGGCCTCGCTCTTCCATTGCGTCGGGATGTCGATCCATCGCGTCGACCACGAGAACTACTCGCTCTTCCTGACCGCCGACAAGCTCAACGGCCTGCTCGCGGGGATCTACTCCGAGCCGGAGCGCTCGATCGTCGTGGCCGAGGTCATGCACGCGGTCATCTCGCACCGCTCGACAGGGCGGCCGCTCACGGTCGAGGGCGGCATCGTGCGCGTCGCCGACGCGCTGGACATGGCCAAGGGTCGCTCGCGCGTGGAGTTCGAGGCAGGGCGATTGGACATCCACTCGATCTCGGCCTACGCCATCGACGAGGTGCGCATCGAGGCGGGCGAGGACAAGGCGGTCCGCGTCGAGATCGAGATGTCCAACAGCGCGGGGATCTTCCAGGTCGACGAGGGCCTGGGCAAGAAGCTGCGCGGCACCCCGCTCGCGGAGCACATCGAGGTCATCGCCCGCGTCGAGGCCGAGCACGAGACACGCCTGGTCCCCGTCTTCCGGCTGTGATCCGCGCGCGTGGGGGCTCGCCGCGTCATCGTCGCGCTGGCCGTATGCACGCTGGCGGGCTGCGGCGGTGCGGCCGCGCCGCGGACGAGCGCTCCCTCGCCGTCGCCACCGCCGGTGCTCGACCGGGGCACCGACGTGGTCGTGCCCAGCAAGGTCCCGATCGGGCCCGGCGACGCGCCGGTCCCGATCCTCATGTACCACGTCGTCGCCGTCGCGCCGCCGCGGACGCCCTACCCGGAGCTGTGGGTGCCGCCCGGCCGCTTCGCGCAGGACATGCGCGCGCTGGCCCGCGCCGGCTACCACGCGACCACGCTCGACGCGGTCTGGCGTGCGTGGCACGGTCACGGCACGATGCCGCGCCACCCGATCGTCGTCTCGTTCGACGACGGGTACCAGAGCCAGGCGACGGTGGCGCGCCGGACCCTCGACCGCCTCGCCTGGCCCGGGGTGCTCAACCTCGTCGTCAAGAACCTCGGCATCAAGGGAGGGCTGTCGCGCCGCGAGGTGAGCGCGATGATCGGCGACGGCTGGGAGGTCGACGCCCACACGCTGACCCACGTCGACCTGACGGCCGTCGACGCCGTGCGGTTGCGCCACGAGGTCGCCGGATCGCGCCACTGGCTGCGCCATGCCTTCGGCGCTCCCGTCGACTTCTTCTGCTACCCGGCCGGGCGCTACAACCCGGGCGTCGAGGCCGCCGTTCGCGCCGCCGGCTACGCGGCCGCGACGACGACCAATCTGGCCGTGGCCACGCGCCGCGACGACCCGTACGCGCTCCCGCGCGTCCGCGTCACCCCCACCATGACCGGCGACGATCTCGTCGCGCTCCTGCGCCACCTGCGTGCGGCGTGAGCCTCACCAGTGCACGCCCTTCATGAGGTTGGCGATGGCCACCTGCTCCATCGACGCCTTCTCGTCGGGATCCTGCTCGCCGCGTGCCGCGGCCGAGTCGGGGAAGACCTTGTAGGCCATGTGCAGGATCTGGTCGACCGCCTTGGGCGCCAGCGCGTAGGCGACCTCGCCGAACGTCCCCAACCGCGTGTTGATCTGCTTCGGCTTGGCCCGCAGCGCCTCGCACACGAGGTCGGCGGCCTCGTCGGGCGTGATCGTCGGGAACGAGTCGTACATCTTCGTCGGCGCGATCATCGCGGTGCGCACGAGCGGCATGTGGATCGTCGTGAACGTGATGCCGTCGCCCACGACCTCCGAGCTGGCGACACGGGTCCAGGCGTCGAGCGCGGCCTTGGACGCGACGTAGGCGCTGAAGCGCGGCGGGTTGGTCTGCGCGCCGATCGACGAGACGTTGACGATGTGGCCGAACCGTCGCTCGCGCATGTGGGGGAGCAGGCCCATGGTCAGGCGGATGGCGCCGAAGTAGTTCAGCGCCATCGTGCGCTCGAAGTCGTGGAAGCGATCCTGGCTGAGTGCGATCGAGCGCCGGATCGAGCGCCCGGCGTTGTTGACGAGCATGTCGACGCGCACGTGCTCGTCGAGGATCTTCTCGACGAGCTCGTCGATCGAGTCGAGCGCCGAGAGGTCCGCCGAGTACGCGTAGGCCGTGCCGCCCGCGCCCTCGATCTCCGCCTTGGCCTCCTCGAGCTTGTCCATCGAGCGGGCGACCAGGATCGGGATCCCGCCCGCGCGGGCGATCTTCATCGCCGTCGCGCGGCCGATCCCGCTCGAAGCGCCGGTGATGACCACGGTCCGCCCGTTGATCGCCGCCTCGAACGAGCGGTCCTTGTAGAGGTCGGGATCGAGCTCGCGCTCCCAGTAGTCCCAGATGCGCTCGGCGTAGCCGTCGAGCGGCGGCACCTCGATCCCGGTGCCGGCGAGGGCGCGCTCGGCGTCGCGGGTGTCGAACTGCGCGGTGAAGGCCACGTGCTCGAGGATCTCCTCGGGGATCCCGAAGTCGTCGAGGATCGCGCGCCGCACGCCCTTGAGCGCGGGCAATCGCAGCAGCAGCGACCCGACGCCCTTGGGCAGCGCGTCGGTCAGGCGCTTGTCGATGCGGATCGCCAGGTGCGGCGCGTGAGCGGCGCGCGCGAAGGTGTTGAGCACCTCGCCCGAGCGCTGCGACTTGGGCGCGCACAGATGGAAGGCGTGGCCGTCGAGGTCGGGCAGATGGGCGATGTGGTCGAGGGCGGACGCGACGTAGTCGACCGGCACGATGTTCGTGTAGCCGAGCTCGGGACCGACGAGGGGGAACCACTCGGGCAGCGCGTGGCGTGCCTTCTGGATCGCCTTGAAGAAGTAGTAGGGCCCGTCGATCTTGTCCATCTCGCCGGTGCGGGAGTGGCCGATGACGATCGAAGGCCGGTAGACGCGCCACGGGACGGCGGACTCCTCGCGCGCGATCCGCTCGGACTCGAACTTCGTGCGGTGGTAGGCCGACGGCAGCTTCTGCCCCTCGTCGAAGGAGTCCTCGCGGAACAGCCCCTTGTGCAGGCCCGAGACCGCCACCGAGGACATGTGATGCAGGCGCCCGGCGTCGAGCGCGTTGGCCAGCGCGACGGCGCGGCGCGTCCCGGCCACGTTCAGGCGCTCGTTGACCTCGTCGCCCGCCCTCATGTCGTAGATCGCCGCCAGGTGGAAGAAGTGGTCGATCCGTCCGCGGTGCGCGCCGATCCACGCCTCGTCGAGGCCGAGACGCTCCTGCGCCAGGTCGCCGACCACGAGCGTGACGCGGTCGCCGGCGCCCCAGCGCTCCACGAGCTCGTCGAGCCGCTCGCGCGACCCCTCGCGCACGAGCGCGAAAACCTCGCCCTCGCGCGTGCGCAGCAGCTGCTCGACCAGATGGCGGCCGATGAAGCCGGTGGCCCCCGTCACGAAATAGGCCATGCGGGACAGGAGCCTATCGGCGCGCCTCGAGGGCGAGCTCGTCGCCGGACCCACAAGACACGGACGCCCCGGGCAGGGAGGTCCGGGGCGCGCGTGCCATCAACGAGGAGGGATCTCGTGGTCAGGCACCATGGTGGCCCGTGGCGCGCGCGGCGCTGTGAAGATCCGGCTACCAGCCGCCGCGCCAGGCCTGCTCGTCGCCGGCCAGCGCCTTGTGGGCCTTCTTGCGGCGCTCCTTGCGCTTGTCCAGGCGCCACTGGATCAGGCTGGCGACGAGGACGAAGAGCGGGAAGAAGGCGATGAGGATGAAGCCGGCGTTGGTGACGACCTTGTCGTTGGTCAGGCCGTACCACCCTTCGCCGCCGTCGTGGGCCACCGCCGCGGGCGCCAGGACCAGCACGGCGGCGCAGGCGGCGAGCAACAGTGCGGCGAGGCGCTTCATCTCGACGATCATCGTATAGCGCGGCGGGACGGCAAGCCGGTTGCCGGCCGGGGTCCTGGGGGTAGCGCGTGCGACGTGGCCCCGCAGCGCGACGCGCTGACACCCTCGCGCGGGTCGCACCCGCTACGGCGGGCGCGGCGCGAGCTTGCCCGGCGCGACCCGCTGTGGCCCGAGCAGCTCACGGTGGGCGTCGCCATCGCGCTCAGCCTGCTGCTGCCCGAGGAGCTGACGATCGGCCCGACCTGGCTGCTCCCCGCGTTCGAGGCGGCCATCTTCGCGGGGCTCGTGGCCACCACGCCGCGTCCGGCGACGAGCGAGCAGCCGCGCCGCCGGCACGTGCGGATCGGGCTCGTCACGACGATGAGCGCGGGGAACGCCGGGTCGCTCTTCCTGCTCGCCCGGTACGGCATCGAGGCCCAGAACCCGAACGGCCGCTCGCTGCTCGTCGGCGGCATCGTGCTCTGGGTCATCGCCGTGCTCGTGTTCGCCATGTGGTTCTGGGAGCTCGATCGCGGCGGACCGGTGGAGCGCCAGAGCGGGGGCGATGGCCCCGACTTCGTCTTCCCGCAGATGCAGGAGGACCGCTGGACGCCGCCGGACTGGCTGCCGGCGCTGCCCGACTACCTCTACCTCTCGCTCGTCAACGCGACGACCTTCGGGCCGCCCGAGGGCTACTTCCCGCTGACCCACGTGGCCAAGCTGATGATGGGACTGCAGTCGATCGCCGCGCTGGCCACCGACACGCTGATCATCGCGCGCTCGGTCAACGTCCTGGGCTGAGCGCCGCGCGCGCGGCAGCGGGACCTACCATGGGGTCCGGTGGCTGTTCTCATCGCCTCAGACCTGGCCAAGGACATGGCCGGCGAGCCCTTGCTGCGCGGCGTCTCGTTCAAGCTCGAGCGGCGCGAGCGCATGACCATCGCCGGGCGCAACGGCGCGGGCAAGACCACGCTGCTGCGCATGCTCGCGGGCGAGACCGCGATCGACGGGGGCGAGCTGGTGCTGGCCAAGGGCACGCGGATCGCCCTGCACGACCAGCGCCCGCCGCGAGAGCGCGACCTCAGCCTGCGCGACTACGTCCTCGGCGGCAGCCGTGAGCCACTCGAGCTGGAGGCCGAGCTCAAGCGCCTCGAGCACGCGATGGCCGACGGCGACGACGCGGCGATGAGCCGTTACGCCGGGGTGATGGCGCGCTTCGAGGCCGCCGGGGGGTACGGCTGGCGCGAGCGCGCGCGCTCGGTCGTGCACGGCCTCGGGTTCGGCGACGATGACCTCGACCGGGCGCTGCGCACGTTCTCGGGCGGCCAGCTCACGCGCGCGTCGCTGGCGCGCGCGCTCGCCGCCCAGCCCGACCTCCTCCTGCTCGACGAGCCCACGAACCACCTCGACATCGAGTCGCTGGAGTGGCTCGAGCAGACGCTGCTCGACCTCGACGCCGCCATCGTGCTCGTAGCCCACGACCGCTGGTTCCTGGAGACCGTCGGCACCTCCGTGCTCGAGCTGGAAGCCGGCCGCGCCCGGTTCTTCAGCGGCACGTGGCACGCGTGGCGTCGCGAGCAGGCCGCCCGCGAGCTGGCCCTCGGGCGGGCGATCGCCAAGCAGCAGGCCGAGATCGCGCGCATGGAGCGCTTCGTCGAGCGCTTTCGCTACAAGGCGACCAAGGCGCGCCAGGCCCAGGATCGCCTGAAGAAGCTCAACAAGATCCGGGCACACGGGCCCGGAGGGCCCGGGTCGGGCATCGAGCGCGACCGGCGCGACGGGCGGGCGCTGGAGTTCGCCTTCAAGAAGCCCGAGCGGTCGGGGAGGGTGATCTTCGAGCTCGACGACGGCCGGCTCGAAGTCCCCGGCAAGGTCCTGCTCCACGAGGCCGAGCTGTGGCTCGAGCGCGGCGAGCACGTCTCGCTCGTGGGCCCCAACGGCACCGGCAAGACCACGCTCATCCAGGCGCTCGTCGGCGAGCGGCCGCTCGACGGCGGCAAGCTGCGCTCGGGCCACAACGTCAAGGTCGGCTACCTC
>DASVFT010000131.1:0-14372 GCA_036379935.1 Solirubrobacteraceae bacterium | reverse complement strand
GTCGAGGACATGCGCCGCGATGCCGCGCAGCGCTTCGTCAGCGCGTGGGCACGGCGCGACGCGGCCGCGATGTGGGGCACCATCGACGCTCACAGCCGTGAAACCTATCCGCGGGCGCGCTTCCAGCGCCTGTACCGCTCGAGCGATCGCGCGGCCACCGTGGTCGCGGTGCGCGTGGGGCGCCTCGATGGCCCGCGTGACGGGCGCGTCAGCGTGCCGGTGGCCGTGCGCACCCGCGAGTTCGGGACCTTGCGCGGCACCGTTCAGGTTCCCGTCCACGACGAGGGCGGCGGGGCGCGCGTCGCGTGGGAGCCGCACCTGCGGCTGCCCGGCCTGCGCACGGGCGAGCAGGTGCGCCGCCGGGTGCTCACGCGCCCGCGGCGCGCGTCGCTGCTCGGGGCCGACGGGCGGCGCATGGGCGACGACCCGGCCACCGCCGCCATCGCCGGGCGCGTCCCGACGAGCGGCGATCGCGGCAGCGGCCTGGAGCGCTACTACGACGCGCGCCTGAGCGGGCAGCCCGGCGCGGAGCTCCGCTTCGGCGCACGTGTGATCGCACGGGTCAAGGCTCGCCGCGGCCGCGCGGTGCGCGCCACCATCCGCCCCGCGCTCCAGCGGGCCGCGGCGGCCGCGCTCGGCGGCCGGCTGGGCGGCGTGGCGGTCGTGCGCCCGCGCGACGGATCGGTGCTGGCGCTCGCCGGCTTGGCGGTCTCGGCGCCTCAGCCGCCCGGCTCGACGTTCAAGATCGTCACGCTCTCGGGAGCGCTGCAGGCGGGCATCGCCAAGCCGAGCAGCATCTATCCCGTGCGCACGTTCGCCACGCTGTCGGGCGTCAAGCTCCGCAACGCCGGGGGAGAGGCCTGCGGCGGGACGCTCGTCCAGTCCTTCGAGGAGTCGTGCAACTCCGTCTTCGCGCCCCTGGGCGCCCGCCTCGGAGCCAAGCGCCTCGTGCACACGGCCGAGGCGTTCGGCTTCAACGAGAGCCCGCGCGTCCCCGACGCCAAGGCGAGCACGATCCCGGCGGCGCGTGAGCTCAAGGACAGCCTGGCCGTCGGGGCCAGCGCCATCGGCCAGGACCGCGATCTGGCCACGCCGCTTCAGATGGCCGCGGTGGGAGCGACCATCGGCAACCGTGGACGCCACGCGCGCCCGCGGATCGCGCGCAGCGATCCGGTCGTCCGTCGCCGCGCCGTCAGCGCCGCGGTGGCCGCGCAGGTGCGCGACATGATGCTCGGCGTCGTGCGGTCGGGCACCGGGACGGCGGCCGCCATCCCCGGCGTCGAGGTGGCGGGGAAGACCGGCACCGCGGAGCTGCGGCCGAACTCGCGCAACCCGAAGGACGCCGATGCCTGGTTCGTGGCCTTCGCCCCGGCGCGAAATCCGCAGGTCGCGGTCGCCGTGATGCTCGTCGGCGCCGGCTTCGGCGGCAAGGCGGCGGCCCCGATCGCGCGGCGGGTCCTGCAGGCGGCGCTCGGATGAGCGTCCGGCATCGCGCATCGGCTGGGGTCCTGTGGGGTAGCGCTTGCACGATGCAGGTGCTCTCGCCACGCAGCGACCACTACACCTTCCGCGCCGACTCACGCTCGGTCTCGCTGGCGCGTCGCGCGGTGACGGGCTTCGCGCGGGCGCACGGCGTCGCGGACGAGATGCTGCAGAGCATCGCTCTCGCGGTCTCGGAGGCGTGCACGAACGTCGTGGTCCACGCCTATCGCGAGCGCGAGAGCGACGACGCCGGCAGCATCTCCGTCGGCCTGGAGCTCGAGGCGCGCAGCCTGCGCATCCAGGTCAGCGACGACGGCGTGGGCATGACGCCCCGCGCCGACAGCCCCGGCCTCGGCCTCGGACTGCCGATCATCGCCAGCGTCGCCGACGGGTTCGCCATCGAGCGCCGGCCCCTCGGGGGCACGGAGCTGTGCATGCGCTTCGATCTGGCCCCGCCGTTCACAGCGGGATCAGCACCGCTGGTCGCTTAGCGCTCGTCTCTTCGTCCAACGCCTCACATGAACGCCGGGGTTTCCGTCCATCCCTGGCTCGAGGCTCCTACGCTCATGGACGAGATCGTGCACGTGACGGACCGCTTGGCACCCGCAGGTGCCACCGTCGGCGATCTCGCGACCATCGAGCTGCGCCGCATCACCGACGTGCTCCAGGTCGACCACGCGTCGCTGTTCCTCGCCGAGCCCGGCGGCGCGGAGCGCGCGGCACTCATCGCCAGCACGGGCATCCCGCTCGAGGAGGCGCTGCCGAGCCACGCCAGCGTCGTCGCGCGCGTCGTGGCGACCGGGCGCTCCCAGCACGTCCAGCACGTCCAGGGCGATCCGCGCGGCGCGCGGTCGGCCCTCGCCACCCCGCTGCTCGACGCGCAGCGCCCGATCGGCGCGCTGCTGGTGGCGACGCTGCGCGAGACCCGTCGCTTCGGCATGTTCGAGGCACAGGTGATCGGCCGGGCGACAGAGACCCTCATGGCTCGCATCCTCACGCCGCGGCGTCGCGGCGTGTCAGATCGCTTCGTGCGCGGCGCGTGACGCTTGGTCGCCGACCGCGTTTGGCGCTAGCCTGGGGCCGGGTGGGGTAAGGCCCGGGGAACTACTTCAGGACAGCCAAGCACGTTGCGACAGTCGTCGACCACGCCGCGGAAGCAGGCCGGCGGGGAGAACCACGAGGGCTTCCGCCACGAAGCGCTGCTCTACTCCGGGCTCGACGGCTTCATCGAGGGCACGCTGCCCTTCCTGAGCGAAGCGGCACAGGCCGAGGAGCCGACGCTGGTCGTCGTCAGCGCGGCCAAGATCGGCCGCCTGCGCGGCGAGCTCGGGCGATGGGCCGATCGCATCGTCTTTGCCGACATGGCCGAGCTCGGCGGCAACCCCGCGCGGATCATCCCGGCCTGGCGCGCGTTCGTCGATCGCCACGCGCGGGAGGGGCGGCGCCTGCGCGGCATCGGCGAGCCCATCTCGGCCGAGCGCAGTCCCGCCGAGCTCGTCGAGTGCCAGCGCCACGAGGCGCTCCTCAACCTCGCCTTCGCCGACGCCGCTGACTTCCGCCTGCTGTGCCCGTACGACACGAACGCGCTGGATGCCGACGTGATCGCGAAGGCCCACCACAGCCACCCGGTCATGGTCGACGGCGCGGGCCAGCGCCGGAGCCTGACCTACGTGGATCGCGAGCGGGCGAGCGCTCCCTTCGCCGATCCGCTCTCGCCGCCGCCGCCCGATGCCTACGAGCTGCCGTTCGCGTACGGGACGCTCGGCGCCGTGCGCGCCTTCGTGGCGATGCACGCCGCGCACGCCGGCCTGCGCGAGCCGCGGGCAGGCGACCTCGTCCTGGCCGTCAACGAGATCGCGACCAACAGCGTGCGCCATGGCGGCGGCCACGGCAGCGTGCGGCTGTGGTCCGAAGGCGATGCCGTCCTCTGCGACGTCGTCGATCGCGGCCGCATCGCCGCGCCGCTGGCCGGCCGCGAGAAGCCGCCCGACGGCCAGCTCGGCGGCCACGGCCTGTGGCTGGTCAACCAGGTCTGCGACCTGGTCCAGGTGCGCGCCTTCGCTACGCACGGCGTGGTGCGCGTGCACATGCGTCGCCGCTGAACGGGACCCGGCTCAGCCGGTGTTGCGCAGCCCGGCGGCGATCCCGTTGACGGTCAGCAGCAGCGCGCGGCCGACCGCCGGGTCGGGAAGCCGCCCGGCGTCGAGATCAGCGCGCCAGCGCTGGGTGAGCGCCACCTGCACGAGGTGCAGCGGCGCGAGGTAGGCGTCGCGCACGCGCAACGTGCGCTCCAGCAGCCGGTTGGCGGCCATCAGCGACTCCTGCCCGGTGACGCGGAGGATCTCGCTGACGGTGAGATCGTGCTCGGCGCGGATCACGTCGTAGAGGTAGCGCAGGTTGGCCGGCACCAGGGTGTTCACGTAGTGCCCGGCGAGGTCGAGGTCGGTCTTGACCAGCGTCATCGCGATGTTCGACAGGAAGGTGCGGAAGAAGCGCCACCCGCCGTGCATCTCGACGAGGACATCGGACAGGCCGGCCTCGCGCGCGGCGGCGAGTCCGCTGCCGACGCCGAACCAGCCGGGCACGATCTGGCGCGACTGGGTCCAGCCGAAGACCCACGGGATCGCGCGCAGCCCTTCGATGCCGCTCCCGGAGTCCGGCCGCCGCGCCGGGCGCGAGCCGAGGTGCAGCTCGGAGAGCAGCTCGACCGGGCAGGAGGCGAAGTAGTAGGCGGGCAGGCCGGGGTCGTCGATGAGCGCGCGGTAGCGGTCGAAGGCGGCGTCGGAGACGTGGTCCATCGCGTCGAACCAGCGTGCGAGCTCCTCGTCGGTGCGCTCCGGGCGCCGGCGCAGCACGCTGGCCTCGACGGCGGCGGCCAGCATCAGCTCGAGGTTCTCGCGCGCCAGCCCCGGGAGCAGGTACTTGTCGGAGATGACCTCGCCCTGCTCGGTGAGCTTGATCTCGCCGTCCAGCGTGCCCCACGGCTGGGCGAGGATCGCCTCGTGCGTCGGGCCGCCGCCGCGCCCGACCGTGCCGCCCCGGCCATGGAAGAGCCGCAGGCGGACGCCGTGGCGGCCGGCCACCTCGCGCAGGCGCTGCTGGGCGCGGTGGATCTCCCACTGGCTGGTGACGATTCCCGCCATCTTGTTGGAGTCCGAGTAGCCGAGCATGACCTCCTGGACGTCGCCGCGCAGCGCCAGGATGCGCCGGTAGCCGGGCTCGGTGAGGAGCTCCTCCAGGAGGTCGTCGGCGCGGCGCAGCTCCTCGATGTTCTCCAGCAGCGGCACGAAGCCGATGCGGGCCACGCCGGCGTCGAGGTCGACGAGCCTCGCTTCTCGCGCCAGCACGGCGGCGGCGAGGACGTCGTCGGCGCCGCGGCACATCGAGACGATGTAGGACTCGATGGTGTCGGGGCCGTAGGCATCGAGCGCCCGGCGGATCGCGGCGAACGTCTCGTAGGTGCGCGCGGCGCGCTTGTCGAGCGGTGGCGGCGTCGGGGCGAGGGGCCGGCGCGAGGGAAGCTCGGCCGCGAGCAGGCGCGCGCGCTCCGCCCGCGAAAGCTCGGCGTAGGGCACGTGGTCGCCGTCGGCGAGGCGATCGTAGAGCTGGGCCAGCGCGTGGTGGTGGGCGTCGGCGTGCTCGCGCACGTCGAGGGTCGCGAGGTGCAGGCCGAAGGCGGCCATCGTGCGCATCGCGTGCTCCAGGCGACCGCGCGCGATCAGCTCGCCGCGGTGCAGGAGCAGCGAGCCGCGCACGAGGTCGAGATCGGCCAGCAGCTGGTCGGCGCCGAGATAGTCGCGGCCGTGCTCGTGGGGGCGCCCGTCGGCGAGGCGCGCGCGTGTGTTGACCAGCTTGGCGCGCACGCAGGTGAGCTTCAGGCGGTAGGGCTCCTCGGCGTTGAGCCTTCGGTAGCGCGGGTCGAGCTCGGGGAGGCGATCGAGGTCGGCCGCCACCGAGGCCTCGAGCTCGGCGGTGACGCCGGTGATGCGTATCGACGAGGACAGGTCGGCGCGGAGCTCGTCAATCATCGCCAGCGCGTCGCGCAGGGCGTGCTCGTGCTGGAGCGCGAGGACCTCGAGCGTGGTGGCGGGGCTGACGTCGGGATGGCCGTCGCGGTCGCCGCCGATCCAGCTGCCGAAGCGCAGCGGGCGCGCGTCGACCGGGAGGTCGACGCCGAGGCGGCCGAGCTCCTCGACGAGCGTCTCGAGGGTCTCGGGAACGGCGTCGCGATGCAGTTCGTCGAGGTAGTACACGGCGTTGCGCGCCTCGTCGACGACGTCGGGCTTGGCCACGCGCAGCTCGTCGCTCTGCCACAGCAGGTCGACGAGCTCCTCGAGCCGGCGGCGCACGCGGCGCTGCGCCACCGTGTCGGGCGCGCGCTGTCCCTCGTCGAGCAGGGTGGCGATCTGGCGTAGCTTGACGAGGATCGTGCGCCGCGCCGCCTCGGTGGGGTGCGCCGTGAAGACCGGGCGCACGGCCAGGTGCTGGATGTCGAGCGTCAGCTCGCCGTGGCCCACCCCCGCGCCGGCGATCCGCTCCACCGCCTGGGCCAGCCACGAGCCGCGCTCGGCGCGGATGGCGGCGAGCTCGCGCGCACGGTGGGTCTGCTCCGCCACGTTGGCCAGGTGGAAGTAGGCGCTGAAGGCGCGCACGAGGCGCGTCAGGGTGAGCGGGTCCGTCCCCGCCAGCACCGCAGCCGCCGCGTCGCGGTCGGTGCGGACGAGCTGGCGCATCCGCTCGACGAGGTCCAGCACCTCGCGCCCCTCCTGGCGCACGAGCGTCTGGCCCAGCAGCTCGCCAAGCTCGCGGATGTCGCGCCGCAGGGCGGCGTAGGTGTCGTCGCTGACGGCAGCGGGGTCGTCGGTCAGCATCGCGGGCAGGAATGGTGACGGACGGCGCGGTCCGGCGCGGTCGGCTAGAGGGTGGCCTCGCCGAGCAGGCGCTCGACGACGACGCAGTCCTTCCACTCGCCGTCGAGCCGGCCGTGGCGGCGCTGGACGCCGACTTCCTCGAACCCGGCCGCCCGGTGGACGGCGCGGCTGGCCTCGTTGGTGGTGAAGATGCGGCTCGTGAGCTTGTAGAAGCCGTCGCGCTCGGCCGCGGCGGCCAGCGCTTCGAGCAGCCTTCGCCCGACGCCCTGGCCCCGCGTCGAGGGGTCGACGTACACCGCGTGCTCCGCTACGCCCTCGTAGACGCAGCGGTCCGAATAGGGGCTCGCGCGCGCGAAGCCGACGACGCGGCCATCGCCGTCCTGCGCGACCACGAACGGCAGTCCCGCCGGGAACCAGTCCTCGATGTCGCGGACCTCGCGCGGCCGCGTCTCGAACGTCGCCTGGCGCTCGGCGATCCCGGCGTTGTAGAGCCCGGCGATCGCCTGCGCGTCGCCGGGCTCGGCGGGGCGGATGGTCAGCGTCGACCCCCGGGCTTGCGGGCGCGGACGATGGCGGACGAGGCGTGGGCGTGCACGCGGTGAGTCTCGCGTATGTCGACGTCGAAGAAGCCCGCCGCCGCGAGCGCGTGCTCGTAGTCGTCGCGGGTCAGGGCTCCGGCGACGCATCCTGTCCACTGCTCCATGCCGGCCCGCGTGGCCGCGTCCATGTCGAGGTCGGCGATCACGTCGGAGACGGCAAGGCGTCCACCCGGCGCGAGCACCCGGGCCGCTTCGCGCAGGACGCGGGTCTTGTCGGCGGCGAGGTTGATGACGCAGTTGGAGATGACGACGTCGACGCTGGCGTCGGCCAGCGGGATCTCCTCGATGTAGCCCTTGACGAACTCCGCGTTGCCGACCCCCGCGTCGACGGCGTTGGCTCGCGCGAGATCGAGCATCTCGTCGGTCATGTCGAGCCCGATCGCGCGCCCGGTCGGGCCCAGCCGGCGCGCGCTGATCAGGACGTCGGCCCCGGCGCCGGATCCGAGATCGAGGACCGTCTCGCCCTCGCGCAGGTCCGCCACCGCGGTCGGTACGCCGCACCCGAGCGACGCGCTGACCGCGGCGTCGGGTGCCTCGGCGCCCTCGCTGCCGTAGAGCATCGCGCCGAACGTGGCTGCGCTCGGCGTGTCCGTGCAGCAGCTCCCAGCATCCGTGCTCGCGCAGCCGCATCCGCAGCCCGAAGTCGCATCGCGATCGGCCAGCCGCAGCGCGGCCTCGGAGTAGCGCGCACGGACGTGCTCGCGCAGCTCGTGGTCGTTCAGCTCAGCCATGCGGACAGCTCCTTCACGGCATCGGGGATGACGTAGTAGTAGGCCCAGAGGCCCCGGCGCTCGGAGTCGACGATGCCGGCCTCGCGCAGCTTCTTGAGGTGGTGGCTGAGCGTAGGCTGTGAGATGTCGAAGAGCGGCACGAGCTCGCACACGCAGACCTTGCCCGCGTGCTTGCGCAGGACGTCGACGAGCTGGAGCCTGATGGGGTCGCCCAGCGCCTTGGCGATGCTGGCCATGCGCTCGGCCGCCTGACGCTCGACCTCCGGGTAGACGACCGGGTCGCAGCAGCGCTCGCCCGCCGCACGCTTGACCTTCGGCTCGAGCAGGAGATCGACAACCATCTATTTACAACTACCGATTGAAGCGACAGTTGTCAATGGATAGCCTCTGCGGCGGGATGCCCCGCGTCGCGGTCATCACCGACATCCACGCCAACCTCCCCGCGCTCCAGGCGGCCCTGGGGCGCATCGACGAGATCGGTCTTGACGCCGTCTACTGCGGTGGCGACCTGGTCGGGTACGGGCCGCATCCCAACGAGGTGTGCGCGCTGATCGCGGAGCGCGAGATCCCGACGATCTACGGCAACTACGACTACGCCATCGCCCGCGACCTCGAGGACTGCGGCTGCGCGTACATCACGCCCCACGATCGTGAGCTGGGGCAGCGCTCGGTGGACTGGACGCTCCAGCACACCGATCAGGCGAGCAAGGACTTCATGCGCGCGCTGCCGCTCGACCTGCGCCTCACGGTGGGCGCCACGACCGTCCACCTGGTCCACGGCTCGCCGCGCAAGGTCAACGAGTACCTCTTCGAGGACAAGCCCGCGCGCCTCTACGAGCGCCTGGCCGGCGCCGAGGAGGCGGCGGCGCTCGTCTTCGGCCACACCCACAAGCCCTGGGTCCACGAGTACGGCGGCGTCCTCTTCGTCAACTGCGGCTCGGTCGGCAAGCCCAAGGACGGCGATCCGCGCGCGGCCTTCGCCGTCCTTCAGGCCGACGCGGCCGGCGGCCCGCTGCGGGTCCACATCGAACGCGTCGACTACGACGCGGCGGCGGTCGCGCGCGAGGTCGCCGCCGCCGGGCTGCCCGGCGAGCTCGCCGAGAAGCTGGTCCTGGCCGCCTGAGCGGGTCGACCAGCGGATGGGCGGCGCCTCACGCCGCCGCGGTGGCCACCTCCGGCCGCGCCGGCTCCTCGCCCTCGGGGTTGCGCCAGCTCACCGCCAGCTCGTCGCCGTCGGCGTCGACGATGACCGCCGCGCCGTCGCGGATGTCGCCGGAGATGAGCGCGCGCCCGATGCGCGTCTCGACCTCGCGCTGGATGAACCGGCGCAGCGGGCGCGCCCCGTAGACGGGGTCGTAGCCCTCGCGCGCGATCAGCTCGCGCGCGGCCTCGGTGATCTCCAGCGTCATCCGCCGGTCGGCCAGGCGCTTTCGGACGTCGGCGATCTGGAGGTCGACGATCTGCTCGATCTCCTGGAGGGTCAGCGGCTTGAACAGCACGATGTCGTCGACCCGGTTGAGGAACTCCGGGCGGAAGTGCATGCGCAGCTCGCCCAGCACGCGCTCGCGCGCGTCGTCGCGGATCTCGCCCCGGTCGGTCACGCCGTCGAGCAGGTGCAGCGACCCGATGTTCGAGGTCATGATGATCACCGTGTTGCGGAAGTTGACCGTGCGGCCCTGCGCGTCGGTCAGCCGCCCGTCGTCGAGGATCTGCAGCAGCGTGTTGAAGACGTCCGGGTGCGCCTTCTCGATCTCGTCGAAGAGCACGACCGAGTAGGGCTTGCGCCGAACCGCCTCCGTGAGCGGGCCGCCCTCGTCGTAGCCGATGTAGCCGGGCGGGGCCCCGACCAGGCGGCTGACCGTGTGGCGCTCCTGGTACTCGGACATGTCCAAGCGCACCATGTTGTCCTCGGAGTCGAAGAGGGTTTCGGCCAGGGCGCGGGACAGCTCGGTCTTGCCCACGCCCGTCGGGCCCAGGAAGATGAAAGAGCCGATCGGGCGGCGGGGGTCCTTGATCCCCGAGCGCGCGCGGATGACCGCGTCGGCCACGAGGCGGACCGCCTCGTCCTGGCCGATGACGCGCTCGTGGAGCACCTCGTCGAGGCGCAGCAGCTTCTCGCGCTCGCCCTCCACGAGGCGGGCGACCGGGATGCCCGTCCAGCGCGCGACCACCTCGGCGATCTCCTCCTCGGTGACCTCCTCGCGCAGCAGCCGCGTGCCCCCTTGCTTGTCTTGCAGGCGCTCCTCCTCGGCGCGCAGGCGCGCCTCGAGCTCGGGCAGGCGCCCGTGACGCAGCTCGGCGGCGCGATTGAGGTCGTAGCCGCGCTCGGCCTCCTCGATCTCGCGCCGCACCTCCTCGAGCTCCGCCCGCAGGGCCTGGAGCTTGCGGATGGCGTGGCGTTCGGCCTCCCACTGGGCCATCATCGCGTCGCGCTCCGCCCGCAGGTCCGCCAGCTCCTTGCGCAGCGTCTCGAGGCGCTGCTGGCTGGCCGCATCGGACTCCTTCTCCAGGGCCGCCTCCTCGATCTCCAGCTGCATGACGCGGCGCGTGATGGCGTCGAGCTCCTGGGGCATCGAGTCGATCTCCGTGCGGATGACCGCGCACGCCTCGTCGACGAGGTCGATCGCCTTGTCGGGCAGGAAGCGATCGGAGATGTAGCGATAGGAGAGCGTGGCCGCGGCCACGAGGGCGGCGTCCTGGATGCGCACGCCGTGGTGGACCTCGAAGCGCTCGCGCAGGCCGCGCAGGATCGAGATCGTGTCCTCGACCGTGGGCTCGTCGACGAGCACGGGCTGGAAGCGGCGCTCGAAGGCGGCGTCCTTCTCGATGTGCCGGCGGTACTCGTCGAGCGTGGTGGCGCCGATGCAGTGCAGCTCGCCGCGGGCGAGCATCGGCTTGAGCATGTTGCCGGCGTCCATCGCGCCCTCAGCGCCGCCGCCGGCGCCGACGACGGTGTGCAGCTCATCGATGAAGAGCAGGATCCGGCCCTCCGCCGCCTTGACCTCGCTCAGCACCGCCTGGAGGCGCTCCTCGAACTCCCCGCGGTACTTCGCCCCGGCGACGAGCGACGACATGTCCAGCGCGAAGACCGTCTTGTCGCGCAGCCCCTCGGGCACGTCCTGGCGCACGATGCGCTGGGCCAGGCCCTCGACGATCGCGGTCTTGCCCACGCCGGGGTCGCCGACGAGGACCGGGTTGTTCTTGGTCTTGCGCGAGAGGATCTGGATGACGCGACGGATCTCCTCGTCGCGTCCGATGACCGGGTCCATGCGCCCCAGTCGCGCCTCGGCGACAAGGTCGCGCCCGTACTTCTCGAGGGCCTCGTAGGCGGTCTCGGGGTTGGAGCTCGTGACGCGCTGGCTGCCGCGCACCTGGGTGAGGACGTCCAGGAAGCGCTCGCGGGTGACGCCGTGCTCGCGCAGCAGGCGCCCGGCGGCGGTCGACGAGCCGGTCTCGAGCATGGCCAGCAGCACGTGCTCGACCGACACGTACTCGTCCTTCAGGCGCTGGGCCTCGCCCTCGGCGGCGTCGAGCACCTGGCTCAGCGCGCGCGAGACGTAGACCTGCCCGGGCGCCGCGCCCGGGCCGCTCACGCGCGGGCGGCCCTCGAGGGCCAGCTCGAGCGCCGTGTGCAGCGCGTCGGCATCGACCTCGGCCCGCGACAGCAGCCTTCCGACCAGGCCCTCGGGCTGCTCGAGCAGCGCGAGCAGGAGGTGCTCGACGTCGACCTCGGTGTGGCCGTAGCGCAGCGCCTTGGTCTGCGCGTCGTGCAGCGCCTGCTGGGTCTTCTCGGTCAGGCGGTTCGGATCCATGCGATCACCTCGGCTCGTAGCGGCTCAGCCGCCGTTCCAGTTCGTCGATGCGTGTCAGCAGCTCGCAGGCCAGCACGGCACCGGCGTAGTTCAGCCCCAGGTCGCGCCGCAGCCGCGCCGCGCGGGCCAGGATCGCGGCGGCGTCGCGCGGCTGGACGCGCGCGTCGAGCAGGCCCAGCGTGACGAAGCGGCGTACGAGGTCGGGATGGATGCCCGCCTCGCGCGCCAGGACCCGGACCTCGATCGGGTCGGAGGAGCGCCGGACGATCGTCGTGTGGGCCATCAGCTGCCCTTCCGCGGGTCGAAGCTCGAGACCTCGGCCAAGCGCTCGAACAGCTCACGCTCCTGCTTCTTCAGGCGCTTGGGCACCACGATCTTCACCACCGCATAGAGGTCGCCGCGCTGGCCGCGGGGGCCGGGCCAGCCCTGGCCCGCGAGCCGCAACCGGCGTCCGCAGGACGAGTGGGCCGGCACGTTCACGCGCGCGTTGCCTTCCAGCGTGGGGACCTGGACCGACGCGCCTAGCGCCGCCTCCCATGGTGCGACCGGCAGGTCGACCTCGATGTCGCGGTCCTTCAGGCGGAACCGCGGGTCCGGCCGCAGGCGGACCCGGAGGAAGAGGTCGCCCGACGGCCCGCCGCCCACGCCCCGGCCGCCCTCGCCCGCGAGGCGGATGCGCTGCCCGTCGCGCACCCCGGGCGGGATGTTGACCTCGTAGTCGCGCCCGTCGCCCAGGGTGATGTGTCGGCGCCCGCCCTTGAAGGCCTCCTCGAGGGTGAGCTCGATCTCCGCCTCCTGGTCGCTGCCGCGCCCGGAGAAGCCCCGGCCGCCGAAGCCCTCGAACCCGCCGCCGCCGCGCCGGGTGCGCCCGCGCGGGCGCCCGCCGAACAAACCCTCGAAGAAGTCGCTGAAGTCCGCTCCCCCGACGTCGCCGAAGTCGCCGGTACCGAAGTCGACGCGGACGTTGTCGTAACCCGCCGAGCCGTTGAACCCCGGGGCGCCGGAGACGTCCTGCCCGGCCTTCCAGTTCGGGCCCAGGCGGTCGTACTGCGCTCGCTTCTCGGGGTCGCGCAGCACCTCGTAGGCCTCCGAGATCTCCTTGAAGCGGTCCTCGGCGCCCGGCTCTCTGTTCACGTCCGGGTGGTACTGGCGGGCGAGCTTGCGGTAGGCGGCGCGGATGTCGTCGCTGCTGGCATCGCGCGGGACTCCCAGGACCTCGTAGTAGTCGCGAAACGCGACCGCCATCTGCCGTCCCTTCTAGCCCTCGCGCTCAGGCCTGCGCGCGACCACGACCTGGGCCGGCCGCAGGATCCGACCGCGCACGGCGAAGCCGGAGCGCACGACGTCGAGCACGGTGCGGTCCTCGACCTCGTCGGTGGGTCGCACCTCGATGGCCTCGTGGCGCTCGGGATCGAAGCGCTCGCCCACGGCACCGATGCGCTGCACGCCCTGGCGGGCGAGCACCGACTCGATCTGGTCGAGCACCGCGCGCAGGCCTTCGTGCAGCGCGCCGTCGGGCTGCATGCGCAGCGCGCGCTCGACGCTGTCGACCACCTCGAGCCACTCGCCGATCAGGCGGTCGCGCAGCTCCTCGCCGCGGCGCTCGACCTCGCGGGCCGAGCGCTTGCGGTAGTTGTCGAGGTCGGCGAGCGCGCGCTTGTAGCGATCGTCGAGGCGCGCCACCTCGTCGGCCAGGGCGGAGTCGTGGGCCTCGTGTTCCCGGGCGCGCTGGTCGGCGGCCGGCTGCTCGGCGCCCGGCTGCTCGTTGCGCTCCTCGTCGGCGCGCTCTTCCGCGTGCTCGGCCGGGCGCTGGTGAGTCTGCTCATTCACGCGTGAACTCGGCATCGACCACCTCGTCGTCATCGGCTTCTGTCGCCCCGCCGTCGCCCGCCGGTCCGCCGTTGCCGCGCGGCGCGCCGGCGCCCGCCGCGGCGGAGGCGCTGGCCGGCAGCCCGTGGACCAGCTGCTCGAGGTCGGCGATCAGCGGGCGCACGCGGTCCAGCCCGGCCTGCTCGTTGATCGCCTGGCGGGCGTCGGCGACGAGCTGCTCGGCGCGCGCCTTCTCGTTGACGGGCAGGCGGTCCTGGAGCTCGTTGACGAGCTGCTCGACGCGGTAGGCGAGCGAGTCGAGCTCGTTGCGGGCGTCGATCTCCTCGCGCCGGCGGCGATCCTCGGCCGAGTGCTCCTCGGCCTCGCGGACCATGCGGTCGACGTCGGCCGTGTCGAGGTTCGTGCTCTCTTGGATGGTGATGCGCTGCTCGGCTCCGGTGTCCTGGTCGCGCGCCGAGACGTTGAGGATCCCGTTGGCGTCGATGTCGAAGGTCACCTCGACCTGCGGCTGGCCGCGCGGCGCCGGGCGGATGCCCTCCAGGCGGAAGCGGGCAAGCTGGCGGTTGTCGGAGGCCAGCTCGCGCTCGCCCTGGAGCACGTTGACGTCCACGGCCGTCTGGTTGTCCTCGGCCGTCGAGAACGTCTCGGTCCGGCGCGCCGGGATCGTCGTGTTGCGCTCGATCACCCGGGTCATGACGCCGCCCAGGGTCTCGAGGCCCAGGGAGAGCGGGGTGACGTCCAGCAGGACGACGTCCTCGACCTCGCCCTTGAGCACGCCGGCCTGGAGGGCGGCGCCGATGGCGACGACCTCGTCGGGGTTGACCGTCATGTTGGGGTCCTTGCCCTTGGTCAGCCGGCGGACGAGTTCCTGCACGGCCGGGATGCGCGTCGAGCCACCGACGAGGATGACCTCGTCGATGTCGTCGGCGCTCAGCTTGGCGTCGCTCAGCGCCTGCTCGACCGGCCCGCGGGTTCGCTCGACCAGGTCCTTGCTCAACTGCTCGAACTGCGCGCGCGTGATCGTCATGTTGAGGTGCTTGGGCCCCG
>DASVFT010000130.1:0-19133 GCA_036379935.1 Solirubrobacteraceae bacterium | reverse complement strand
CCGAAGCCACAAGCCGTCGGCATCGTTAGCTCTGGCCGGAAGGACATCTCCGAGAACGTCGACCGCTTCCTGGCCGAGAGTGGTTTCGGCGAGGATTGAGCATCGTCCTCGACACCGGAGCGGTGATCGCGATCCTCGACGATGACGATCGCCATCACCAGCGCGCGATGGGATGGCTTGCCGGCGTCGACGAGGATCTCATCACCACTCCGCTCGCCCTTGCCGAGATGGACCACTTCGCCCACAAGATGGGCGGTCATGATGCGGCGTCGGTGCTGTGGCAGGATTTCGAGGCCGGCGCGTACGCGGTGCGATGGTGGGCCGACGCATTGGGCCAGACGATCAACATCGCGCGGCGGTACCCGTGGCTCGACCTGGCTGACGCCTCGCTCGTCGCACTCGCTGGCGTGTTGCGAACCGACCGCATCGCCACATTCGACCAACACTTCCGCTCGCTCACCACGCCCGACGGGGGACCCTTCGTGCTGCTCCCCGCCGACGCCTGAAAGGCTCTGACCATGGCCGGACACCCGGATTCGTTTGACGCCCGCGACACGCTGAAGGTCGGCGATCGCGACTTCGAGATCTTCCGCCTCGACGCGCTGCAGTCCAAGTACGACGTCGCGCGCCTCCCGTTCAGCCTGAAGGTCCTGCTCGAGAACCTGCTGCGCACCGAGGGCAACGGCTCGGTCGAGGCGCGGGACGTCGAGACGCTCGCGCGCTGGGACGCGAAGGCCGAGCCGAGCAACGAGATCGCCTTCACGCCCGCTCGGGTCGTCATGCAGGACTTCACGGGGGTGCCGGCCGTCGTCGACCTCGCGGCGATGCGCGACGCCATGGCCGACCTCGGCGGCGATCCGGAGGCGATCAACCCGCTCGTTCCCGCGGAGCTCGTCATCGACCACTCGGTCCAGGTCGACGCCTTCGGCACGCGCGACGCCTTCACGGTGAACGCCGAGCGCGAGTTCGAGCGCAACCAGGAGCGCTACGCGTTCCTGCGCTGGGGCCAGGACGCGTTCGACAACTTCGCCGTCGTCCCGCCCGACACCGGGATCGTCCACCAGGTCAACCTCGAGTACCTGGCGCGCGTCGTCTTCGTCGACGAGGATGCCAATGCGCCAGGCCCGCCCCTGGCCTACCCCGACACGCTGGTCGGCACGGACTCGCACACGACGATGATCAACGGCCTCGGGGTGCTGGGCTGGGGCGTGGGCGGCATCGAGGCCGAGGCGGCGATGCTCGGCCAGCCGATGTCGATGCTCATCCCCCAGGTGCTGGGCTTCAAGCTCCACGGCGAGCTGCCCGAGGGCGCGACCGCCACCGACCTCGTGCTCACCGTCACCGAGCTCCTGCGCCGCAAGGGCGTCGTCGGGAAGTTCGTCGAGTTCTACGGGCCGGGCGTCTCGCGGCTGCCGCTGGCCGACCGCGCCACGATCGGCAACATGAGCCCCGAGTTCGGCTCGACGTGCGCGATCTTCCCCATCGACCGCGAGACCCTGCGCTACCTGGCCTTCTCGGGGCGGCCCAAGGAGCTCATCGAGCTCGTCGAGGCCTACGCCAAGGAGCAGGGGATGTGGCACGACGAGCACGCCGAGGAGCCCACGTACTCCGACACCGTCGAGCTCGACCTCGGCGACGTCGTGCCCTCGCTGGCCGGGCCCAAGCGTCCGCAGGACCGCGTCTCGCTGCACGGTGCCAAGAACGCCTTCCGCGCCGCGCTGAGCGATCTGGTGGGCCAGGACCAGGGTCAGGAGATCGCCCACGGCCACGACGAGGCGATGGCCGAGACCTTCCCGGCCTCGGACCCCCCGGCCAACAGCTCGCCCGGCCACGAGCCCGACCCGCATGAGCCGATCGCCGCCCCCGCGGTGGCAGCGGGCACCGTGATCGCCGAGCGCTCGGACACCGCGGTCGAGGTCACGCTGGAGGGCGAGACGTTCAAGCTCGACCACGGCCACGTGGTCATCGCCGCGATCACCTCGTGCACCAACACGTCGAACCCGTCGGTCATGCTCGCGGCCGGCCTGCTCGCGCGCAACGCGGTCGCCCGCGGGCTCACGCAACAGCCATGGGTCAAGACGTCGCTGGCCCCGGGCTCGAAGGTCGTCACCGAGTACCTCGATCGCGCCGGCCTCACCGAGCCGCTGGAGCAGCTCGGCTTCAACCTCGTCGGCTATGGCTGCACGACCTGCATCGGCAACTCCGGCCCGCTGCCCGACGCGATCTCGGCGGCCGTCGACGAGGCCGACCTCGCGGTGTGCTCGGTCCTCAGCGGCAACCGCAACTTCGAGGGGCGGATCAACCCCGACGTGAAGATGAACTACCTCGCCTCGCCGCCGCTCGTCGTGGCCTACGCGATCGCCGGCACGATGGACATCGACCTCGTCGAGGATGCGCTGGGCGTCGACGCCGACGGCGAGGAGGTCTACCTCAAGGACATCTGGCCGTCGGGCAAGGAGGTGGCGCAGACGATCGAGGAGGCCGTGCAGTCGGACATGTTCCGCAAGAGCTACGGCGAGGTCTTCGACGGTGACGAGCGCTGGAACGGCCTCGACGTGCCCACCGGCGAGCGCTTCGCGTGGGACGAGCGGTCGACCTACGTGCGCCAGCCGCCGTACTTCGAGGGCCTGCCGCCCGCGCCGACGCCGGTCGAGGACTTCGCGGGCGCGCGGGTGCTGGCCAAGCTCGGCGACAGCGTCACCACCGACCACATCTCGCCCGCGGGCTCGATCAAGGAGGACAGCCCGGCCGGGCGCTACCTCAAGGAGCACGGCGTCCAGAGGCGCGACTTCAACTCCTACGGGTCGCGGCGCGGCAACCACGAGGTGATGATGCGCGGCACGTTCGCCAACATCCGCCTGCGCAACGAGCTGGCGCCGGGGACCGAGGGCGGCGTGACGCGGCACCTGCCCGATGGCGAGCAGATGTCGATCTACGACGCCGCCATGCGCTACGCCGAGGAGGGCGTGCCGCTCGTCGTGCTCGGCGGCGCGGAGTACGGCTCGGGCTCCTCGCGCGACTGGGCGGCCAAGGGCACCACGCTGCTCGGCGTGCGCGCGGTGATCGTCGAGTCCTTCGAGCGCATCCACCGCTCCAACCTCGTGGGCATGGGCGTGCTGCCGCTCCAGTACCCCGAGGGCGAGTCGGCCGCGTCGCTCGGGCTCTCGGGCGAGGAGGAGTTCTCGGTCAGCGGCCTGGCCGATCCGATGAACGCCGGCGAGCTGCCGCGGACGGTCACGGTGCGCGCCGGGGACGTCGAGTTCGAGGCGCGCGTGCGCATCGACACGCCGAAGGAGGCGGAGTACTTCCGCCACGGCGGGATCCTGCCCTATGTCCTGCGCTCGCTCATGGGCGGTGAGGCCTGATGGCCGGCGTCCTCATCTTCGGCGACACCGTCCGCTCGCCGGCCATGCGCCACGAGCTGCCGTTGGCCGTCGGCGATCCCTTCCTCTACCTCGAGGCCGACGGGCGCCGCGCCGTGGTGACGAACGCGCTGGAGGTCGACCGCATCGCGAAGGTCGCCCCGGACGTCGAGCGGCTGCTGATGAACGCGCTGGGGATGGACGAGCTCATCGCCGAGGGGCGCAGCCGGCGCGAGATCGAGCGCGAGGTCTGCGCGCGCGCCGTCGCCGAGCTCGGGATCCGCTCGGCCATCGTGCCGCCCGAGTTCCCGGTCGCCCTGGCCGACCGGCTGCGGGCGGAGGGCATCGAGCTGACCGCCGACGACGACGAGTTCGAACGCCGGCGCCGTCAGAAGACGGCCGCCGAGATGGCGGGGATCCGGCGCGCGACCGAGGCGGGCCTGGCGGGGCTGGCCGAGGGCGCGCGGATGCTGCGCGAGGCGCGCATCGACGGCGACGAGCTGCGCCTGGACGGCGACGTGCTCACCTCCGAGGCAGTGCGCACCCGGATCCGCGAGGTGTGCGCGCGGGCCGGAGCGCCGGCGCCTGAGGACATCATCGTCGCGCCCATGCGACCGGGCGACGACGTCGGCCACGAGTCCGGCTCCGGGCCCCTGCCCGCGCACGCCGCGATCTGCATCGACCTCTGGCCCCAGGACGAGGAGTCGGGCTGCTACACCGACATGACGCGCACGTTCGTGCGCGGCGAGATCAGCGACGCGGTGGCCGGGCTGCACGCGCTCGTCCTCGAGGCCCACGAGCGCGCCCGTGCGACGGTGCGGGCCGGCGTGCCGGGCATCGACGTCTACGGGGCCGCGTGCGACGTCTTCGAGGCCGCCGGCCATCCCACCCAGCGCACGAAGGCGCCCGGCGAGACGCTGCGCCACGGCTTCTTCTTCAGCCTCGGCCATGGCGTCGGCCTGGAGGTCCACGAGGGACCGGCGCTCGGACGGACGGGCAGGGAGCCGCTCGTCGCGGGCGACGTGATCGCCGTCGAGCCGGGGACGATCGACCCCGAGCATGGCGGCATGCGCGTCGAGGACCTCCTGGTGGTGACGGAGTCGGGCGCCGACAACCTCACGTCGTACTTCCCCTATGACCTGACGCCGTAGCCGCCTGGCCTCAGGCCCCGGCGCCCAGGCTCGCCTCGACGAGGCGGTCCAGGCGGATGGGAAGGTCGCGGACGCGCAGGAGATCGAGCAGGGTCGTACGCGTGTCGACCTCGAGGTGATGCTCTTCGTCGTTGATGGTCAACGCGACCTGCGCGTGGTGGATGCTCTGCGCGCGTGGCATCGAAGCGAGCCCTACCCTCGACCGACATGGGAGCACACAGCCGATCCCCGGCTGGCAGCGCCGCGGTCGCCGTGGCCCGCTGCCGCGAGCTGGCCGCGGTCAGCGAGGAGTCGGGGCGGCTGACCCGGCGGTTCGCCACGCCGGCGATGGCGCGGGCCAACGCGCTCGTCGGCGCGTGGATGACGGCGGCGGGCATGGAGGTTCGAGTCGATGCCGCGGGCAACCTCGTGGGACACCTGCCGGGTACCGACGACGCGGCCGGCACGCTGCTGCTGGGCTCGCATCTCGACACGGTGCGCGACGCGGGCGCCTTCGACGGGCCGCTCGGCGTGCTGGCGGCGGTGGCGTGCGTGGAACGGCTGCGCGGCGAGGGCACGCGGCTTCCGTTCTCCGTCGACGTGATGGGCTTCGCCGACGAGGAGGGCCTGCGCTTCGGTACCGCCTACCTGGGCAGCCGCGCGGTGGCGGGCGACTTCGATCCCGAGCTCCTGACCCTGGTGGACGACGACGGGGTGTCGGTCGCCGACGCCCTGCGCGCGTTCGGCGGCGATCCGGATGCCATGGGCGGCGCGAGCCGGCGCGGCGAGCGCCTGTTGGGCTACTGCGAGGTCCACATCGAGCAGGGCCCGGTGCTCGAGGGGCGCGCGCTGCCCGTCGGCGTCGTCGACGCGATCGCGGGCGCGACGCGGGTCGAGCTCGAGTTCACCGGCCAGGCCGGCCATGCGGGCACGGTGCCGATGGCCGCGCGCCACGACGCGGCGTGCGCGGCGGCCGAGTGGGTCGTGGCCGTGGAGGCGGCCGCGCGCCGCGAGCCCGGGCTGGTGGCCACGGTCGGGCGCCTGGAGGCGCTGCCGGGGGCGCCGAACGTCGTTCCCGGCGCCGCGGTGGCCTCGCTGGACGTGCGCCACGCCGACGATGCCGTGCGCGACGCCGCGGTCGGCGCGCTGCGCGCGGAGGCGGAGCGCGCGGCGGCGGCGCGTGGGGTCCAGGTCGCGTGGCGCGTGCGGATGGAGGCGCCGGCGGTGGCGGCCGACCCGGCGCTCACCGCGCTGCTCGCCGAGGCCGTGGACGAGCGCGGGCTGCCCGCGCTGCGGCTGACGAGCGGCGCCGGCCACGACGGCGTGGCGCTCTCCTCCGCGACCGGCGTGGCCATGCTCTTCGTGCGCTGCGCGGGCGGGCTGAGCCACCATCCCGACGAGTCCGTGGACGAGGCGGACGTCGCCGTCGCGCTCGACGTCCTGCACGCGTTCGTGCTCAAGCTGGCGGGAGGCCTGCCCTGAGCGCCCGGCTCGATGCCGCGATCGCCGAGCTGGCCGGCTTCAACGACGATCCGGCGGCCGGCGGCATCACGCGCGAGGTGTATACGCCGACGTACGCGGCGGCCCTCGACTGGGTGTCCGACCGCATGCGCGACGCGGGCCTGGAGGTGCGGCTCGACGCCGTGGGCAACCTGTTCGGCCGCTGGGAGGGGTCGGAGCGCAGCGCACCGCGGCTCCTCACCGGGTCGCACGTCGACACGACGCTCAACGCCGGACGCTACGACGGCGTGCTCGGGGTCCTCGGGGCGATCGAGGCCGTGGAGCTGCTGCGCGACGCCGGCGTGCGGCCGCGCCGGTCGATCGAGGTCGTGGCCTGGGCCGGCGAGGAGCCGCGGTTCGGGACCGGCTGCGTGGGAAGCCGGATGGCCGCGGGCGAGCTCGCGCGCGCCGACCTCGACCGGCTGCGCGACCGCGAGGGGACAAGCATGGCCCAGGCGATGCGCGGCGCCGGCTTCGACCCCGACCGCCTCGACGACGCGCGGATCGACCCCGCGGAGATCCACGCCCTGGTGGAGCTGCACATCGAGCAGGGCGCGGTCCTGGAGGCGCATGGCCAGTCGATCGGCGTGGTCAGCGCCATCGCGGCGCCCCACGACGTCCGCCTGACGCTGCGAGGCGCCGCCACGCACGCCGGCGCGACCCCGATGGGGTTGCGGCGCGACGCGCTGGCGGGGGCCGCCGAGGCGATGGTCGCGCTCGAGCGCGCGGCGCGCGAGTCGCCGAGCGGCACCACGGTGGCGACGGTCGGAGTGGTGCGCGTGCGGCCCGGCGCCATCAACGTCGTGCCTGGCGAGGTCGAGCTCGACGTCGACGTCCGCGACAGCGACCTGGACGCGCGCGAGCAGGTCGTGGCCGCGATCGTCGACGGCGCGCGCGAGGTCGCCGAGCGCCGCGGGCTCGAGCTCGAGGTCACGCCCATCGTCGAGGATGTCCCGGTGGCCTGCGACGAGCGCATCGTCGAGGCGGCGGAGGCCGCCTGCCGCGAGCTCGGGCTCTCGTACCGGCGCATGACCAGCGGCGCCTACCACGACGCGATGATCATGGGCCGCCGGGTGCCGATCGGCATGGTCTTCGTGCCGAGCGTGGGCGGCATCAGCCACCACCCCGACGAGCTCACGGCGCCGGACGACCTGGACCGCGGCGTGCGGGTGCTGGCCGGGACGCTCGCCCGGCTGGCCGCGTGAGCGAAGTCGCGCCGCGTCGCCCGCTGGGCGAGGTCGGCTCGCGGCGGCTGCGTGAGCGGTTCGCGTAGGCCGCTTCAGCCGAGTCCGGCATGATCTCCGCGTGGAGATCCTCGCGCCCGACACGTTCCAGGAGGCGCTGGCCATGAAGGCCCAGCACCCGGACGCGCTGCCGATTGCGGGCGGGACCGACGTCATGGTCGAGCTGAACTTCGACCGCACGCGGCCGCGGGCCATGCTCGACCTCACGCGCGTCCCCGAGCTGCGCGAATGGGGCGCCGACGACGGACGGCTGCGCGTCGGCGCGGGGGTCAGCTACACGCGGATCATCGACGAGCTCGGCGAGCGCCTGCCCGCGCTGTCCGTGGCCTCGCGAACGGTCGGCTCGCCGCAGATCCGCAACCGGGGCACGGTCGGCGGCAACCTGGGGACCGCCTCGCCGGCGGGCGACGCGCTGCCCCCGCTCTACGTGGCCGACGCCGAGGTCGAGCTGGCGACGAGGACCGGCACGCGCCGCGTGCCGGTCCTCGACTTCATCACCGCCCCCAAGCGCACGTGCGCGCGCGAGGACGAGCTCATCGCCGCCTTTCACATCCCCGCGGCCGATGGCGCCCAGCAGTTCGCCAAGATCGGCACGCGCAACGCGATGGTCATCGCGGTGTGCTCGCTGGCCCTCGCGATCTGGCCGGCGCGGCGGACCGTCGCCGCGTGTCTGGGCTCGGCGGGGCCGACCCCTCTGCGCGCGGCCGAGGCCGAGGCCTTCATCGCCGGCGTGCTCGACGAGGAGGGGCTGTGGGAGTCGCGCGGCCCGATCGGGGACGCCGCGCTGCGGCGCTTCGGCGAGCTGGTGGCCGCCGCCGCGCGGCCGATCGACGACGTCCGCGGCAGCGCCGCCTACCGCCGACACGCGCTCGCCGTCCTGGGCCGCCGGGCGCTGTCCTGGGCGTGGGAGGAGCAGCGGTGCGCCTGACCCTGACGGTCAACGGCGAGCGGCGCGAGGTCGACGGCGTGTGGGAGGGCGAGAGCCTGCTCTCCGCCCTACGCGAGCACCTCGACCTGCCGGGGTCGAAGAACGCGTGCGAGCAGGGCGAGTGCGGCTCGTGCTCGGTCTACCTCGACGGCGAGCTCGTGTGCGCCTGCCTCGTGCTCGCGGCGCAGGCCGAGGAGCGCGAGGTCGTCACCGTGGAAGGGCTCGCCGCCGAGGGCGAGCTCCACGAGGTCCAGCGCGCGTTCGTCGAAGCCGGGGCGGTGCAGTGCGGGTTCTGCACGCCCGGCCTGGTGGTGGCCAGCCACGACCTGCTGGGGCGCAACGCGCGGCCCAGCGACGAGGAGATCCGCGAGGCGCTGGCCGGCAACCTGTGCCGCTGCACCGGCTACGAGAAGATCCTCGACGCCGTGCGGCTGGCCGCGGAGCGCCAGGCCGCCGCCGCGCCGCTCGCCCCGGAGCCGCCGGCATGACCTCGCGCACCGTCATCGAGGGCTGCGCCATCGCCACCGTCGACGCGGCCGGCACCGAGCACCGCGACGGCCACCTCGTCCTCGAGGGCGACCGGATCGTGGCCGTGGGCGAGGGGGCGGCGCCCGATCAGGCCGCCGACGTGACCCGCGTCGACGGGCGCGGCACGGTGGCCACCCCCGGCCTCGTCAACTGCCACCACCACCTCTACCAGTGGGCGACTCGCGGGCTGGCCCAGGAGGCGACGCTCTTCGAGTGGCTCGTCGAGCTCTATCCGGTGTGGGCCAAGGTCGACGCCGAGATCGAGTGGGCGGCCGCGCGCGCCGGCCTGGCCGCGCTCGCGCGCTCGGGCTGCTCGACCTCGGCCGATCACCACTACGTCTTCCCCGCCGGCGCCGGCGACCTGCTCGAGGTCGAGATCGAGGCCGCGGCCTCGATCGGCCTTCGCTTCCACCCGTGCCGCGGCTCGATGGACCTCGGGCGCTCGGACGGCGGCCTGCCGCCCGACGAGATCGTCGAGGATCGCGACGCCATCCTCGCGGCCAGCGAATCGGCCGTCGACCGCTTCCACGACGCCGCGCCCGGGGCGATGGTCCGGGTGGCGCTCGCGCCGTGCTCGCCGTTCTCGGTCACGCCCGAGCTCATGGCCGAGACCGCCGTGCTGGCCCGGCGGCGTGGCGTGCGCCTGCACACGCACCTGGCCGAGACGCTCGACGAGGAGGCCTTCTGCCGCGAGCGCTTCGGCGTGCGCCCCGTGCAGTACCTCGAGGACCTCGGCTGGCTCGGCGACGACGTGTGGCTGGCGCATTGCGTGCACCTCTCCGACGAGGAGGTCGCCCGCCTGGGCGCCACGAGCACCGGCGTGGCGCACTGCCCGAGCTCCAACGCGCGGCTGGGCGCCGGCATCGCGCCGGTGGTCGAGCTCGGTCGCGCCGGCGCGCCCGTCGGCCTCGGCGTCGACGGCGCGGCCTCCAACGAGGCGGGCGCGCTGAACCTCGAGCTGCGCGAGGCGCTGCTCTACGCGCGCTTGGCCGGTGGGCCGGCCGCGCTGACCGCGCGGGCGGCGCTCGCGCTGGCCACCATCGAGGGCGCGCGCTGCCTGGGGCGCGACGGCGAGCTGGGCTCGCTGGAGCCCGGCAAGCTGGCCGACGTGGCGCTCTGGCGCCTCGACGGGCTCGACCATGCCGGCATCGACGACCCAATCGCCGCGCTGGTGCTCGGCGCGCCGCGCCCGGTCGAGCTCCTGCTGGTCGGCGGGCGCGCGGTGGTCCAGTCGAGCGAGCTGCGCACGGCCGACGAGGCGGGCGTCGCCGCCGACATCGCCCGCCAGAGCCGGCGGCTCCTCGACCGCGTGGAGGCCACGCTATGACGGTCGTCCCCGACACGAAGATCCGCGAGCGCCCGGAGATCCAGCTGCCCAATCGCGTCGGCATCACCACCGTGCGCGCCGACGCCATCCCCAAGGTCAGGGGCGAGTTCGAGTACTCGTCGGACATGCACATGGAGGGGATGCTGTGGGGCGCCACGCTGCGCAGCCCCCATCCGCGGGCCGACATCTGGGCCATCGACATCGCCGCCGCGCTGGCCATCCCCGGCGTCCACGCCGTGCTCACGCACGCGGACGTCCCGGGCGCGAAGACCTACGGCATGGAGATCGCCGACCAGCCCGTGCTGGCCATCAACCACGTCCGCTTCCAGGGCGAGCCGGTGGCCATCGTGGCCGCCGACCACCCCGAGACCGCGCGCCGCGCGGCCGATGCCATCGCGGTCGAGTACGAGGTGCTCGAGCCGCTGACCGACGCGGAGCGCGCGATGGCGCCCGGCGCCCCCGAGCTGCATCCCAGCATGCCGGACACGCCGCGGCTGCACGGCGCGGGCAACGTCCTGCGCCATGTGCGCATCAATCACGGCGACCCCGATGCCCAGGCCGACGTCGTGGTCGCCGGCGAGTACGAGGTCGGCATGCAGGACCAGGCCTTCCTCGGCCCCGAGTCGGGCCTGGCGGTGCCCGATGGCGAGGGCGGCGTCGACCTCTACATCGCCACGCAGTGGCTGCACGTCGACCAGCGCCAGGTGGCCGACAGCCTCGGCCTGCCGCCCGAGAAGGTGCGCCTCACGCTGGGCGGCGTGGGCGGCGCGTTCGGCGGCCGCGAGGACCTCTCGATGCAGATCCACGCCTGCATGCTCGCCCTGCACACCGGGCGGCCGGTGAAGATGGCCTACAGCCGCGAGGAGTCGTTCTTCGGCCACGTGCACCGCCACCCGTGCCGGATGCGCTACGAGCACGGTGCCACCCGCGACGGGCGCCTGGTCTACGTCCGGGCCAGGATCGTGCTCGACGGCGGGGCCTATGCCTCGAGCTCGACGGCGGTGTGCGCCAACGCCGCGTGCTTCGCGGGCGGGCCCTACGACGTGCCCAACGCGCGGATCGACGCCTACGTCGTCTACACCAACAACCCGCCCTGCGGCGCCATGCGCGGCTTCGGGGCCGTGCAGGTCGCGTTCGCCCACGAGGCGCAGATGGACCGCCTCGCGGCGGCGCTCGAGATGGATCCGGTGGAGCTGCGCGTGCGCAACGCGATGGCGCCGGGCTCGCGGATGCCCACGGGCCAGCTGATCCCGGCGCCGGCGCCGGTGGCCGAACTGCTGCAGCGCGTGCGCGACATGCCGATGCCGCCCGATCAGTCCGACGGGGTGCCGGGCGGCATCGCCAACGCGACGCACGGCGAAGGCGTGCGCCGCGGCGTCGGCTACGCGGTCGCCTTCAAGAACGTGGGCTTCTCGGAGGGCTTCGACGACTACTCCACCGCCCGCGTGCGGCTCTCGCTCGACGACGGCGAGCCGCTCGTCGAGGTCCATACGGCGGCCGCCGAGGTCGGCCAGGGCATCGTGACCGTCCAGGCCCAGATCGCCCGCACGGAGCTGGGCGTGGAGCGCGTCGCCGTGCTCGACGCCGACACGCGCGTGGGCTCGGCGGGATCGAGCTCGGCCTCGCGCCAGACCTACGTCACCGGTGGCGCGGTGAAGGCGGCGTGCGAGGCGGTGCGCGAGCGGCTCGAGGCGCTGGCCGCCGCGCGCGGGGTTCCCCCTGAGCCGGCGTCCGTGCTCGGCGAGGGCGAGGTCGTCGAGGAGACGGTCGAATGGCGCCACCGGCCGACGCACCCGCTCGACGAGGACGGCCAGGGCGACGCGCACGTGCAGTACGCCTTCTCGGCCCACCGGGCGGTGGTCGACGTCGACACCGAGCTCGGGCTCGTGCGCGTGGTGGAGCTCGCCACCGCGCAGGAGGTCGGCCGCGCCATGAACCCGCAGGCGCTGGAGGGCCAGATCGAGGGCGGCAGCGCGCAGGGGCTGGGGCTGGCGCTGCTGGAGGAGATCCAGGTCAAGGACGGCGAGGTGCTCAACGCCTCGTTCATGGACTACCTGCTGCCCACGATCCTCGACATGCCGCCGATGCGCATCGAGGTGCTCGAGCACGCCGACCCGGAGGCGCCGTACGGCCTGAAGGGCGTGGGCGAGCCGCCGAACATCTCCACGCCGCCGGCCATCGCCGCGGCGCTGCGCGCCGCCACCGGTCGCGAGCTGCCGCGCATCCCGGTCCGGCCCGAGCACATCGTCGGCCTCCAGGAGCGCGCCGTCGACGAGGAGGCCTTCGTCGCGCGCTACGGCGCGATCTTCGAGGGCTCGCCGTGGGTGGCGCGCAGCGCGTGGCAGCGCGCGCCCTTCGCCCGTCTCGACGAGCTCCACGACGCGATGGTCCAGGCCGTGCGCGACGCCCTGCCCGAGCAGCAGCTGGCGCTCGTCCGCGCCCATCCCGAGCTGGCCGGGCGCGAGGCGGCGGCAGGCGAGCTCACCGAGGCCTCGACTCGCGAGCAGGCGTCGGCCGGCCTCGATCGCCTCACCGCGGGTGAGCTCGAGCGGTGGCGCGCGCTCAACCGCGACTACCGCGAGCGCTTCGGCTTCCCGCTCGTCGTCTGCGTGCGCGAGCACACGAAGGACTCGATCCTGGCGTGGGCGCATGAGCGCCTGTCACACGAGCCCGAGCAGGAGGTCGAGATCGCGCTGCTGGAGATCGCCAAGATCGCGCGCCTGCGCCTCGAGGAGATCGGCCTGTGATCTCCACCCACGTCCTCGACACCGCGCGCGGGCACCCGGCCGAGGGCGTCGCCGTCGTGCTCGAGCGCGAAGCGCGCGGCGAGTGGGAGGAGCTGGCGCGCGCGACCACCGACGGCGACGGCCGTGTGCGCGAGCTCCTGCCCGCCGAGGCCGGGCTCGACGACGGGCGCTACCGCCTGACCTTCGACACCGGCCAGTACTTCCGCACGGTCGGCGACGCGGCGTTCTACCCCGAGGTCGTCGTCGTCTTCACCGTCGCCGGGGGCGGGCATCATCACGTCCCGCTGCTGCTGAGCCCGTTCGGCTACACCACCTACCGAGGGAGCTGATCGCCCTGCCGCTGGGACGCCACGGCTACGGCAAGTCCGAGGTGCGGGTGGTGAAGGTGACGCGCGCGCCCGGGCGCCACGAGCTGCGCGACCTCACCGTCGACGTCGCGCTCGAAGGCGACTTCGAGGCCGCTCATGTGAGCGGCGACAACAGCGCCCTGCTCGCCACCGACACCATGCGCAACGTCGTCTACGCGCTGGCGCGCACGCACGAGCTCGACTCGCTCGAGTCCTTCGGCGCGGCGTTGGTGGAGCACTTCCTGCGCGCCGGTCCGACCGTGGAGCGCGTGCGCATCGACATCGCCGAGCATCCCTGGGCGCGCCTCGGAGACCACGAGCACGCGTTCCAGCGCGGCCACGGCGGCACGCGCGTGGCCACCGTGAGCGGCGACGGATCGGCGATCGCCTACGAGGCCGGCATCGACGACCTGCTCGTCCTCAAGACCACGGCGTCGGGCTGGGAGGGCTTCGTCCGCGACGAGCACACGACGCTGCCCGAGACCGACGACCGGATCCTGGCCACGATCGTCACCGCGCGCTGGGAGTACGGCGAGGGCGCCGAAGACCTCGAGGCGACCTGGGCCGCCGTGCGCGACACGCTGCTCGACGCCTTCGGCGACCACTACAGCCCGTCGGTCCAGTTCACCCTGAACCGCATGGGCGAAGCCGTCCTCGAGCGCCATCCTTCGGTCCAGCGCATCCACCTCTCGCTGCCCAACCGCCACCACCTGCTCTATGACCTCACCCGCTTCGGCCTCGACAACCCCAACGCGGTCTTCCACGCCACCACCGAGCCCTACGGGCTGATCGAGGGGACGATCGAGCGCGAGCGCGGCTGAGCGGCGCGGCGCGCTCGTCGCCGCCAGGCGGGTGCCGCGCGCGCGCTCAGCCGCGCCGGCCGGGCCGCCTCGATAGGGTCGCGCGCCATGAAGATCCGCGCCGCCGTCCTGGAGGAGTTCGGCGCGCCGCTGGTGATCCAGGAGGTGGACCTCGCCGAGCCCAAGGCCGGGGAGGTCCTCGTTCGCCTCGAGGCCTGCGGCGTCTGCCACACCGACCTGTACACCGCCAGCGGGGCGGACCCGTCCGGCTACGCCCCCACGGTCCTGGGCCACGAGGGCGCGGGGATCGTCGAGGCGATCGGCGACGGCGTGCAGAGCGTGGCGGTCGGCGACCGCGTCCTCACGCTCTTCTCGCCGCAGTGCCGCGAGTGCGTGCACTGCCGCTCGGAGAAGACCAACATCTGCCTGGCCATCCGCGAGCAGCAGAACCTCGGCCACCTGCCCGACGGCACCACGCGGCTCTCGCGAGACAATGAGCCCATCCGCCACTTCATGGGCACGAGCGCGTTCGCCGAGGCGACCGTCCTGCCCGAGATCGCCGTGGCCAAGGTCGATCCGGCCGCCTCGGCCGACATCGTCTGCACGCTGGCCTGCGGCGCGACGACGGGCGTCGGCGCCGCGCTCTACGTGGCCAAGGTCGAGGCGGGGTCGACGTGCGCCGTCTTCGGTGCCGGCCTCGTCGGCCTCGGCGCCGTGGCCGGCTGCCGCATGGCCGGGGCCGAGCGCATCATCTGCGTCGACCTCTCCGAGGATCGCCTGGCCAGCGCCCGGGCGCAGGGCGCCACCGACACCTTCGTCGGCGGCGAGGACGCCGTGCAGCACATCCTCGACACGACCGGTGGCTTCGGCGCCGACTACACCTTCGAGGCCACCGGCAGCGTCAAGGTCATGCGCCAGGCGGTGGAGTCCGCGCGCATGGGCTGGGGCCTGTGCACGGTCGCGGGCGTCGCCGGGCGCGGCGAGGTGCTGGAGGTCATCCCGCGCTACCTGATCACCGGGCGCCGCATCGCCGGCGCCTCGTTCGGCGGCGCCAAGGGCCGCGACCGCGTGCCCGAGCTGGTGCGCAGCTACCTCGATGGCGAGCTCGACCTCGAGGCGCTGATCTCGCGCCGCCTCCCCCTCGACGACGTCAACGAGGCGTTCGCGGCCATGGAGCGCCATGAGGGGATCCGCTCGGTCCTGACCTTCTAGCCGCTGCGCTACGCCGCTTCGCGACGGCCGCGCACGGCAAGGCGCAGCGCGTCGAAGAGGTGATCGATGTCGGCGCCCTTCTCGACCACCGCGTGCGCGCCGGCCGCCTCCGCGGCGGAGAGCAGGTCGTTCTGCGCGTTGGCGGTGTAGAGCACGACCTCGGGCGGCGCGGCCTCCGCGCGCAGCATGCGGCACAGCGCGACGCCGTCGTCGTCGCCCAGGTGCCAGTCGAGGAGCACGACGTCGGGGCGGGTGCGGCGCAGCATCACGACGAGCTCGTGACCGTCGCTGGCCGTGCCGACGCAGACGAAGCCGGGCTCGGACCTCAGCACCGCCTCCAGGCCAGCCCGCAAGACCGGGTGATCGTCGACGACCAGGACCCGAATCATCGACTCGGATGGTCGCAGGCCCCGCCCGGGCGCGCGGTACGGGTACCCCCCGCCGGGTGGGCCCGCACCTATAGGGTGCCCGCGCGATGACCATCCCTCCCGTGCTCCGCGCCCTCCTCACCGCCCATGGCCCCTCCGGCTATGAGACGGCGCCGGCCGCCGTCTTCCGTGACGCCGCGTCGGCCTTCGCCGACGTATCGACCGACGTGATGGGCTCGGTCTGGGCCCGCGTGCCGGGCACCGCGGGCGGGCCGACGCTGGCGATCGTGGGCCACATCGACGAGATCGGCCTCATCGTCTCCCACATCGACGACGACGGCTTCCTGCGCTTCCACGGTGTGGGCGGATGGGACCCGCAGATCCTCGTCGGGCAGCGGGTGCTGCTGGGCACGCGCGACGGCACCGTCCCCGGCGTCGTGGGCAAGAAGCCGATCCACCTGCTCAAGGAGGAGGAGCGCAAGCAGGTCGCGCGGCTCGAGGAGATGCACATCGACATCGGCGCCGCCAGCGGCGAGGAGGCGCGCAGCCTCGTCCGCGTCGGCGACGTGGCGGTCATCGAGGGCGAGCCGATCGAGCTGCCCAACGGCCGCGCCGTCTCGCGCTCGATGGACAACCGCCTGGGCGCCTACGTGGCCTACGAGGCGGCCCGGCTCGTGCACGAGGCCGGCGGCGCGCCCGGCGACACGGTCGCCGTCGCCGCCGTGCAGGAGGAGACCACCTTCGGCGGAGCGACGACGACCGCCTACGCGCTGCGCCCCGACGTGGCCATCGTGGTCGACGTCACCCACGCCACCGACGCGCCCGGCGTCGAGGTCAACGAGCTCGGCGCGCATCCTTTCGGCTCCGGGCCCGTCATCGAGCGCGGCTCGAACCTCAACCCCCGCGTGGTGGAGATCATGTACGAGACGGCGGAGAGCGAGTCGATCCCGTACACGCTCCAGGCCTCGGCGCGCAGCACCGGCACCGACCTCGACGCCATGCACCTGTCGCGCGGCGGGATCCCGGCCGGCGGCGTGGGCCTGCCGCTGCGCTACATGCACTCGCCGGTCGAGATGGTGCAGCTCGACGACATCGACAAGGCGGCGCGGCTCGTCGCCGCCGTCGCGCAGCGCCTGACCGCGGAGACGAGCTTCGCGCGGTGAGGCGGCGCGCCACCGCGCTGGCCGCCGTCGTCCTGGCGCTCGCCGGGTGCGGTGCCAAGCGCGAAGAGCGCGCGCAACCGCCCCACCGGGCGCCGGCGGCGCTGACCGCCGAGCAGCTGGCCGGGCAGCACGTCGTCTTCCCCTTCGCCGGCCTGCGTCCGCCGCGTGCGCTGCTGCACCGCATCCGCCGCGGCGAGGCCGCCGGGGTGATCTTCCTGGGCGCGAACCTCGGCACCCCGGCGCAGGTGCGCGCCCTGACGCGCACGCTGCGTGCCCTCCCGCGCCCCGCCGGCCTCGACGCGCCGCTGCTGCTGATGGTCGACCAGGAGGGCGGCAGCGTGAAGCGCCTGCCCGGCGCGCCCTCGCGCGGGGCGCCGGCCATGGCGGCCACCGGGGACCCGGCGGTGGCGCGGGCCGAGGGGCGCGCGACGGCGGCCACCCTGCGCGCGGCCGGCATGAACGTCGATCTCGCGCCCGTCGTCGACGTCGTCCGCCCCGAGGGCGCGCTGCACGCCGAGGGCCGAGGCTTCGGCTTCACCGCGGACAGCGCGTCGCGCTTCGGTGCCGCCTTCGCCCGCGGGCTGGCCGAGGGCGGCGTGGCGGCGACCGCCAAGCACTTCCCGGGCTTCGGCGCCGCGCCGGCCAACACCGACGTCGATGCGGTGCGCATCGACGTGCCGCTGCGCGAGCTGCGCGCGGTGGATCGCCCGCCGTTTCGCGCCGCCGTGCGCGCCGGCGCGCGCCTCGTGATGGTCTCGAGTGCCGTGTACCCGGCGCTCTCCGCGCGCCCCGCCGTGCTGTCGCCGCGCGTCGTCCAGCGCGAGCTGCGCGACGATCTCGACTTCGACGGGGTGACGATCTCCGACGACCTCGAGGCGCCGGCCTTCGCCGCCTACGGCGGCGCCAGCGGCGCCGCGCTGGGCGCCGTGCGAGCGGGGGTGGATCTGCTGCTGTACGCGCGCACCTACGCGGGAGCGGCGCGCGCGGCCGCCGCGTTGGCCGATGCCATCCGCGCCGGCGACGTCGACCGCGACGAGCTCGAGAGCTCGACGCGGCGCGTGCTGGCACTGCGCGGCTCGCTGCACTGAGCGCGACTCGCTCGCACCTGCAAGCCGCTGCCAGAAAGCGCCTCTTTGCAGGGAGATTTATGTGATCTGCGCGCTGCGTTGGTGCGTCAAGACGTCCATGACGACCCACGACCTCCCAAGGAGGAGCAGCTTCATGCGCAAGCTCGCGATCCTGTCGGTGGCGCTCCTGGCAGCGCTGGCGGCGGGTGTGCTCGCGGTCACGGCCGGCTCGGGTTCAAGCCACCGGGAAGCCCCGCTGTCATCGCTGGATCCCACCGGCGACGACACCGACGTCTACGCCTTCGTGGCGCCCGACGCCCAGGGATCCGTGACCCTCATCGGCAACTGGATCCCGTTCGAGGATCCCGCCGGCGGCCCGAACTTCTATCGGTTCGACGACCGCGCCAGCTACTACCTGAACGTCGACAACACCGGCGACGGCAAGTACGACATCCGCTACCGGTTCAAGTTCAAGACCACCGTCCGCAACCCCAACTCGTTCCTCTACGCGCTGCCCGGCGTGAGCTCGATCAACGATCCGAAGCTCAACATCGTGCAGCACTACTCGGTGTGGCGCGAGCGCTACAAGGGCGGCAAGAGGGTGTCGAACAAGCTCGTCGCGCACGGCCTGCCGGTCGCGCCGAACAACGTCGGGCCCAAGACGATCCCGAACTACGACGCGGTCGCCAACCAGGCGATCCGGTCGCTGCCGGGCGGCGGCAAGGTGTTCGCCGGGCAGGTCGACGACCCGTTCTTCGTCGACCTCGGCTCGACCTTCGACGCCATCAACATCGACATGCCGGGCCGCACGGGCATCGGCACGGGCAACCAGGGCGGCGGCAAGGACGATCTGGCGGGCTACAACGTCCACACGATCGCGCTGCAGGTCCCGAAGGCCCTCGTCACCCGCGACCACAAGACGCCGGCCAACGCGAAGTCCGCCGACGCCGTCGTCGGCGTGTGGGCCTCGACCTACCGCCAGCGCGTGCAGGTCACGCCGCGTCACCGCGCCGTGCGCAGCGAGGTCCAGGTCAGTCGCCTGGGCAACCCGCTGGTCAACGAGGTCGTGATCCCGCTGGGTCAGAAGGACCGCTTCAACGCGACCCAGCCCGCTGACGACCTGAAGAACTTCGGCAAGTACGTGCTCTCGCCGGAGCTCGCCAAGGTCATCAACGCGCTGTTCCCGGGCCTCAACGTGCCGGAGAACAACCGCACGGACATCGTGCAGGCGCTGCTGACCGGCATCCCCGGGCTGACGCAGATCGACCCGAAGGCGCCGCCGACCGACACGCTGAAGATCAACCTCGGCACGCCGGTCACGGCGAACCCGAGCCGCTTCGGGGTGCTCGCCGGTGACAACCAGGGGTTCCCGAACGGGCGCCGCCTGACGGACGACGTCACCGACATCTC
>DASVFT010000129.1:0-3585 GCA_036379935.1 Solirubrobacteraceae bacterium | reverse complement strand
GAGCAGCAGCGCCAGGCCCAGCAGCGCGGCGGCCCGGCGCCGGCGGCTCATCTAGGAGCGGTCGCGCCACGCCGGAAGCTCGAGCGCCACCCGGGCGCCACGAGCCGAAGGCGCCGCCACGAGCCGTCCTCCGTGGCGATCGGCGATGTCGGCGGCGATGGCCAGGCCGCGGCCGCGACGGCCGCGCCCGGCACGGGGGCGGCGAGCGAGGACGGCGACCGGCGCGGGCAGGCCCGGCCCTTCGTCGGCGACCTCGATGCGCACGCGGTCGCCCGTCGAGCGCGCCAGCAGCTCGACGCGGCCGGTGCCGTGCTCCAGCGCGTTGGCGACCAGGTTGCCGACCGCCTGGGCCAGCCGCAGGCGATCGCCACGGACGATGGCGCCCGCCCCGGCCTCGATCAGCTCCAGCCGGCACCCGAAGACGCTGGCCACCATGCGCCACGTCGCCGCCTGGTAGGCCAGGAGGTCGCCGACGTCGACCGGCTCGTCGCGGTCCGGCGCGCGGCGCCCCCTGCGCGCGGCGGCGAGGTCGTCGAGCGCCACGCCGGCCCGCTTGAGCTCGAGGTCGATGGCGGCCAGGCGCGCCGGCGGCGCCTCGCCGTGCCGTGCGGCGGCGTGCAGCGCGAGGTGCGCGGCGGTCAGCGGCCCGCGCAGCTCGTGACACGCGCGCGCGACCAGCTCGCGCCGGCGCCGCAGCTCCACGCGAAAGAAGACGGCGAGCGCGAGGGCGACGACGGCCAGCAGCCAGGCCACGAGCGCCAGCGGCTCGAGCGGCCCCACGGCGAGCAGGGGCACCGGCGCCACCGCGGCAGCCGATCGCAGGGGAGCGGCCTCTGCGATGGCGTCGAGCGCCGCCCCGGGCCCGTCCACGAGCCGGTAGCCGACCCCCCACACGTTGACCACGAAGCGGTCGCCGAAGCGCCCGAGCTTCTGCCGCAGGCGGCACGCATGCGAGTCCAGCGTGCGCGTGCTCCCCAGGGTGCGGAAGCCCCAGATCGTCCGCAGCAGCTCGTCCTTGGTGAACACCCGCGTCGGATCGGAGGCCAGCGCGCGCACGAGGGCGAACTCCTTCTGCGACAGCGTGACCGGCGCGCCGCGCAGGCGCACGACCCGCGCCACGGCATCGATCTCGAGGTCGCCGACGCGCAGCCGCGCCGGCCGGCGCCGCAGCTCGGCGCGCCGCAGCAGAGCCTCGACGCGCGCGCGCAGCTCGGGGTAGCTGAAGGGCTTGCACACGTAGTCGTCGCACCCGCGCTCGAACCCGCGGAGGCGATCGAGCTCGTCCACGCGGCCGGTGAGGACGACGATCGGGATCGCGGGATCGATGCGGCTCGCCACCCCGTCGGAGGACCGCACCTGCTCGACGACGTCGAGCCCCGAACCGTCGGGGAGGCCGAGGTCGATCAGCACGAGGTCGGGGAACTTGGTCTCGAGCTGGCGCACCGCGTCGCGGGCGCTCTCGGCCACGAGCAGCTCGTAGCCGTCGGCCGTGAGGTTGTCGGCCAGGAAGGTGCGGGTCGGCGCGTCGTCTTCGAGGACGAGGATGGTGGCCGGCACGTCGACGGTGCTCATGCCCGTCTAAGGACGCGCGCGCCGGTTTCTCTCCCCCGCCACGTCCCCCGCGCCGCGCCGGACGTAGGCTGCCTGCCCGTGGACCTCACCGCATCTGAGATCCGTGTCCTCGGCTGCCTGCTGGAGAAGCAGCGCACGACGCCCGAGGCGTATCCGCTCAGCCTCAACGCGCTGCGGCTGGCCTGCAACCAGTCGACCAACCGCGACCCGGTCGTCGAGTACGACGAGACCACCATCCGCGACGCCCTGCATCGCCTCTCGCGGCGCCGCTGGGCGCGCCTGGCCAGCGGGCAGGGCAGCCGCGCGCCCAAGTACCGCCATCTCCTCGACGAGGCGCTTCCGCTCCCCGACGACGAGCTCGCGCTGCTGTGCGTGCTCATGCTCCGCGGCGCGCAGACGCCCGGCGAGCTCAAGCAGCGCTCCGAGCGCCTGCACCCGCTGGGCGACCTGCGCGCGGTGCACGCCGCGCTCGGCCGCCTGACCGAGCGCAACCTCGCGGTCCGCCTCCCCCGCCGTCCGGGCCAGAAGGAGGAGCGCTACGCCCACCTGCTGGGCGAGGATGCCGACGAGGCGGGCGGCGGGCGCGCCGCCGAGCCCCCCGCCGAGCCGGCGCCGAGCGCCGCCGAGACTCGCGACCCCGCGCCCGAGGAGGAGCGGGCGGGGCCGCGCGACGAGGTGGGCGAGCTGCGCGCCACCGTGGACGCGCTACGGGCCGAGGTGAGCGCCCTGCGCGCCGATCTGGACGCCCTGCGGGCCGATCTCGGCGCCTGACCGACGGCGTTCGCGGGCTTCCCCGCCACCCGCTTCGCCGAGCGGTCGATATGGCCCGGCCGGTGGTGCAACATCGCATTCAGGGGACGCTCCCCGGAAGGGATCGCCCTTAGGATGGCGACGACCCCACGGACACGTTCCCGGCGGGGCTCTGGAGCGCATGGACACCACCCGCCGAGGCAACTACGACTCCGGAGAGGACTTCGTCCTCGAGTACGGCGAGCTGCGCTTCACCTTCAACGAACGCGACTTCGCCGAGCGCTGCGAGCAGGCGGCGCTGAAGCTCGGCTTCGTCTCCGGTCGCCTCGACGAGCCCGAGCTCGAGGACCTCGTGAACCTCGCCGTCAACGGCGAGATCCACGAGCCGGCCTCGGCCCTGGGCGAGCACGTCAACGACTGCTGGCCCGAGCTCGTGGGCCCCAGCGACCGCTCGCTCGTGCACTGGCTGCGACGGCTCGTCTTCCGCTCGGCGTGGCTGGACCAGCGGGTCAAGGAGGGCGAGCTCGACGTCGAATTCGACCCGTGCAACCAGACCTTCCGCTACATCCAGCCCGACCGCGACGGCGAGCCGGTCGAGCTGGCGCCCGAGCCCTCCTGGGGCCGGGTCGCCTACCAGCCGCGCTGAGCCCTGAGCGCCGCGTCCAGCGCCGCGCGCGCCGCGGCCCGCGCCCGCGCGCCCTCTAGCCCGCCGCCCCCTCCGCGCGCGCCGCGGCGATCGCGTCCGCGCCAGCCTCGCCCACCAGCAGCTCTGGGCGCAGCGTGCCGCTCTCGGCAAGGTCGAGCGCCGGGAAGTTGCGCGCCGCCGTGCGAGCGGCATCGAGGCCGATCACGGTCGTCTCGCCCCCCAGCGGCCGCGTCGCCGTGGCGATGATGGTGAGCGAGCCGCCGTCGACGATGGCCCGCGCCGCGGCCAGCGCCTTGCGCGCCGTGGCCGGCGCGATGGCGTCCAGGGTGTCGGCCAGCACGACCGCGTGGCCGCCGCGAGCGGCGATCCGCTGAGCGGTCTCGACCGCGCGCTCGAGCGCCTGCCCCTGAGCGTCGGCGGACGCCGCGAGCGTGAGCGCCGCCGCCGGCTCGACGGGGCCCGCCTTCCACTCGGCAGCCTCTTCCGGGCGCACACCCGTGAGCACGAGGCTCAGCTCGAGGCCGTCGGTGCCGGCCAGCGCGCCGGCCAGGCGCCGCAGCGTCTCGCTCTTGCCCGCGCGCGGGCCGCCGGTGATGGTCGCGCGCGACCCGCGGCCG
>DASVFT010000128.1:0-36330 GCA_036379935.1 Solirubrobacteraceae bacterium | reverse complement strand
CGCGCGGCCCGGCGACCTCGTGCTGGTGGAGCCGCACGGGCGCGGCGGCGGGCACGGCAAGGTTCTGCGGCGGATCGGGCGCCCCGACGTCGCGCGTGACGTGCTCGAGGCGCTGATGCTCGACCGCGGGCTGCGGCGGCGGTTCGATCCGCTGGCCGAGCGCGAGGCGCGCGACGCCGCCGAGCGCGTGCGGGACGAGGGCCGGCTCGACCTGCGGGCGCTCCCCACCTTCACGATTGACCCCGTCACCGCGCGCGACTTCGACGACGCGATCTCCTGCGAGGTCCTGGGCGAGGACCACTGGCGCGTCTGGGTGCACATCGCCGACGTCTCGGCCTACGTCCGCCCGGGCGGCGCCGTCGACCGCGAGGCCTATCGCCGCGCCACGTCGGTCTACGTGCCCGGCGCGGTCGAGCCGATGCTCCCGGAGGCGCTCTCCAACGACGCGTGCTCGCTGCGCCCGGGCGTCGATCGCCTCGCGGTCACCGTCGAGCTCGAGCTGCGCGGCGCCGAGACCGTGAAGAGCTCGTTCTACCGGTCGCTCATCCGCTCCGACGAGCGCCTCGACTACGACCGCGTCGACCGCATCTTCGCCGGCGAGGAGCCCGCGGCCGAGCCGTGGGCACAGCCCCTGGCCGCCGCCCGCGCCGCCGCCGCGGCGCTCCAGGCGCGGCGCGAGAGCCGCGGCGCGCTGGCCATCGAGTCGGTCGAGCCCGAGTTTGCGTTCGATCATCGCGGGCACCTCGTCGAGGCCGTGGCCACGGTGCAGACCGAGTCGCACCGCCTCATCGAGCACCTGATGATCGCCGCCAACGAGGCGGTGGCCACGCTGCTCTCCGAGCGCTCGATCCCGACCCTGTACCGGGTGCACGAGCGCCCCGAGCCGCTGGCCGTGCGGCGCCTCGTCGACCAGCTGGCGTCGCTCGGCGTGCCCACGCCGCCGGTGCCCGATCCGCTCTCGCCCTCGCAGGCGGCCGAGATCGTGGCCCAGTGCTCGGTCCTGGTCGACCAGCACGTGCGCCGGACGGGCCACGGGCGCATCGCCCTCAGCGCGCTCGTGCTGCGCGCGCTCAAGCAGGCCCGCTACTCGCCGGTGAACCTCGGCCACGCCGGCCTCTCCTCACCGAGCTATCTGCACTTCACCTCGCCCATCCGCCGCTACCCGGACCTCATCGCCCACCGCGCGCTGCTCAGCGCCATCGGGGGCGGCGAGGAGGCGCCGCGGGCGAGCACGCTCGAGGAGGCGGGGGAGTGGACGTCGGCGCGCGAGCGCGATGCCATGCTCATCGAGCGCGACGCCGACGACGTCGCGCGCTGCTTCCTGCTCGAGCGCGACCTCTACGACGGGGGCTGGGACGCCGTCTACGAGGGCGAGGTCACGGGCCTCATCGGGGCCGGCGCGTTCGTGACCTTCGGCGACGGCTACCAGGGCATGCTGCCGGTGCGCCGCCTGCGCGGCGACTGGTGGGAGCTCAACGAGGAGGGCACCGTTCTCGTCGGCACGCGCACGGGCGGCGCGATCCGGCTCGGGGACCCGGTCACCGTGGCGGTGCGCTCCGTCGATGCGCCGCGCGGCCGGGTCGACCTCGACCTCGTGGGCTTCCCGCCCGAGAGCCGGGACTAGGGGAAGGGCAGCCAGGCCAGCCGCCCGAAGCCCTCGAGCGCGCTGGCCAGCACGCCGCCGTCGGACAGCGTGAGGAGCCGGTCGCCGATGACGATCGACCGGGTGATGAGCGGGACGGAGCCGTCGACCGCGTCGTGCGCGACGCGCCCGACCTCGTCGATGCGATCCGGGCCGACCTTCAGGGCCACCGCGCCGGTGAAGCCGGGCGACGCTCCCGCGCCGTCGTCGTCGACCTGCACCGGCAGGACGACGAGCCCGCGTGGCGCCCAGTAGAGGAACGCGTGGCTGTCGTACTCGACCTGCGAGGAGGACGAGGCGCCGAGCGCGTGCTGGGCCAGCAGCCTGGGGTGCGCGGGGTCGCCGACGCCGAAGAGCGACACCTGCACGCCCTTCGTGCGTCCCTCGGGCGTGGCGTCCTGCCCGACGCCGAGCAGCCGGTCGGCGGAGAGCGGGTGCAGGTAGGCGGAGTAGCCCAGCAGCTCGAGCTCGCCCAGGACCTTCGGTGCCGTCGGGTCGGCGAGGCCGATGGTGTAGAGCGGGTCGATCTGGCGGAAGGTCACCACGTAGCCGACGTCGCCGATGAAGCGCACGGAGTAGATCCGCTGACCCCGACCCAGGCCTGCGACCTGGCCGATCGGCGCCAGCCGCGAGCCCTGGCCGCGCAGCACCGTGACGAGGCTCTGGCTCGGCGCGCCCTCGGTGCCCTGCCACCACATCGGCCGCGTGGTCGAGGCCACGCGCAGGTCGCCCTTGCGCTCGGAGAGCGAGTACTGGTTGAGCAGGTAGCCGGTGACGGCGCCGCTGGCCTCGTAGGTCGTCTTGTCCGGGTCGCCGACATCGAAGCGATGGATGAGCGTCGAGGCGCCCGGAAGCTCGCCGGCCTGCGTCTGCGGGTCGATCCAGCGCTGCGTGGCCACGTAGAGGTGGCTCCGCGAGCCGTAGACGGTTTGCGCGTCGGTCATCACGCCGTCGGCGTCGACGGCCCACAGGCCCTTGTCGAGGTCGACGGTGAGGATCGAGAGCATGCCGAGCCCCGAGAACGTCGGCGGGCGCCGCACGTCGTCGCACGATACGAGCGCGCGGGCGCGGCGGCGTCCCGAGATCCGCGAGGCGAAGCGCAAGCGCGGCACCCAGCCCGAGGCGCGGTCGCGCGCCGCGGGCAACGCGTATGCGCGTGGCGTGGACGAGAGCACGACCCGGACCGTTCCGCCGTTCTGGCGGGCGTTGACGTACTGGCCGTCGAGCGTGAGCGTGCGCGCGACCTTCAGCGCGGTCGGATCGCGCACGTCGACTTCCGTGATGACGGTCTGGCCCTCGAACGGCACCGACGCCGCGCGCGGCACGGGGCCGACGCTCACGGTGTCGAGCGGCACCGCTCCGGCCCCCTGGATGACGATGAGCCGGCCGGCGTGCAACACCACGTCGCCGCCAGAGCGGCCGAGCGCCAGCGAGCCGGCGATGCGCGGCGCGCCCGGCCCGTCGGCCGCGATGGCGTACAGCGTCTGACCGACGACCGTGAAGATGGTCGTGCCGTCGGTCTTGGCCAGGTCGGGCTCGTCGACGCCCTCCTCCTGGACGTTGGTCGTCGAGTAGGCCGGCGCCGCCTCCTGCGGGGCGGCGGTCGCCTGCGGCCTGCGTCCCGGCATCGCGGGCTCGACCAGCCCCGGCACGACGCGCTCTGGCACGCCGTGCGTCTGCGACAGATGGCGCTGCGCGTAGCCGACCAGCCCAGCGCAGGAGGAGAAGGCCCGCAGCCGCGCGGGCGCGCGCTTGGCGAGGACAGCGGCGGGCATCGCGGCGACGCACGCCGACGCGAGGACCAGCGCGACGGCCAGACCCCTCCGCACGCGGCGAAGGCTACTGTGAACATCGATGGCCAAGGGCAAGAAGCGCAAGACCGCTCCGGGAGACATCGCCACCAACCGGCAGGCGAGCTTTCGCTTCGAGCTGCTCGACCGGCTCGAATGCGGCCTCGTGCTCGCCGGGACCGAGGTCAAGTCGCTGCGCAACGGCACCGCTCAGATCAAGGACGGCTACGCGCAGATCCGCGACGGCGAGCTGTGGCTGCACAACGTGCACATCCCGCCCTACGGGCCCGCCAGCCGCGAGAACCACGATCCCGACCGCCCGCGCAAGCTGCTGGCCCACAAGAACGAGATCGATCGCCTCGTGGGCAAGATCCAGGAGCGCGGCCTGACCCTCGTGCCGACGCGGATCTACTTCTCGGGGCCGCGCGCCAAGGTCGAGATCGCGCTGGCGCGCGGCAAGGACCGCTTCGACAAGCGCGAGTCCATCAAGGCGCGCGAGCAGCGGCGCGACATGGAGCGCGCCCTGCACGACAGGTAAGGATCGGCGCCTGCGCGTCGCCAACCCCATGTGCTCACCGCCGCCGAAACCCTCGCCATGTCGGTCACCGACCGCCCGGTGACCGGCGACGCCGAGTCGCGCGCGTGGCTGCGCGCGCTGCGCTCCGCCGACGAGCACACGCGGGAGGAGGCGGTCGCGCGCCTGCACGCACTGCTGCTGCGGGCGGCGCGCTTCGAGGTGCGCCGTCGCGCCGCGGGCGCCCGCCACGTCGCCGGACCGCAGCTCGACGACCTCGCCCAGCAGAGCGCCGACGACGCGCTCGTCGCCGTGCTGGCCAAGCTCGACCGCTATCGCGGCGCGAGCCGCTTCACGACGTGGGTCTACAAGTTCGCGCTGCTGGAGGCGGGCGTGAAGATGCGCCGCCGCGCCTGGCAGGACCGCGAGGTGGCCCTCGAGCCGGCGGGCTGGCCCGTGCTCGCGGATCCCGGCCCCTCGCCGTCGCGCGACGCGCTGATGGGCGAGCTCCTGGCCGCCGTCGCGGACGCGATCGCCGGCGAGCTCACCGCCCACCAGCGCGCGGTGCTCGTCGCGATCACCATCAACGGCGTGCCGATCGACGTTCTGGCCGAGCGGATGGGCACCACCCGCGGCGCGCTCTACAAGACGCTGCACGACGCGCGCCGGCGCCTGCGGGCATGCCTGGCGGCGCGCGGCCTGGATCCGGACCTCGACCACCGTGGGAGCTCGGAATGAGCGACGACCGCGACGACCTGCGGCGGCTGCGCGGGCTCCTCGGCCCGGCCGGGCCGGAGCTGACCTGCGAGGCGTGCTTCGACGAGCTCGATCGCTACGTCGAGCTCGAGCTGGCGGGGGCCGATGCGGAGGCCGCCGTCCCGGGGATGGGCGCCCACCTGGAGGGCTGCCCCGCCTGCCACGAGGACCACGCGAGCCTGCGCGCGCTGCTGGAGGACGACGGGCCCCCACGCGATCGGTAAGACGCGGCGGCGCCGCGACGCCAACTCCTCCGAACCCCGTCAAAGGAGGAGCAGTGTCCGCCACCACCGTCGGCCGCGCGCCGACCGCAACGACGACGTCGACCCGCCTGCGCACCGATGCGGCCTACCAGGCCTACACGCTGCTGCGCATCGGCTTCACCGTCGCGCCGATCCTGTTCGGCCTCGACAAGTTCGCCAACGTGATGGTCGACTGGAACCAGTACCTGGCGCCGTGGATCAACGACATCGTCCCGGGCAGCGCCGGCGACGCCATGCATGTCGTGGGCGTCATCGAGGTCGTCGCCGGCCTCACGGTCGCCTTCCGCCCGCGCTTGGGAGCACCGCTGGTGGCCGCCTGGCTGGGCGGCATCATCATCAACCTGCTGACCTACTCCGGCTACTACGACATCGCCCTGCGCGACTTCGGGCTCATGCTCGGCGCGCTGACGCTGACGCGCCTGGCGCTGGTCTACGACCGTTAGCCCGGGATCGAGCGCTCGAAGTGCGTGGCGTCCATGCCGAGCACCAGCAGCGCGAGGAGGGCGAGGTAGACGAGGCCCACCAGCGCGCGGTCGCGGGGTCGGACCGCGTAGTAGGCGCGGGCCTCGTCGCCGCCCTTGCGCAGCCGTGACCAGCGGCTGTAGACGTCGAACGCGCCGACGACGGCGATGAGCAGGATGATCGGGTTGGGGAAGGCGAAGGCCAGCGCGACGATCAGTCCCAGTCCCACGAACCACATCCACGGCGCGAGGGCGGCCATGGCCCGTCCGCCGTCCAGCGGGGTGACCGGCAGCAGGTTGAACAGGTTCAGGAAGAAGCCGGTGAAGGCCAGCGCGCGCCAGAAGTCGTCCCCACTCATCCAGGCGAGCGGCAGGCAGGCGGCGGCGCCGATCGAGCCGAGGACCGGCCCGGCGAGGCCGACGCGCGCCTCCGCCAGCGCGTTGCCACCGAGCGACTTGGCCCAGACCAGCGCGCCGAGGAAGGGGATGAAGAGCGGTGCGCTGGCCTGCACGCCCTCGCGGCGCAGCGCGATGACATGGCCCATCTCGTGCACGAAGAGCAGCACGACGAAGCCGACCGCGAACTTCCAGCCCCAGATCAGCGCGTAGGCCGCGACCGAGACGAGCATCGAGCCCGAGGTCGTGAGGACCTTGAGCTTGGGCAGCAGCACGAGGATCGACTTGAGCTTGGCGACGATGACGACCAGGCCGCCGAGCAGGCCGCCGCCGAAGCGCCGCCACCACGGACGGCGCGGCTCGCCGAAGGGCGTGCGTCCGCCCTCGACCCCTGTGGGGGCCGCCGGGGGCAGCCAGCCTCCGGCGAGCTCGTCGGTGCGCTGCTCGCTCATCTGCACCGAGGATAGGGTGCGCGGATGCTCGTCGACGTGGGTGACACCCGCCTGCACGTGACCGAGCGCGGTGACGGGGACCTCGCGCTGTTCGTGCTGCACGGCGGTCCCGGCCTGGACCACACGATGTTCGGGTCCTACCTCGATCCGCTGGGCGACAGCTGTCGCCTGCTGCTCGTCGACGAGCGCGCCAGCGGCCGCTCCGAGCCCTCGGCGCCCGAGACCTGGACCCTCGAGCGCCACGCCGCCGACGTCGAGGCGCTGGCCGCCGGCCTCGGCCTCGACCGCTACGCGGTCCTCGGCCACTCCTACGGCGCCTTCATCGCCCTCCAGCACGCCGTCGACTTCCCGGGCCGCCCGGTGGCCACGGTGGTCTCCAGCGGCATGCCCGATGCCCGCTTTTTCGAGCACGTCGAGCGCGAGCTCGAGGCCTTCGAGCCGGTGGAGCTGCGCGAGCAGGTGCAGTCGTCCTGGGCGCGCGAGGCCGAGGCGCACACGCAGGAGGACGTCGCCGCCATCCTCGCCGACCAGCTCCCGTTCCACTTCGCCGATCCGCGCGACCCGCGGATAGAGCTGTACCGCGCCGCCATCGGCGACGCGGTCTACGGGCCCGACGTCCTGCGCGCCGCGGCGACCAGCGACTACGGCGCCATCGCCGTGGAGGACCGCCTCGGCGATGTCACGCATCCGGTCCTCGTGCTGGCCGGCCGCCATGACCGCACGTGCTCGCCGCCGGCGGCCGAGGCGATGGCGGCCGCCCTCCCCGACGCCGAGCTCGTGGTCTTCTAGCGCAGCGGTCACATGACCTTCGTCGAGGAGAACGAGGCCTACCTGGCCACGGTGCGCAGCTTCCTCGTGCGCCGCGGCCCCTGAGCCTTCGTCGCCGCCGGCACCACCAGGACCGGCCGCTCGGCCCGCAGCAGCAGCGCGATGGGCACCCGGGCGAGCACGGCGGTCTCGAGGCTGGTGGCGCGCTCCTTCGCGCCGCACACAATGAGCCTCGCGTCGTGCTCGTTGGCGGTCTCGATGATCGCGTCGGAGATCGCGTCCTGCGCGCGCACGGCGAGCGGCTCGGCCCGCAGTCCCGCCTCGGAGGCGCGGCGGGCGCCGTCGTGCGCGAGCTCGTCGGCGGCCCGGCGCTGGCGCTCGTCGGCATCGACAGGATCGGAGATCAGCGGCGCCGGACCCAGCGACACCGCGAGCAGCGCCTCGCTGATGGGCTTCCAGACCGTCACCACGACGGCATGGGCGCCAGGTACGAGACCGGCGGCGAAGCGGACAGCCTCTCTCGCCTCGGGCGATCCGTCGTAGCAGACGATGACCGGCCGTTCGTCCTTCGTCTCGGGAGACATGACTACACCGTCACAGGGCCGAGGATCTTGCGAATCAACGCCAGGTAGTCGAGCAGGCTCCGCGCGCTGAGGAACCGGTCGCGCACGCGCTCGCGGGCGCGCTGGCCCATCTCCTCGGCGCGGCGCTCGTCGCCCAGCAGCACGGTCACCGCGGCGCCGTAGGCCGCGAGATCGTGGGGATCGTCGAGGAGCAGCCCCGTCTCGCCGTGAACGATCTGCTCCGCGATCCCGCCCACGCGCGAGGCCACGACCGGCCGCGCCTTCCACATGGCCTCGGACACCGTGAGGCCGAAGCCCTCGGCGAGGCTCTTCTGCACGATGACCCGCGCATGGCGTTGGAGGGCGTTGACCATGATCGCGTTCTCGTCGGGGTCGTCCATGGGCAGCGACGCGAGGTGCACGCGCCGCCGTGCCTCCCCCGGCAGCCGCTGGCGTGTGGCGATCGCCTCGCGCAGCAGCCGGCGACCCTCGGGGTCGTCGGCCACCGCCTCGACGGAAGGCCCGGCGTAGAGCAGGTGCGCGCCGGTCTCGGCGGGCACGAAGCGCCCGAAGCCCTCGACCACGCCGAGCGGATCCTTCAGCGCGTCCCAGCGCGAGACCTGCAGCACGACGGGGTCGTCGGGTCGCAGCGGCTCGTCCTCGACCACGTCGGCGCGCCGCTCGATCCGGGCCGGGCTGCCGTCCAGGATCCTGAAGGTGACGGGTCCATGGGGCTCGGCGTCGAGTGGGTCGGTGACGAGGCCGGCGGCGCGCAGCACCGCGCTCACGGTCTCGCCGTCGAGGTCCACGTTCTTGGGCGCGAACGCGTCGATCGAGGGCGGGATGACCACGATCCGGTCCGCCGGCAGTCCCTCCCATGCGAACGACGCGCGCGAGAACACGTAGGCGTGGGCTTCGACGATGTAGTGCTTCAAAAACTCCCATGTCTCGCGCGCGAGCTCATTGGGCCGGTCCAGGCCGACATGGCAGCGCCAGATGACGTACGCGCCGTCGGCGAGCAGGGCCGGGATCATGCCGGCGGGCTGGGGGTCGTGGACGACGACGATGTCGCCCTCGCGCACGCGACCTTCGAACGCGGCCAGGTTCTCGGCCAGCACCTGATCGTAGACGCGGCGCGTGGAAGGGTCGAGCGGACCGCCGTCGCCGGCCATCCCGTGCAGGCGGTTGTGGATGCGCTTGGTGATCGTGAAGAACTCGGGGCTCCCGTCGATGACCATCCACCGGGCGTCGACGCCCGCACCGCGGGCGTACGCCACGAGCGGACGCAGCAGCTCGACCACACCGCCACCCTTGGCCGTGGAGTTGATGTTCCACACGACGCGGCCATCCAGCAGCTCGCGCGCCTCCTGGACACCGCGCTCGAAGGCCGCGAACCGGTCGGGTGGCAGCACCGAGGCGAAGCGCCCGACATCGACTGGGGCGATCTCCATCTCTTGCGGCATGCCCCCGGTGATAGGTCATTGGCGCCGCGGTTCGCCTCGAACTTCGCCTGGCTCGTGCCGTCCGGCGCCTGAGCGGCAGCCGCGCGACCTACGGCGAGGCGCGCACCTCGGCGGCCGCCGCCTCGGCCGCGTCGAGCTGCTCGCGCACGAGGTCGAGGCCCTTCGTCCAGAACGAGGGGTCCTCGAGGTCGAGTCCGGCGATCGCGGCCAGCTCCTCGGGGCTGCGCGAGCCGCCGGCGCGCAGCAGCTCGAGGTAGCGCGGCACGAAGCCCTCGCCCTCCTCGGTGAAGCGACGGTAGACGCTGAGGGCCAGCAGCTGGCCGTAGGCGTAGGCGTAGACGTAGCCGGGCGTGCCGATGAAGTGCGGGACGTAGGACCACCACAGGCGGTAGCCGTCGGTGATCTCCACCGAGTCGCCGAGCATCTCGGCCTGCGACTCGTGCCACAGCTCGCCGAAGCGCTCGATGCTGAGCTCGCCCTCCTCGCGCCGCGCCTGGTGCACGAGATCCTCGAAGCGGTTCATCGCCGTCTGGCGGAACACCGTGGCGATCGAGCCTTCGATGTTCTCGGCCAGCAGCGTCAGGCGCGAGCGCGGCGTGTCGGCGGCGTCGAGGAGGCGGCGGAAGACGAGCGTCTCGCCGAACACCGACGCGGTCTCCGAGACAGTCAGGGGCGTGTGCTGCTCCAGCGGGCCGCGGGGGCGGGCCAGCGCCGCGTGCAGGCCATGGCCGAGCTCGTGGGCCAGCACGAGGACGTCGCGCCGGCGGCCGGTGTAGTTGAGCATCACGAACGGGTGCACGCTCGGCGTGGTGTAGGCGCAGAACGCGCCGCCGCGCTTGTTGGGACGCACGGGCGCGTCGATCCAGCGCTCGTCGAAGAAGCGCTGGGCGAGCTCGCCGAGCACTCCGGAGAAGTCGTGGAACGAGCTCAGCACGAGGTCGGCCGCGTCCGGCCAGTCGACGGTGACCTCCTCGTCGGCCACCGAGGCCATGCGGTCGTAGTCGGCCAGGCGATCGAGGCCGAGCAGCTCCGCCTTGAGGCGATACCAGCGCTGCGGGAGGTCGTAGTTGGCGCGCACCGCCTCGAGGAGCGCCTGCACCGACTCGTCGGTGGCCTCGTTGGCGAGGTTGCGGCTGGCGATCCAGCTCGAATAGGAGCGCAGCCGGTCGTCGACGGCCTTGTCCTGCGCCACGGTGTTGAAGATGTAGGCGCGCGTGCGCAGACCGGGCTCCAGCGCCGCGGTGACCGCCGCGGCGGTCGTGCGGCGCACCTCGCGATCGGGCGCCATCAGGCGGCTGAGGGCGACGTCGAGCGGGACGCCGTCCTCGCCGTCGGAGAGCGCCACGCGGATCGCGCTCGTCTGCTCGCTGAAGAGGCGCGTCCAGGCGTCGCGGCCGGTCAGCGCCTTCTCGGTCATCAGCTTCTCCTCGGGCTCGGAGAGCAGATGGGGCCGGTAGCGCCGGAGCGTACGCAGGTGATGGCGCGTCGTCTCGAGGCCCTCGGCGTTCAGCAGCTCGTCGGCGCGCACGTCGTCGAGCGCGGCCCACTCGAGCTCGAAGAACACGAGCCTGGTCTCGACCGCGGTGGCCTTCTCCTGCACGCGCGCCAGCAGCGCGCCGTGGGCCGGGTCGGCGGTGTCGACCGCGAAGCGCAGCATCGCGTAGGAGCCCGCTCGGCCGACGAGGTCAACGATGGCCTCGAGCTCGGCCATCGCGGCGGCCAAGCCCTCGCCGTCGAGCTCCGCCACGCGTCCCGCGTGGGCCTCGGAGAAGCGCGCCGCGCGCTCGTCGGCCTCGGCCAGCAGGCGGTCGGCTCCCTCCGGCCCTTCGCCGTCGACGAGCGGGTCGAGGTCCCAGGCGATGTCCTGGACGTCCATCAGCGTCATGGACCCAGTGTGCCTTAACGAAAGCGACGCGGTCCCGAGTTGCTTGGGGTGCTCTCCGCTACGTCGGCTCCCGAAGGAGCGCCGTAGCTTCAGAGCGGCGGGCCTCGCAACCCCTGGGCCTCGCTCTCTGCAACTCGGTTCCGCGTCTTCGGCGAACCTATGCCGAGCCGTGAGCGCCGGTCAAGCGCCGCCGGGTGAAAAACCCGCATGGTCCGCAGAAATCTCGTACGCGCGCAGCTTGCGGCCCGTGGCCGGATGGCGATGAGCGGGGCCGGGGCGCATGCCGAGCTTCTCGGCCACGCGCACGGAGCGCGCGTTCCTCGGGTCGATGATCGAGATCACCGAACGCAGGCGCAGCGGCCCGAACGCGTGGCCGAGCGCCGCCCGGGCGCCCTCGGTGGCCAGCCCGCGTCCCCAGACCGAGCGCGCCAGGCGCCAGCCCACCTCGACGGCGGGCAAGACCGCGGGCAGGAACGAGGGCACCGCCAGCCCGACGAAGCCCACGCAGGCGTCCGGTTCCTCACTCGGCGCCGCACACCACAGGCCGAAGCCGTGCTGGGCCCAGTGCGCCTCGATCCCCTCGAGCAGGCGGTCGCTCTGGGCACGCGTCATCGGCCGCCCGTCGGCGATGTAGCGCATGACGTCCGGGTCGGCGTTGATCGCGGCGAACGGCGCGCGATCGTCCGGCCGCCAGGCGCGCAGCACGAGGCGCTGGGTCGTGGGCATGGCGGTCACAGCATGCCGCCCGGCCGCTCCCGAGGGCGCAAGCACGCCCGCCAGAGCGAACAAGCACGGCCGCCAGGCGAGAATCTCCGGAGGATGCGGCTTCGTCGCGCGCCGCCCCTTGACCGCCATCGGGCCGCGACCTAAGTTGCCCCTCGACGCGGAACCGAGCCGCAGAGAGCGAGGCCCAGGGGTTGCGAGGCCCGCCGCTCTGAAGTCACCGCGCCTTCTTCGGGAGGCCGCAGTGGCCGAGAGCACCCCAGGCGGCTCGGGACCGTGTCGTTTCTCGTTAAGCGCCGCCTCCCGGGCTGCAGCACCGCCGCCCGGGCCGCAAGGCCCCGCCCGGCCGCAAGGCCCCCGCCCGGGCCGCAAGCGCCCCCGCCCGGGTCGCAAGCGCCCCCGCCCGGCTAGAATGGGTGGCGACATAGCTCCTGGGGACGACAGGCTTCGACGCGGTCGATTCGCAGGGGTGGTTGCGAGTCGAGGTCCCGGGAGGCCTCGCTAAACACCCGGGAAAACCATACGTGCGGACTCTCACGAGTACGCGCTCGCCGCTTAGTCACTAGCTAAGCCGTGAGCTCTGGGCCCCCGCCCGCCGGCCGTGGGGATCGCCTGGATCAGACGCCGGCTCACCCGGGGCGGCTCGCCTCCGCCAAACCGGGAACATCTTCAGGAGGCTGGTCCCGGAGAACCCCGCCGGCGAGGCGACTCCGGGACGAGATCAGAGCGCCGGCTACGCTCGTAGACGCCACCTTTCGCGCGATCGCGGACGCGGGTTCGATTCCCGCCGTCTCCACTATTTGGCTCTAGAACGAGGCTTACGCCTCATCTTCGGGAGGAACAGTTGTGCCCTTCCCGCTCGAGCCAAGACCTTACGCCTCCATCGCCGTCTCAAGATCCGAGTCGTCGCGATGGCTGTATCGCCAGCGTCAGGCGGCGTCTAACGTGCGACGCACGTCCTTTACGAGCACCATGAGGTGTTTGCGATCGGTGGGCGACTCCTCGAAACCGTATTGCTCGTAGAAGGTCTTCGCTCGGTCGTTCTGTGCGTGCACCAGCACGACGCGGATTCCGATCTCCTCTGCGACGGTCAGGGATCGGAGAAGCGCATCGTTGAGCAGCCCGACCCCGAGGCCCTGCCCTTGAAAGGCCAGGTCGACGGCCAAGCGCGCCAGGAGAATCGCCGGCACCGGCCGATGCCCGGGCTGGCCCTTCATCGCGCGCGGAACAGCCTCGGATGGTTCAACCTGCGCTGCTGTGACCGCGTAGTAGCCCGCGACCCGGCCGTCATCCGCGAGAGCGACGTAGACCCTGGCACCGCCGCTCGCATGGCTATCTAGGGCGTGCTTCAGGAGCCAGTCGTTCAGCGCCTGTTCGCCGCAGGCGAAGCCCTCGACGTCGTGCTCCCGCTTCAGCTGGACCGGGCGAGCGAAGCCCACGAGCTACGCGAAGACATCGCGCGCCGAAAAGAGCTTCGCGAGGCCCGGATTCTCCCGGGGATCTCGATCGAGGAGTCTCGAGAATGCCTCCCACTGCTCCTCGTCGAGCGTGAATCGCGTCCGATCCGCCAAGATCCGCTCAGCCTCAAGCAGGGCCGCCTGCTGCACGAACTCGGTGAGATTGCGGCAGCTGAGCGAGGCCGCCCGTCGAACGACCTCGTCCGCCTCGGCCGCCACGCGAAGATTCCAACGCGTGTCCTTGGCTGGGGTCCTAGCTCTTGTGAGGGCCTTGGCCATGGTCGAGATCACTGTACATACATTGTGCGTACGATTCAAGATCGACACATTCTCTCGCGCTCTAGCCGGACGGCGTGGCTGTGCAGCCCAGGCGCAAGCCTCGTGGTCGGCGTCGCGCTGCCCGTCGGCGGCGGCTACACCGCCCGCTGAGCCACGCCAAGGAGATGGCGCGCGTCCTCATCACCGGTTCCGCCGATGGCCTTGGCCGCGCGGCCGCCAAAGCGCTGGTCGGCGCGGGTCACGAGGTGATCGTCCACGCGCGCAGCGCCGAGCGACTCGCCTCCGTCGAACCCATCATCGGGCGTGGCGCGTCGGCCGTCCTCGGTGACTTGTCGGACGTCGACCAGACCCGGTCGGTGGCCGATCAGGTCAACCGCCTCGGCCGGCTTGACGCAGTGATCCACAACGCCGGTGTCCTGCGCGGCTCGCACATCCTCCCGGTCAACGTCGTCGCGCCGTACCTGCTTACCCTCCTCATCGAGCGGCCTCAGCGGCTCGTGTACCTGAGCAGCGACATGCACCACGGCGGACGAGCGAACCTCGACGACCTGGACTGGAGCGGACGACGGCCGACGGCCTCCTACGCCGACAGCAAGCTGTTCCTCACCACGTTCGCCATGGCCGTGGCCCGGCTTTGGCCCGACGTCTACAGCAACGCGGTCGACCCCGGCTGGGTGCCGACCAAGATGGGCGGCCCTGGGGCGCCCGACGACCTTCGGCTCGGGCACCTCACTCAGGAGTGGCTTGCTACCAGCGACGCACCTGAGGCCCGCACCAGCGGTGGCTACTGGTACCACCAGCGGCGCCGCACGCCACACCGGTCAGTTCTCGACCTGCGGTTCCAAGACGAGCTCCTCGCCGCCCTGGCGCGCTTCACCGGCGCGCCGGTGCCGTGAGGCCCACTCGCGCAGGGACGCATGCTTGCGAGCAGCCTCCGCCCATTCGAGCGGCACCAGCAGGGCGGCGGCGCGGTGTCAGCCCTCGCCGCGCAGGGCCGCCCGGCGCAGCTTGCCGCTCGCGGTGCGCGGCAGCTCGTCGACGAACTCGACGAGCCGCGGGTACTTGTAGGGCGCCGTCTGGCGCTTGACGTGGTCCTGGAGCTCGGCGATGAGCGACGCCGACGGCGTCGCGTCGTCGCGCAGCACGACGACGGCGCGCACGACAGCGCCCCGCTCGCGATCGGGCGCGGCGACCGCGGCGGCGTCGGCCACCACGGGGTGGCTGAGCAGCGCGGCCTCCACCTCGCCGGGGCTGATGCGGTAGCCGGAGGAGATGATCACGTCGTCGAGGCGTCCTCGATGCCACAGGTAGCCGTCCTCGTCGACGTCGACCCGGTCGCCGGTACGCCACGGCCCGCCGGGCGCCGCGCCGTCGAGGTAGCGCAGGAAGAAGGTCGGGACGCTGGCCGGGTCGACGACGAGCTCGCCGTCGACGATCTCCGTCACGATGCCCGGCAGCGGACGGCCCATCGAGCCCGCGCGCATCGGCTCGGTCGGGCGGATCGCGGTCAGCGCGCCCGTCTCGGTCTGGCCGAAGCCGTCGCGGACGGATACGTCGGTCGCGAGGAGCCAGTGCTCGATGGTGTCGGCGCCCAGCGCCTCCCCGGCGGCGACCGCCGAGCGCAGGTCGGGAAGCGGACGCAGGTCGGCGCGGCTGGCCATGACGCGGTACTCGGTCGGCGACATGCAGAGCACGGTCACTCGCTCGCGCGCGAGGAGCTCCAGGCGCTCGACCGCATCGAACCGAGCGTCGTGCAGGAGGACCGACGCGCCGCACATCCACGGAGCGATGAAGGTGTTGCGAGCCGACTTCGACCACCCGGCGGCGGCGGTGCACCACACGAGGTCGCCAGGGCGGGCGTCGAGCCAGGAGCGCGCCTGCAGCGCCTGGCCGGTCAGGTACCGCACGCCATGGAGCGCGGCCTTGGGCTCGCCGGAGGTGCCGCTCGTGAAGATGACCACAGCGCCGTCGTCCGGGGCCATGTCGGCGATCGGCGCCGGGTCGGAGGCGAACAGGGCCTCGTCGGGCACGGCGAGCACCGGGCACGCCGGCTGCGCTTCGCCGAGGACGTCGAGGTTGCGCACGTCGGCCACGACGGCGGCGGGCTGGGTGCGCTCCAGGCGCACGCGCAGGTCCTTGGCGCGCAGCTGCTCGGTGCAGGGCAGCGCCACCGCGCCCAGGCGCAGGCAGGCGAGCATGGACAGCACCCATTCGGCGCGGTTGCCCATGAAGGTCAGCACGACGTCGCCGCGCCGGACGCCGTACGCCGCCAGCGTGCCCGCCAGGCGCGCCGACCGGTCGGCCACCTCGCCGAAGCTCCAGGGCCGCCGCTGGCCCTCGCGGGTCAGCTCGATCATGGCCAGCCGCGTCGGCGGCGCGGCCTCGACGACGTCGCGGACGTAGTTCATGCTGGGATCTTCAGCGTGATCGGCTTCATTCGCTCTCTACGACGCCGACGCGACGAGCGACACGGCGGGGAGCTCGAGGCCGTCGGCGCCGGCGAAGGACGCGACCCCGGCGGTGATCTCCTCGCGGACGCGCAGGAGCTCGTCGGCTTCCAGCCGGGCAAGGACGCTCGCGATCGCGCCGGCGAAGGTGGTCAGGTACTCCCAGTAGTCGTCGCCGTCGCGGAAGCGCCACGTGAACGCGACCTCCTCGATGCGGGGGTCAGCGAAGCCGGCCTGCGCGAAGAGCGCACGAAGGCGGTCGTGGTCGGCGAGAGCAAGGATCCCCGGAGCGCCCGCCTGCGCCGGGGGCATGTGCCCGCGCTCCTGGAGGATGCGCGACGGCAGCGCCGCCCACGGGTTCTGCTCCGCGCCCGCGAAGACGGCACAAGCCAGGCGGCCGCCGGCGCGCAGCACGCGGCGCGTCTGCGCAAGCGCGGCCGCCGGGTCCGCCATCAGCATGTAGCCCCAGCGGCAGGTGACGCCGTCGACAGCGTCGTCGGGGAGCTCGAGCCGCTCCGCGTCGAGCACTCGGCACTCGACGTTCGCGAAGCCGAGGCGGTCCGCGTGGCGCTCGGCCGCCTGGACCATCGCCTCGGAGAAGTCGCTGACGATCACGCGGCCGGATGGGCCGACCAGCGCGGCCGCGGCCAAGCCGGCGACGCCGGTGCCCGCCGCGAGATCGAGGATCGCCTCGCCGCGCGCCGGCGCCAGCCGTTCGAGCATGCGCTCCGTCACCGGCCGCGCCGTCTCCTCGAGATAGGCGTGGCGGGCGTCCCACGCCGGCGCCATCGCCTCCCATACGGCATGGCTCGTGCGTTTGAATTCGGTCGCGTCCATCGCCGCCGAACCGTAACGCCTCGCCGGCTCCCACCGGCGTGAACCCGTTTACTCGGCTGGGCCTTTGACCATACAGTCTCGGCCGTCATGTCATGACCCCCGGCACCGTCAGTCCGCCCGCCGCGACGGACTGACAGGCTGCCGTATCGGTGAGCGACGACGACCGCACCGCAGAGGCGCCGCCCGACCGGGACGCGATCGACGTGTCGCTGGCGCGCCGGCTGATCGACAGCCAGTTCCCGCAGTGGTCGCGGCTGCCGATCGCGGCGGTCGAGCTCGACGGCTGGGACAACCGCACCTTTCGGCTCGGCTCCGAGCTGACCGTCAGGCTCCCCACCGGCGACTGGTACGCGCAGCAGGTCGACAAGGAGCAGCGGTGGCTGCCCGTGCTCGCTCCGCAGCTCCCGCTGCCGATTCCGATGCCCGTCGCCAGGGGCGAGCCCGACTCAGGCTTCCCGTACCCCTGGTCGGTCTATCGCTGGCTCGACGGCGAGCTCGCCTCCACCGCGCGGATCGACAACCTGCCCGGCTTCGCATCGACTCTGGCTCGGTTCCTCAACGCCTTGGGCCGCGTCGAGGCGACCGGCGGGCCCGCACCCGGACAGCACAACTTCTACCGGGGCGCCCCGCTCGCGACCTACGAGGGCGAGACCCTGCGGGCGATCGACGCCCTCGGCGACGAGATTCCCGCCGACCCGGTCAAGCGGGTTTGGGACGACGCCATGGCCACGTCGTGGGACCGCGACCCGGTGTGGTTCCACGGCGACGTCGCCGCCGGGAACCTGCTGGTCCGCGATGGGCAGCTGGCGGCCGTGCTGGACTTCGGCTGCTCCGGCGTCGGCGATCCCGCCTGCGACACGGTGATCGCCTGGACGTTCCTGTCCGGCGCCGGCCGGACCAGGTTCCGGGCCGAGCTCGAGGTGGATGCCGCCACGTGGTCGCGCGGTCGGGGCTGGGCGCTGTGGAAGGCGCTGATCACGCTCGTGGGCGATCTCGAACGCGATCCCCCCGCCGCGGCCCAGACTCGACGCGTGATCGACGACATCCTCACCGACCACGCGCAAAACCGCTGACCGCCGGCCGATCACCAGTGTCATACACGCTACTCTAGTTGTATGACAATGGTGAGCTTTCGCGCCCCCGATGACCAAATCGCGGACCTTCAGCGTTGGGCGGAGGCACTTGGGGTCGATCGCTCGGAGATCCTGCGCGAGGCCCTGCACCGGCATCTCGTCGCGCTCAACGGCGAGCACGACGCGGAGAAATGGCAGCGAGCGCCCGCGACGGACGCTGAAGGCTCTTTGGCGGAGATCGCCGATTGGGGCCCCGCCGAGGACTGGACTGACTGGAACGATGCGGCGCGGTGAGATCTGGTTCGCCGCCACGCCCGGCGGTGACCGACCGGTGCTGGTGCTGACGCGCGATCCAGTGGCCGAGCGCATCGGATCGGTGGTCGTCGCCGCACTGATGAGGACTCGTCGTGGCCTCGTCTCCGAGCTGCTGCTCACCCCCGTGGAGGACGGTGTCCCCACCGAGTGCGTGGTGAACTTCGACAACGTTCATACCGTTCCGCGCTCGTCGTTCCGTCGTCGGGTCACGCTCCTCTCGCCGCCTCGGATGGCCCAGGTCTGCCGGACGCTCCGAGACGCGGTCGGCTGCTGAGGGCATGAAGAGCTTGCGGAACGGCCTACCGCAGGCGGCATGGCCCATCTCTTCGACGACGAGCTCGACAACGCCTGGCGCTACGAGCGCTTCATCACCACGATCCAGCAGAGGGCGGGGGTCTCCTGGGACAAGGCCGAGCGCGCCGCGCAGGCGACGCTGCAGACGCTCGCCGAGCGGATCTCGCCGGGGGCGGCGCGCGCGATCGCGCGCGAGCTGCCCGGCGAGATCGGTGACTGGCTCCTGACCGGGGACGCCGAGCCGGAGTCCTACGACGCCGTGGAGCTCGTGCGCCGCATCGCCGAGCGCGAGGGCGTCGACCCCCCCACGGCCAACGAGCACGCCCGGGCCGTCTTCGTCGCACTCGCGCGGGTCGTGCGCAGCGACGCGACCGCCGCTCTGCTCAACGAGCTGCCCGACGACTACGCGCCGCTGCTCGAGGAGGTCGCGCGGCGCCGGCGCGACCCCACCGCGCCCGAGCCGCTGCCGCTGGACACGATCCTGGACCGCGTCGAGGGTCGGGCGGGGCTGGATCGCGCGGGCGCGCAGCGGGCGGTGGAGGCCGTGCTCGAGGCGCTGGCCGAGCGGATCGCCGGCGGCGAGGTCGACGATCTCGCCGCCTCCCTCCCCGACGAGCTGCGTGCGCCGCTCGAGCGCGGCAAGGCGCGGACGAACGGAAAGGCTCAGCGCATGCTGCTCGACGAGTTCATCGCCCGCGTGGCCGAGCGCGAGGGCGTCTCGCGGGAGGCGGCGCTCGACCACGCGCACGCCGTCTTTGCCACGCTACGCGAGGTGATCCCCGACAAGGAGTGGTCGGACATGCTGGCCGAGCTGCCGCGCGAGTACTCCGAGGCGCTGCTGTAGCCATGCCCAAGCCACCGCTTCCCGCTCGGCTCGACGAGTTCCTCAAGCAGCCCAACCCGTCGGTCATCGCCACGCTGGCACCCGACGGAAGTCCTCACACCGCGGCCACCTGGTACCTCTGGGAGAACGGTCGCGTGCTCGTCAACATGGACGAAGGCCGCCAACGCCTGGGGCACCTGCGCCACGACCCACGCGTGTCGATCACCGTGCTGGCCAAGGACGACTGGTATCACCACGTGACGCTGCGCGGCCGGGTCGTCGAGCTGCGCGAGAACGCGTTCGACGACATCGACCGGATCGCGCGCCACTACACGGGGGAGGGGTACCCGGACCGCGAGCGCGGGCGCGTGAGCGCCTGGATCGCGGTCGAGTCGTGGCATTCGTGGGCGGTCAGGGAACCCTGGACCGGCGAGGACTGAAGGCCGGCCTCAGGCCTGGCCCAGCTGCGAAGGCCGGCCTCAGGCCTGGCCCAGCTGCTGCAGCAGCCCCAGACGGTCGACCACGTTCCAGTGCTCGACGATCTGGCCCTCCTTCACGCGGACGATGTCGATCACCTCGATCTCGACCGGGCGGCCCGTCGGCGCGATGCCCATGAGCTCGCCCCGGTGGGTGCCGTGGAAGACCTTGCGCGTGACGACCTTGTCGCCCTCGGCGATCTGGTCGTGGATGGTGGCCCGGAAGTCCGGGAAGGCGGCCCGGAAGGCCTCGAACTGCTGGCGCACGCCCTCGGCGCCCTCGGCGATCCCGGGCGGACGGCTGCGATCGACGACGTCGGGGTGAAGGAGCTCGGCGAAGCTCCTGTCGTCCGCACCGGTCTGGTACTCGTCGACGAAGCGCTGGACGACCTGCTTGTTGTGGTGCTCGTGCATGAGCCGAGCATGGTCATCGGGTGGCACCCGCGCATCGGTAGACCTACCAGTCTTGCGGCGGGTGCGGGGTTCAACGCAGGAGGTCGTGCTCCATGGCGAAGAGCGCGGCGGCGGCGCGGCTGGAGACGCCGATGCGCGCGTAGATGTCCTGGACGTGACGCTCGGCGGTGCGCCGCGAGACCACGAGCAGGGCCGCGATCTGGGGGTTCGAGAGTCCCTGGGCCACGAGGCGCAGGACCTCGACCTGGCGCTCGGTCAGCCCAGCGGGCGCCGCGCGGCGCACGGGCGTCACGGGCTGCCCCGCGGCGGCGAGCACGGCGCCCACGGCGTCGCCGTCCAGCCGGCCGGCGATCGCCTCGGCTGTGAGCTCCGCGGCCGCGCCGTCGGCGGTGAGCGCCAGACGGTGCGCGCGCGGCTGCGTCATGGCCTGGTAGACGTCGGCGGCCGCGAGCACGCGAGCCGGCATGGGGAGGAAGGGCGCGGTGGTCTGGCGGTGATAGCCCGAGCCGTCCATGCGCTCATGATGCAGGCCGACCAGCGGCGCGAGCGCCGCCAGCGGGCCGCAACCGGTCAGGACGCGCTCGCCGTGGTAGGCGTGCAGGCGCACGCGCTCCCAGTCGCTGGAGGTCAGCGGGCCCGGCTTCTCCCAGATGCCGTTGGGGACCGCCGCGCGGCCGAGGTCGTGCAGGTGCGCGGCGCGGCGCAGCGCGGCGACGTCCGCCGCGCCGAGCCCGAGGGCCTCGCCGGCGCCCGCGGCCAGCTCCGCCACGCCGGCGCTGTGCCCGTGGTGGAAGGGCGACTTGAGGTCGACCGCGTCGCCGAAGGCGCGGCACACCTCGTCGAGCCCGTGCTCGGATACGCCGACGGGCCGGCCGGGCTCGGCCTCGACCGCGGCCACGACGGCATCGGCGCCGGCCAGCTCGCTCAGCGTCGTCTCCGCGTGCACGCAGAACTCCCGGGCGACGACCGGGTCGAGCGACCGCCCGGCGCGGCGCGCGACGGTCGCGCTGGCCAGCGCCGCGCCGCCGATGCGGTCGAAGAGCGCCGCCGTGGCGGCCACCTGGGCGATGCGCGCGGGCAGCGCGATGGCCTCCGCGCGCAGGCCCTGCGGCGCGCCCTTGCCGTTCCAGCTCTCGAACATGTCCGCAAGGCCGCGCTGCACGCCGGCGCCGAGCCCGATCCGCCGCGCCGTCAGCGCCGCCACCTCGCAGTTGGCCCGGCTGTAGCCGGCGGTGATCTGGCGCGAGCGCAGCGCCGCCACTGCCGCCGCGCGCAGGCGCGTCATCGCGTCGGCATCGGGAGCAAGGCGGGGCAGGTAGCCCGCGAGCACCTGGGCCACGTCGCCGAAGTCGGTGCGGGCCGCGGCCGCCTTGACGGCGATCTCGTCGCCGCCGAGCAGCGCCGCCGCCTCGTGCGCGTACGCGGTGCAGCCGATGTGCTGGAGCAGGGCCGTGTAGTAGACGTCCGACGGCTCGGGCGCATCGAGCGCCCGAGCCAGCCCGGCCGCGATGACCGCGGCGCGCGCGGCCTCGCCAGGCTCGAAGCCCATCCCGATGTCGGCGACGCGCGACAGACCGACCAGGAGCTCGGCGAGGCGCAGGCGCTCGGTTCCCGGCGCCGGCGCAGCGTGCCGCGGCGACGACATGCCGCAGAGCATGCCGCACCGTGGCCACCCCTACGCGCTGATCTCGCCCAGTTGCTCGGCCCAGCCGGTCGCGCTCTGCATCGCGACCTCGTCCGGGACGGCGAGCGAGAAGTGCGCGTGCACGAGCTTCCACGTGCCGCCCTCTTCGCGCAGAACGGCCGTGAGGCGCGTGGGCAGCGAGACGATGTCGGGTACGACGAACGACGCGCGGTCGAAGGCCCAGCCCAGCGACCCGTCGGCGAAGCCCTGGACAGCGGTTCCCTCGAGGCGGACGCCCATGCCCGACGCGACCTGCTCGCGGAACGAGGCGAGCCATTCCTCGCGCCCGCCGCCGACGCGCTGCGTCCCAACCACGAACGCGTCCGCGTCGTCGGAGACGCAGGCGTGGCTCGGCTGCAGGGCGTCGTCGACGAGCTCGAGACGCGGGCGGGCGCCATCCCGCACCGCGAGCGCAACATCGTGCTCGAGCTCTCGCTCGTTCGCCGCCTGCTGAAGGCCCACCTGGATTGGCTCGAGGAGGTCGAGGGGGAGTTGCAGCCCGGCGGTCGGCGGTGAAGACTCCGGACCGAGCCATGGGCCAGGACGTCACCGCCAGGGTGTTCAGCCGGGCCGACCGGCAGCGCTACCGCGAGAAGGTGCGCACCTGCCTCGACGTCTTCGCCCGCATGCTGGCCGACGAGCGCTTCGAGGCCGGACGCGGCTCGTTCGGCCTGGAGATCGAGCTCAACCTGACCGACGACGACGGGCGGCCGGCGATGGCCAACGCCATCGTGCTCGAGGCGATCGCCGATCCGGACTTCCAGACCGAGCTCGGCCAGTTCAACATCGAGATCAACATCCCGCCGCGGCGCTTCACCGCGGAGGTCCTCGCCGAGCTCGAGGACGGCGTGCGCGGCAGCCTCAATCATGCCGAGGAGCGCTCACGCACGACCGGGGCGCACATGATGATCATCGGGATCCTCCCGACGGTCGACGAGGCCCACCTCAACGCCGCGGCCTTCAGCGCCAACCCGCGCTACCAGCTGCTCAACGAGCAGATCTTCGCCGCGCGCGGCGAGGATCTGGAGATCGACATCCGCGGCGTCGAGCGCCTGTCGACCTATGCCGACACGATCGCCCCGGAGGCGGCGTGCACCAGCGTGCAGCTCCACCTCCAGGTCGAGCCCGAGGCCTTCGCGGCCCACTGGAACGCGGCCCAGGCCATCGCCGGGGTGCAGGTCGCCGTGGGCGCAAACGCGCCGTTCTTCTTCGGCAAGGAGCTGTGGCGCGAGACGCGCATCGCGCTGTTCGAGCAGGCCACCGACACGCGCCCGGAGGAGCTCAAGGCCCAGGGCGTGCGCCCGCGCGTGTGGTTCGGCGAGCGCTGGATCACCTCGATCTTCGATCTCTTCGAGGAGAACGTCCGGTACTTCCCGGCGCTCCTGCCCGTCTGCGAGGACGAGGACCCGGTGGAGACGCTCGCGCGCGGGGACATCCCCGAACTGGCCGAGCTGCGCCTGCACAACGGCACGATCTACCGCTGGAACCGGCCGATCTACGACGTCGTGCGTGGCCGGCCCCACCTGCGCGTGGAGAATCGCATCCTGCCCGCCGGCCCCACCGTCGTCGACATCCTGGCCAACGCGGCCTTCTACTACGGCCTGGTGCGCGTGCTCGTCGAGGACGACCGCCCCGTGTGGACGCAGATGTCGTTCTCGGCCGCCGAGGAGAACTTCCACGCGGGCGCCCGCGAGGGACTCGATGCGCGCGTCTACTGGCCCGGGGTGGGCGAGGTGCCGGTCGCCGAGCTGGTCCTGCGGCGGCTGCTGCCTCAGGCCCACGAGGGGCTGTCGCGGCTCGGCGTCGGCGCCGCCGATCGCGATCGGCTCCTGGGCATCGTCGAGCGCCGCTGCGTGACCCTGCGCAACGGCGCCTCGTGGCAGGCCCAGACCTTCCACCGGCTCTACGACGCGGGCCTCGATCGCGACGAGGCCCTACGGCAGATGACGGTGCGCTACCGCGACCTCATGCACGCGAACGAGCCAGTGCACGACTGGCCGGTGGACTGAGCTCCGCGGACGTCGGCTCGGCCGCGCCGGCCGGAGCCGGGCAGGTCGGCAGCGTGGCTTCGAAGCACGCGCCCGCATCGACCGCGCAGGCGTGGACGTCGCCGCCCATCTGCCGCGCCAGCCCGCGGGCCAGGGCCAGGCCGAGGCCGAAGCCGAGGCCCCTGGTCGGACCGCGCTCGAAGCGACCGAAGATGCGCTCGCGGTCGGCTTCGGCGACGCCCGGGCCCTCGTCGACGACGCGGACCCGCGCCGTGCCGTCGACGGCGTCGACCGCCACCGTGACCGTGCTGCCCGGCGGCCCTCCATGGCGCAGGGCGTTGTCGAGCAGCGCGCGCAGCACGCGCGCGCCCGCGCGCGGGTCGCCCGTGGTCCACACCGGCGTCGGAGCGTCCAGCCGCAGCGCGACCCCGTGCTCGTGCGCGGCCGAGACCAGCTCGCTGGCCACCGTGCCGGCCAGCTCGCTGAGCTCCACGGGCTCGGCGGCGAGGGGAGCGTCGGCGTCGAGCCGGCCCAGGTCGAGCAGGTCCTCGGCCAGGGCCGTCATGCGCTCGGTCTGGCGTCGGGCCGCCGCCGCGCGCGTGCGGACGCCGGCGAGGTCCGGGCGCTCGCCGGCGAGCTCCTCCTCGAGCAGCTCCACGGTGCCGCGCAGGGAGGCCAGCGGCGTGCGCAGCTCGTGCGAGGCGGTCGAGAGGAAGGCCTGCCGGCCGAGCTCCTCGGCGTGGAGCCGCGCGCGCATGGTCTCCAGTGCCTGGGCCACCTCGCCGACCTCGTCGCGGCCCGCGTCGAGCACGAGCGGCCGGTCGATGCCGTCGTCGGCCAGCCGGCGCGCGCCGCGCCGCAGGCGCTCAAGGCGGCGCAGCAGCCCGAAGCCGAGCGCGACGCCCAGGCCGAGGGCGAGGACGAGCGCCACGCCGCCGGCCACCGGCAGCGCGCGCCGGACCACCGCGGCGGCGGCGCGGCTGTCGTCGAGCGACTTGCGCAGGACCAGCGTGCGCCGCCCGGCGCGGGTGTGGACGGGGGCGACCACCACGGCTTCGCCCTTGAGCACCTGGTCGCGCACGTCGCCGCTGCGCGCGAACCCGGCGTCCACGAGGCGCTCGGGCGTGTCCGAGCGCGGCTCGCGCCGCTCGGGGTCGGTGTCGGCCAGCTCGACGCCGTGTGCGTCGAACAGGGCGACGCGCCCGCCCATGCGCCGCGCCAGCTCGCGGACGAGACGCTCCTGGCGCGCCGCGCCGGGCCGCAGCTCCTGGCGCGAGAGGCGGGCTAGGCCGAGGTCGGCCGTGCGCGCCAGCTCACGCATGTCGCGCACCCGGTCGGCGGCGAGGCGGTGCTCGAGCGGCGGCACGAGCGTGAGCACCGCGGCCACGAGCGTCACCATCGCGGTGGCGACCAGCGCCAGCACCAGCCGGGCGCGCAGGCCGGGACGCGGCACGCGCACCGCCTCAGGCTCCGAGGCGATAGCCCGCGCCGCGCACGGTCACGATCACGTCCGGGTCGCCGCCCGCCGCCGCCAGCTTGTCGCGCAGATGGTGGACGTGCACGTCGATGGCGCGCGGGTCGCGGAACTCGTGGCCGCCGAAGATGGCGTCGAGGAGGTCCTGGCGCGAGAGCAGCCTTCCGGCCGCGGCCAGCAGGGCGCGCAGGACCTCGAACTCCGAGTAGGTGAGCGACACCTCGCTGCCGTCGACCTCGGCGCGGCGCGCGCCCGCGTCCAGTCTGAGAGCCCCGCGCTCGAGCACGGTGCGCGGGACTTCGTCGCGCTGCACGCGCCGCAGCACGGCCCGCACGCGACTGCGCAGCTCGGCGATCCCGACGGGCTTGGTCACGTAGTCGTCGGCGCCGGCCTCGAGGGCGAGGACGGCGTCGGCCTCCCCGTCGCGCGCGGTCACGGCCACGACGTGCGCGCTGTCGCCGGCGTTGCGCAGGCGACGGCAGACCTCGACGCCGTCGGGGCCGAGGCCAAGGCCGATGTCGAGGAGCACGAGGTCGAAGCTCGTGGCGGCCAGCGCGTCGAGCGCGCCGCGGCCGTCGGCCGCCTCGACCACCACGTGTCCGTCCCCGCTCAACGCGCCGGCCATGACCTCGCGCAGGTCGGCGTCGTCCTCGACGACGAGCACCCGCCCCTCGAGCGAGCCGTGGCCGTTGTCGGCGTCCATGCACAGGAGGGTAAAGGCGCCCGCGCGCGCGGACGCCATCTCAACACGATCCCAATATGACGCTCAGGCGGGGCGAATCGTCCCTTCCGAGGCGGCTCAGGAAGGCGGCGGATGCTGCGCCCCATGGCAGTCGTCTCCACTCCCGCCGGCGCCGCCGGCCGCCCCCAGGTCGTCGGGCGCCTCCGCGGCCTCTCCATCGTCCTGCCGTGCCACAACGAGGCCGAGAACGTCGAGCGCGCCATCGACGAGGCGACGGCCGCGGGCGAGCTCGTGGCCGACGCCCACGAGGTGCTCGTGGTCGACGACGGCAGCCTCGACGCGACGCGCGAGCTCGCGCAGGCGCGTGCCGGGGCCGACCCGCGCGTGCGCGTGCTGATCCACGAGGAGAACCGCGGCTACGGCGCCGCGGTGCGTGCCGGCCTGGCCGCGGGGCGCCTGGAGTGGCTGTTCCTCACCGACGCCGACCTTCAGTTCGACCTGACCGAGCTGACGCGCTTCGTGCCGCTGGCGCCGTCGTCGGACATCGTCGCCGGCTATCGCATCCACCGCGCCGACCCGCCGCATCGCGTGGTCAACGCGGCGGCCTGGAACCTCCTCGTCCACCGCCTGTTCGACGTGCCGCTGCGCGACGTCGATTGCGCCTTCAAGCTCATGCGCCGCGACGTCGTGCAGGCGCTCTCGCTGACCGCCGAGGGCGCGATGGTGAGCACGGAGCTGGTGACGCGCGCTCGCGCTGCCGGCGCTCGGATCGCACAGCTCGGCGTCACCCATCGTCCGCGGCCCGCCGGCCGCCCCTCCGGTGCCAGCCCGCGAGTCGTGCTGCGGGCCTTCCGCGAGCTGCGCGCCGTACGTGCCGAGCTGCGACGCACGACCGCCGTCGCCTCCCCACCCGCCTTGTCGCGTCCACGCGCGGCGTAGGCAGCGGTGGCGGTCGCGCATCCGGCCGCCGGGCACCTCCCCGCCCGGCGGCCGGCCGCGGGCGACGCGGGTCGCTTCGCCGCAGTCGCGGCCGCGGGCGCCGTGCTGGCGCTGGCCGCGATCCTGCGACTCGCGGCGCTCGGGCGCGTTCCCACCAACCCGTACTACGACGCCGCCGTGCGCAGCATGGGGACGTCGTGGTCGGCGTTCTTCGAGGGGGCGTTCGAGCCGGGGCGCAGGGTGGCGATCGACAAGCCGCCCGTCGACCTGTGGCTGCAGGTGGCGTCGACGAAGGTCGTCGGCTTCCATCCGCTGGGCCTGCTGCTGCCCGAGGCGCTCGGCGGCGTCGCGCTCGTGACCAGCGTGATGTGCCTGCTGCGCGGGCTCTACGGGCGCGGGGCCGCGCTTGGCGGCGGGCTGGCGCTGGCCGTGCTCCCGTCGGCGGTCGTCGTGGCGCGCAGCGACACGATGGATGCCGTCATGGCCGCGCTGGCCACGACCGGGGTGGCGCTCGTCGCGCGCGGTGCGCGGACCGGGCGTCTCGCGCCGCTCGCCGGCGCCGGCGCGCTCCTCGGGCTCGCCTTCGACGTCAAGCTCTCCGAGGCGTTGCTGCCGGCCTTGGTCGCGGCCGTCCTGTGGGTGGCGGCCGGTCCGCGGCAGCCGAACCAGCGCGCGCGCGGACTGGCACTCGGCGCGGCGGCCTTTGCGGCCACGGCGCTGGCGTGGCTGGTCGCGGTCAGCGTCGTGCCGGCGCACCCGCGGCCCTGGGCCCTCGGCTCCTCAGACGGCTCGCCGTGGAGCGCGGCGCTGCTCTACAACGGCGTCGACCGGCTCGTCCCGGGGCGCACGGCCCCGATCCTCCGGACGGTCGGCCGCGGTCCGACGGCCAGCGCTCTCGCGCGCCGCGCCCGCGAGCACGCCGCCGCCGTCGCGCGCCGGCCGGCGACGGCCGGACCGCTGCGCCTGCTCTCCTCGCAGGCGCACCTCGCGACGTGGATCGGCATCGAGGCGGTGGCGGCGCTGGCCGCGCTGGCGGTGGCGCTGGCCCTCGGGGGGTGGCGAGGCCTCGATCGCGTCCAGCGCGGGGGCCTCGTCGCGCTCGGGCTCTGGCTGGTCGGAGGGCTCGTGCTCTGCAGCGTGCTGCCCGCGCTTCGCCCGCGCTACCTGGCGTGCGTCGACCCGGCCGTCGCGGCGGGCCTCGGCGCGGGCATCGCGCTGGCCGTGCGCGCCCGCCCGCGTCGCGCGCGGGTGGCTGGCATGGCGGCCCTGTGCGCGGTGCTGGCCGTGCCGGCGGCGACCGCGCTGGGCGCCGTGCGGCACGCGACGCAGGACGCGGGACGCACCGGCTCCATGCCGGCGCCGCGCCTGGTCGCGCTGTCGGGCTTCCTGCGCGCGCGAACGGCCGGCGCCGCGGACGAGGTCGCCGCCAGCGCACCGGCCAAGGTCGGCCCGCTCATCGCCCGCGACGGCCGTCCGGTGCTGGTCCTCTCCGACGGTCGAGGGCATCAGCTCGTGACGGCTTCGCAGCTGAAGGCCGCGGTGGCCGATGGCCGCGTCCGCTACGCGCTGCTCGGCGACGCGTGCTCGCGCGTGAGCGGCAATGCGCGGACGGGCTGCCTGCCCGTCGTGCGCTGGGCCCGCGCGCACGGCGTCGACGTCAGCCGCGCCGCCGGCCAGCCCCACGGCGGCCTGCTCTACGCGCTGCGCGCGAGCGCGCCGCGGCCGCACCGCCACGCGCTCCGGTCGACGGCGTCACGGGCGCGGCGCCTCTGCATCCTCAGGCGCCGGGCGGCCGGCGGGGCAGGGTGCGGAAGAACTGCCATGTCCGCCACGTCGCGGCGAACGGGGCGGGCGGTGGCCGGGTCCGCGGGCCGCCGGGCCAGCCGTGGGCGGCGCCGTCGAGGCGCACGTGCTCGACGCGCGTCCCGGCCTTGCAGTGCCTCCAGGCGATCTCGGTGACGCCCGCAGCCGGGCGCATGCGCTCGGCCCTGCCGTGGCAGCCGTCGATGCGCCGCCATTGCGCGAGCCAGCGGGCGACGCTGCCGCGGTAGTCGGGTGGCTGACCGCCGTAGGGGACGACCTGGTCGCCCGTGCCGTGGATCTCCAGCACCGGCAGCGGGCGCTCGGGATGACACGGTGGGAGCGAGCGGTAGCCGCCCGCCACCGCGGCCACGCCCGCCAGCCGCTCGGACAGGACGCAGGCCAGCCGCGCGGTCATGCCGCCGCCGTTCGACACCCCGGTCACGAAGACGCGCGCGCGGTCCACGCAGGCCGCGCTCTCGAGCTCGTCGAGCGAGCGCTCGAGCGCCTCGACGTCGTCGGGCGCGCCGGGCACCTGGCCGCTCATGTTCCAGAACGCGTGCGGGCCGCCGGCCGACGGATAGGCGACGAGGAACCTCTCCCGATCGGCCAGGCGGCTGAAGCCGGTGTCGGCGGCGAACTCGCCACCGGTCTCGCCCGCGCCGTGCAGGGCCAGCACGAGCGGCCGCGGGCGGTAGGCGCCGCGCGGCGCGTGGACGCGGACCTCGCGCTCGCCCTGCGACGTCGCGATGTCCAGCACGTGGTCGCCCGGCGCGAGGGCCGGGCACGGCTCGTGGGCCGGATCGGAGGCGTAGCCGACGGCCAGCACGCCGGTGCCCCAGGCCACGAGCGCGATCACGGCGAGCCCGGCGAGGAGGGTGGCGGCCGCCCGCACGCGGGCGCGCGTCATGCGGGCATCGCCCGCCCGAAGACCCAGCGCCGGCACAGCACGAAGGTCAGCGCCGTCACGGCCGGGAGGATGGCCATCTCGCCGGCCAGGCGCGGCAGGCCCTCGTGGCCGACGAGGAGGACGACGCCGGCGGCGTCGAGCCCGGCCCCGAGCAGCGCGACCGTCGTGTAGCGCGCCGCCGGTCGCATGCCCCGCAGCGCGCTCGCGAACGTCCATCCGCGGTTGAGCACGTAGCCGTTGACCGCGCCGGCCGACCAGCCGGCGGCCGCCGCCAGCGGCGCCGGAGCGCCGAGCGCGACGAGCGCCGCGTAGGCCGCGAGCGTCAGCGCGGTGTTGGTGGCGCCGACGAGCCCGTAGCGGGCGAGCTGCACCATGAGGGCCGGGAGCGGGGGGCGTGCGACGGCGGTGCTCATTTCAGGTAGCGCTCGGTGTAGAGGTGATTGGTGCGGCCGGCGACCGAGCGCGTCGGGTAGTAGCCGAAGCTGTGGATGAGCTTCGGCAGCTGCGGTATCGCTCCCAGGGCCAGCCAGGCGGTGAGCACGACGCACGCCGCGGCCAGCGCGCGCGTGCGCGCAATCGCCGCGAAGGGCAGCACCCACCACACGTACCACGGCATGGTCCAGCCGAGGGTCAGGACGCCGGCGAGCATGATCAAGCCCGCCGCGCCCGGCAGCCAGGCGCGCCGCCACGCGACGACGGCCGCGGCGGCCACGGCCGCGAGGCCGAGGGCGGCGTGCGCGAGACCGCGGTCGTGTGGTGTCAGGCCGCCGTGCCCGGCCAGGGCGGCCAGCACGTTGGGCACGCTCAGCGGGTTGACGAGGCGTTCCTGGACGCCCGTGGACGGCAGGTGGCCGCCGTAGGCCAGGACGACGACCGCCAGCACGAGCGCACCGGCGGCGCCCGCGCCGGCCAGGGCGTGCAGGCGCCGGCGGCAGCCCAGGACCACGAGCGGCGCGAGCAGCACGGCGGAGGGCTTGAAGCCCGCCGCCAGGACGGCGCATGCCCCGGCGCCGGCGTCGAGCCACGGCCGCTCCGGCTCGTCGCGACCCGCGAGCGCGAGCGCCACCGCGCCGGCGCCGCACAGGACCATGAGCGCGTCGTTGTGCTCGCCGCCGATGCCGTAGACGAGCACGAGCGGGTTCAGCCCGACGAGCACGACGGCGGCCTGGGGCGAGCGCCCCATCCGCCGCGCGGCGCGCGCCACGACCGCGAGGGTGCCGAGCGAGGCGCCCAGCAGCACGCCCTTCCACAGCCAAGAGGCAACGGGGAGCGACAGCGGCGCCAGGGCCTCCGTGAAGAGCGTGAACAGCGGTCCGTAGGGCGAGGGAAGGTGGTGCCAGTTGCTGAAGCGGTAGGCCGGGTCGGCGCGCGCGGCGAGCGGGAGGGCGACGTAGGGGTTGAGCCCGTAGGTCGCGGGCATGCGCCCGTAGTGCAGGTAGTTGAAGACGTCGGTCAGCGAGAACGGCGGTCCGAGCAGCAGCACGACCTGCGCGGCCGTCACCGCCGCCCAGACCAGCGGGGATGGCATGCGCCAGGCGCACGCGAGCGCGACGAGCCAGGCGATGCCCATGACGGCCAGCGCCCGCGTCACGTCGGCCTGCAGCATCGGCGGGCTGTCGGGCAGGCCCGGCAGGCGATGGGCCAGCGGGCCGACCATCCACGACGGGAACCCGTGCTGGGCCGGTCCCGACAGCGGCCCGGGCCGCTCGGCGGCCACGAGCACGATGGCCGTCGACACTCCCACGGTCACACCCAGGGCGGTGGCGCCGAGCGCCTGGATGGCGACGCGCATCGCTACGGCGGGCCAGCGAGCCGAGCGCGGTGACGCGCCCGTCGCGGTGCGGGCAAGCGGTAGGGCGACGTCCACGTGAGGCGTCGGCACGCAGCCAGCGTCGCCTGCGGCTCTCAGGCGCCCCGCAGCAGGCGATTGCCAGCGCGTGAGCGCTGCATTGGGGGTGCGTTAAGCCGTGGCGGGGAGCTCGCGCCCGGCGTCGACCGGCGCTCCGGCGAACTGACCGCCCGGGCATCCCGCGCACGGCACCTCCCGGCGCGGGTTGCGGATGCCGGCCAGGCCGAGCACGCCGCCGAGGGCCACGAGCGCCGCGGCGATGCCCGCGCCGGTGTGGAAAGCGCTCACCGACGCCTCCTCGGTCGCGCGCGCCACGAAGCGGCCCTCGGCGGGCGGCAGCGCTCGGGCGTCGACGCGAGCCAGCGTGCGCTCCCTCGCCTCGGCCACCACGCGCTGTGTCGCCGGCGACAGGCGTCGCGCGTCGAGCTCGCGCGCGAGGGTCGTTCCGAACTGCGCCGCCACGACCGCGCCCAGCGCGGCTACGGCGAGCAGGCTCGCGATCCGCGCGATGGCGTTGTTGACGCCCGAGGCGATCCCGGCGTTGTGCTCGTCGGCATCGGCAAGCACGGTTGCCGTGAGCGGCGCGACCGTGGCCGAGAGGCCCAGCGAGAACACGAGCACGGCCGGGAACAGGTCGGTCACGTAGTCGAGGTGGGCGTCGACGCGCTGGAGCAGCAGCAGACCCGCCGCTGCCAGCAGCGGCCCGCCGCCCATGAACCAGCGCGGCCCGTAGCGATCGGCGAGGCGCCCGGCGTAGCGCGAGAGCACGAACATGACGAGCGTGATCGGCAGCGTGGCCATCCCCGCCTGCAGCGCGTCGTAGCCGGCCACCTGCTGGAGGAAGAGCACCAGGAAGAACAGCACCGCGCCGAGGCCGCCGTACATCGCAAGGGTCTCGAGGTTGCCGAACGCGAAGTTGCGGCGCCGGAACAGGCCGAGCGGCAGCATCGGGTGGGGAGTGCGCGCCTCGTGCGCGAGGAACGCGACGAGCAGCACCAGGCCGGCCCCCAGCGCGATGAGCACCTCGGGCGAGCCCCAACCGACCCGGGGCTGGCGGATGAGCGCGTAGACCGGCCCGCCGAGCCCGAGCGCGCAGAGCGCCGCGCCGCGAACGTCGACCGGCGCGCGCGGCCCCTCGCGCACCCGCTCGGTGACCGCCATCCGCACGATGAGCACGGTCGCCACGACGAACGGAACGTTGACGGCGAAGATCCAGCGCCAGCTGGCGACGTCGACCAGCCAGCCACCGGCCAGAGGGCCGACGACGAAGGCGATCCCCGACCACGCCGTCCACGAGCCGATGGCGGCTCCGCGCTCGTCGGGAGCGAAGGTGGCGACGATGACGGCCAGCGCGCTCGGCGTGAGCAGGGCGCCGAAGACGCCCTGCAGCGCGCGCCCGGCCACGAGCACCTCGATCGATGGCGCCACCGCGCAGATCACGCTGACCGCGCCGAAGCCCGTCACGCCCAGCGTGAAGATCCGTCGCTCGCCGAAGAGGTCGCCCAGCGAGCCGCCGACGAGGATGAGCGAGCCGAGCGTGAGCAGGTAGGCGTTGGAGACCCACTGCTGCCCGGCCAGGCCGCCACCGAGATCGCGCTGGATCGCGGGCAGCGCGACGTTCACGACGGTGGCATCGAGCCCGGCGACGAAGGATCCGAGGATCGCGGCCAGCAGCGCGAGCCGCTTGCGACGGTCGGTCACATGAGCATGCTACGAGGAGCGCTCTCGGAGCCCGCGGCGGCGACGACGAGGTGGATCGTCGCCCGACCGCGGACAGCAAGAGACGCGGTCCCGAACCGCTCGGGGTGCTCTCCGCCGTGCCGCCTCCCGAAGGATGCTGCACGGCCTCAGAGCGGCGGGCCTCGCAACCCCTGGGCCTCGCTCTCTGCGGCTCGGTTCCGCGTCGGTGGGCAACCTAGGAGGGGGCCCCCTCGGAGGTCAAGGGTCGGGCGGACGCGATGTCGCAAACACCGAGGATTTCCCTTGGGCCAAGCCGGGGACCTCGTACAATGGAAGGTGCTGCCGGCCCGGCCGCTCGCGACGTGCGCGTTCCGCCGTCGCCAGGTCACACCGGCATCCTCCCGCTCACGAGAGAACCCCGGCCGCGGGCCAGCGCCCGCGCCGTCCGATCACTGCGAACCAAGGAGGGCCTATGGCCGTCGAAGAGAAGGTGGAAGTCGAAGGCGAGGTCATCGAGGCGCTGAAGAACCTCAACTTCCGCGTCAAGCTCGACATGGGGCACGAGGTGCTGGCGCACCTCGCCGGCAAGATGCGCCGTTTCCGCATCCGCGTCCTGCCGGGCGACCGCGTCCGCGTGGAGCTCTCCCCGTATGACCTCAACCGCGGTCGCATCGTCTACCGCCACAAGTAGTCCCTGATGCGCGCCGAGCCGCTTGCTCGCGGCGGCGTCGACGCGCTCCCCGATGAGCTCGCGCCGCGGCGGCTGGCGCGGCGCCTGTTGCAGGTCCTCGCGCTGCTCATCGTCCTCGTGCTCGCGGCGCTCCTGGCGCCCGGGCTCGACGAGGTCCGCGAGCACCTCGCCGGCGCGAGCCCCGGATGGCTGGCCCTCGCCGTCGCCTTCGAGGCGCTGTCGTGTGTCTCCTACGTGGTGATGTTCCGCGCGGTCTTCTGCCGGACGATGTCCTGGCGCACGAGCGCGGAGATCGGGTGGTCCGAGCTGGCGGCGGGCTCGCTCGTGCCCGCCAGCGGCGCCGGTGGACTGGCCCTCGGCGCCTGGATCCTGCATCGCGGCGGGATGCCCGCCGACCGGATCGCCCGGCGCTCGGTCGCCTTCTTTTTGATCAAGAGCTCGGTCAACTTCGTCGCCGTGGCCGTGCTCGGCACGCTCATGGCCATCGGGCTCGTGGGGCCGCACCTCTCTTTGGCCCTGACGGCGCTGCCGGCGGCGCTGTCGGTGGTGGTCATCGCCGTGGTGCTCGCGATCCCGCGCCTCGGTTCCGGCCCCGAGGCGGCGCGCGACGATCCCGCCCGCGACGCGTCGAGGTTGCGCCGTGGGATCGTGGCCGTTCGCCGCGCGTTGGTCGGCGGCACGGCGGAGGCCCTCGACATCGTGCGCTCGCGCGATCCGCTCGTCCTCCTCGGCGCGGTCGGCTACTGGGCCTGGGACAACGCCGTCCTGTGGGCGACGTTCCACGCGGTCGGCGCGAACGTCCCCGTGTCCGTGGTGCTGATGGGCTACCTGATCGGCCAGCTCGGCGGCCTGTTGCCGATCCCCGGCGGCGTCGGCGGCATCGACGGCGGGCTGATCGGAACCCTGGTCGTGTATGGCGCACCCGCCGCCGCGACGGCCGCCGCCGTGCTCGCGTACCGCGTCATCCTCTTCTGGCTGCCGCTGGTCGGCGGCGCCATCGCCTTCCTCGCCCTCCGCCGCGCCCTCGAGCAGTCCGTGCGCGCCGACCTCTGCGAGCCGGTCGCCGCCAGCTAGGACGGGTCGTACCAGTTCTCCGCGTGCGTCCCCGCTGGCGCGCGCAGCTGTCCGCCGACGTCACCCGCTGGCGCGCGCGGCTGTCCGCCGATGTCACCCGCTGGCGCGCGCGGCTGTCCGCCGATGTCGCCCGCTGGCGCGCGCGGCTGTCCGCCGATGTCGCCCGCTGGCGCGCGCGGCTGTCCGCCGATGTCGCCCGCTCTGCGCGGCCAGGGCACCGAGGGGAAAGAGCCCGGTGGGGCCGCCGCCGCCTGCCGGCGTCCGTAGACCCGCGCGCGCTCCTGCGGCCCGCGCGCCTGTTTTGCAACAGCTTGCGCCTGCGGAAGAAGGGTGGGCTCGGATATCCAGGATTATCCGGGTCAAGAGAGCCCACCCCCAGGCCCAGGCTCCCGCCCGCAACGGCGGACGCGCGATTCGTTACGAACCACGCACACCTCCTCTCCCTCATTGCCCTGGCCGCGCCGAGCGGCGAGCTCTGGCGGAGAGTGGGGAGGCTTGGCGGAGCGCGGAGCCTTGGCGGAGCGCGAGGCTCTGGCGGAGCGCAAGGCTCTGGCGGAGCGCAAGGCTCTGGCGGAGCGGAGGGGGCTTGGCGGAGCGCGAGGCTCTGGCGAAGCGGAGGGGGCTTGGCGGAGCGGGGAGGCGGAGCGGAGCGGGCTGGTGGGGCGCAGCGGAGGTGTTGGGCCGGCGGGCGCGGGCGTGGGAGAGTGACGGCGCGCGAGTGGTGGCCGAGGCGCTCGTGGCCCGGCCTAGACTCGTGGTGTGGCCGAGGCGCTTGTGATCGTCGACTTCCAGAACGACTTCACGCCTGGCGGTGCGCTGGCGGTGCCGAATGGGAATGCGGTCGCCGCGCGGCTGAATGAGCTCGCTGCGTCGCCGCGCTTCGAGCTCGTCGTGGCGACGCGGGACTGGCACCCGCACGATCACTCGTCGTTCGCGGCGCAGGGCGGGCCGTGGCCGGAGCACTGCGTGGCCGGCACCGAGGGTGCGCAGCTGCACCCGGGACTCGACGCGGGCCGCGTCGATGTGATCGTCGACAAGGGCACCGATCCCGCGACCGAGGGGTACTCGGGCTTCGACGGCACGGACCTGGCCGGGCTTCTGCGCGCCCGAGGGATCGATCGCGTCACCGTCGCGGGCCTGGCCACGGACTACTGCGTGCGCGCGACGGCCCTCGACGCGCTGCGCGAGGGCTTCGCCGTGACGGTGGACGAGGCGGGCTCGCGTGGCATCGACGCCGCCGGCGCCGCCCGGGCCCTCGACGAGGTCCGCGCCGCGGGTGGCACCGTGCGGTAGCCGGCGGGCAGCAACCATCGCGGGGGTCCTGTCCGCGAGGGGTCGTTTCCGGCGAGGGGTCGTTTCCGGCGAGGGGTCGTTTCCGGCGAGGTCGTTTCCGGCGAGGTCGTTTCCGGCGAGGGGTCGTTTCCGGCGAGGGGTCGTTTCCGGCGAGGTCGTTTCCGGCGAGGGGTCG
>DASVFT010000127.1:0-5553 GCA_036379935.1 Solirubrobacteraceae bacterium | reverse complement strand
TGCAGCTCGCGGCGGCGGTGGCCACCTATCTGACCTACCGCCGCGACGAGATCGACCAGGAGCCGCTCGAGCTGCTGGCGCTCGCGGCCCGCGCCGAGTTCGAGGGCCACCCGCCCGCCGGCGTCGAGGAGCTCCTCGCCGAGCGCGGCGTGCGGCTCTAGCGGCCCGGCGGACGCTGCGCGTCGTTGACGGCGGCCCAGGTGCGCCGGCCCGCGCGGCGCACCTGCCCGTCGCGCACCGCGCGCCGCAGCGCGGGCGCGAAGCGGCCCGGGCCCCAGAGCCGTGCCTCCACGCGCGCCCTCAGCGTGCGGGTGCTCAGCGGACCCTCGCGCCGCAGGACGGCGACGATGGCCTCGGCCTCGCGCTCCACGAGTCCCTTCGGCTCGGCGCCGCCCACGGCCAGCGGCCGCGGTGACCACACCCGGCGGCTCATGCCGGCTCCGCCGAGGTCGCCGACAGCGGCGCGGCCACGTCCTCGAGCGACTCCTGCTCGGCATCGACGCCCCACACCGCCGCCACCACCGCGGCCACCAGCATGAGCGCCGACGCGATGCCGTAGCCGAGGAAGAGGCTGCTCTTCTCGCCGGTGCCGAGCAGGCCGCCGAAGAGCACGGGGCCGACGGCGCCGCCGATGCCGGTGGCGATCGCGTAGAAGAGCGCGATGGCCATCGCCCGCGTCTCGAGCGGGAAGACCTCGCTCACGGTGAGGTAGCCCGCCGACGCCGCCGCCGAGGCGAAGAAGAACGTCGCGCACAGCACCACCATGAAGCCCCCGAGGCCGAGCGTGCCGTTGCTGAAGAGCAGGCCGAGCACGAAGAGCCCGACGGCGGAGACGAAGTAGGTGCCGGCGATCATCGCGCGCCGGCCGACGGTGTCGAAGAGCCGGCCGAGCAGGAGCGCGCCGAGGAAGTTGGCGATGCCGAACGGGATCAGGTAGGCGGGGGCCGCCGAGTCCGAAACGCCGAAGAACGTCGTCAGCACGATCGAGAACGTGAAGATGACGGCGTTGTAGATGAAGGCCTGCGTGGCCATGAGGGTGAAGCCGAGGACCGACCGCCGCGGATAGCGCGCGAACAGCGTCCGCGCGATCTCCACGACGTTCGTCGCCTCGCGCGTCTGGATCTCGATCTCGTCGCCCGGATCCTCGAGCTCGCGCCGGCCCGTGTCGCGCCTGACGCGATCCTCGATCGAGCCGACGAGCCGCTCGGCCTCCTCCGTCTGGCCGTGGATCGTCAGCCAGCGAGGGCTCTCGGGCACGTAGCGGCGCACGAACATGATGGCCAGGCCCATGACCGCGCCCAGCGCGAAGGCCAGCCGCCAGCCGAGGTCGACGGAGAACAGGTCCTTGTCGAGGAGCACGAACGACAAAGCGGCCCCGGCCGCGGCGCCGATCCAGTAGGAGCCGTTGATGGCCAGGTCGACCCACCCGCGCGCCCGCGCCGGGATGAGCTCGTCGATCGCCGAGTTGATGGCGGCGTACTCGCCGCCGATCCCCAGTCCCGTGAGCGCGCGGAAGACCCAGAACGATGCCGCGCTCCAGGTGAAGGCCGTGGCCACCGTCGCCGCCAGGTAGACCGCGAGCGTGACGATGAAGAGCTTCTTGCGCCCGAGGCGGTCGGTGAGGTACCCGAAGCCGATCGCCCCGATGGCCGCGCCGATGATGTAGCAGGTGCCGCCGAAGGCGACCTCGAAGGCGCTGAGCCCGAGCGCCTGCTTGTCCTGCAGGCGGCTGGCGATCGCGCCCACGATGGTGACCTCGACGCCGTCGAGGATCCAGACCGTGCCCAGGCCGAGCACCACGAGCCAGTGCCACCGGCTCCACGGCAGCCGGTCCATCCGGGCGGGGATGCGCGTCCTGATCGTCTCCCCGGCGCTCGTGGCCTCCATGGCGCAGGGCATTTCCCGTCGCGGAGCCGGCGCATGCGCCGGGCGCTCGGCCCCTAGGCCGCGGCCTCGCGCCGGCGGGCCAGCTCGCGCGCGAGGTCGATGGCGCGGATGTCGTGCTCGTCGGGCAGCTTGGCCAGCACCTCGCGCACCACGTCCTGCACGTCGTGCTCCTCGTGGCCGAGGTCGTCGAACAGCGACTTGAGCGCGGTGTGGGTCACCTTGAGCTGGGCGGCGGTCAGCTCCAGGCGGTAGGCCGGCTCATCCGGGCCGATGATGTTGCTCTCCTGCGCCATGGAGCAAACATACGCCTCACAACGGCTCGAAACGAGCCGTGAAGTGGCGCAGTGCCGGCGGTTCGGAGACGATCCGCAGGCCGCGCAGCTCGCCGGCGCGCGCGGCGAGGTCGAGGACGACCTCGATCACGTAGTCGACGTGGGACTGCGTGTAGGTACGGCGCGGGACTGCCAGCCGCACGAGGTCCATGGCCGCCGGCTCCTCGCCGCCGTCGACCCGGCGCCCGAACATGACCGTGCCGATCTCGCAGCCGCGGATGCCGCCCTCGAGGTACAGCGCCACGGCGAGCGCCTGGCCCGGGTACCGAAGCGGTGGGACGTGGGGGAGGAGCGCGCGGGCGTCGATGTAGACGGCGTGGCCGCCGGGCGGCTTGACGATCGGGACGCCCGCCGCGTCGAGGGCCTCGCCCAGATAGGCCGTCGAGCGCACGCGGTAGCGCAGGTAGTCCTCGTCGACGACCTCGCGCAGGCCCTGCGCCACCGCCTCGAGGTCGCGGCCGGACAGCCCGCCGTAGGTCGGGAAGCCCTCGGTGAGGATGAGGAGGTTGCGGCACTGCTCGGCCAGCTCGTCGTCGTTGCACGCCAGCCAGCCGCCCATGTTCGCCAGGCCGTCCTTCTTGGCCGACATCGTCATGCCGTCGGCCAGCGCCGCCATCTCGCGCACGATGTCGCCGATGCCATGGCGCTCGTACCCCGGTTCGCGCTGCTTGACGAACCAGGCGTTCTCGGCGAAGCGGCAGGCGTCGAGGAAGAGCGGGCGCCCGTGGCGATCGCACGCCGCGCGGACGCCGCGCAGGTTCTCCATCGACACCGGCTGACCGCCGCCGGAGTTGTTGGTGACCGTCACGACCACGCACGGCACGTCGCGCTCGGCCAGGATGCGCTCGAGCGCCGCGAGGTCCATGTTGCCCTTGAAGGGATGCTCGGTCGCCGGCACGCGGCCCTCCTCGATGACGAGGTCGAGCGCCTCCGCCCCGGAGAACTCCACGTTGGCCCGCGTGGTGTCGAAGTGCGTGTTGTTGGGGATCGTCCGACCCGGCCCGCCGAGCACGCTGAAGAGGATCTTCTCGGCCGCCCGGCCCTGGTGGGTGGGGATGACGTGGCGGAACGGGAAGAGCTCGCGGACCGCGTCGCGGAAGCGGAAGAAGGACGGCGAGCCGGCGTAGCTCTCGTCGCCGCGCTGCACGCCGGCCCACTGCTCGGAGGACATCGCGCCCGTCCCCGAGTCCGTGAGCAGGTCGATGAGGACGTCGTCGGCGTGCAGGGCAAAGAGGTTGAAGCCCGCCTCGCGCAGCCGCTCCTCGCGCTCGGCGCGCGTGGTCAAGCGGATCGGCTCGACGCTGTGGATGCGGAAGGGCTCGATGATCGTGCGCCAGCGCTCCATCGCTCGCTCACGATCGTACGGCCGCAGCGCGACGGCGCTACCCCGAGATGAGCGAGCGGGCGCGGTCGAGGTCGCCGAAGCCGCCGACGCTGAGCATCGCGCGCACGTGGCCGCCCTCGCGGTACCACACCGCGAACGCGCCGTCGTCGACCGAGCCCTCGACCTCCTCCTCGTCCCACGTCAGCGCGGGACCGACGTACTCCAGCGAGGCCCAGTCGGAGAGGTCGGAGAAGAAGTACGGCACCTCGTCGTGCGGCGCGTCGGCGCCGAGCATGTTGCGCGCGGCCGTGCGGCCCTGCGCGGCCGCCACCTCCTCGTGCTCGATCCGCACGACCCGCCCGTGCACGACGGAGTCGTACTCGCACATGTCGCCGGCCGCGAAGACGCCGGCGGCGCAGGTGCGCAGGCGGCTGTCGCACAGGACGCCGCCGAGCTCGCCGAGCGCCAGCCCCGCCTTGCGGGCGAGCATGACGTCGGGGATCGCGCCGACGCCGCAGATCACGGCCTGGGCCTCCAGCGCGCGGCCGCCCTTCGTGACCACCCGCTCCACGCGCTCGTTCCCCTCGAAGCGCTCCACCTCCTCGCCGCCGACGATCTCGACGCCGTGCTCCTCGAGCACGCGGCGGAAGAAGCGTCCGGCGGTGGCGCCGAACCCGCGCTCGAGCGGGTCGCTCTCGAGCATGACCATCGTTACCCGCCGCCCGAGCTCGGTCAGCGAGGCCGCGACCTCGGAGGCGATGTAGGAGCCGCCGACGCACACCACGCGCTCGGCTCCCTCGACGTCGGAGCGGATCGTGTCCGCGTTGCCCAGCGCGCGCAGGTAGTGCACGCCCTCGAGCTGGGCGCCGTCGACCGGAAGGCGGCGCACCATGGCGCCCGTGGCCACCAGCGCGCGATCGAACCCGAGGTCCTCCTTCGACGACAGCTTGGCCGTGCGCGCCGCGGCGTCGAGCTCGAGCACGCTCGTGCGCGTCAGCAGCTCGACGCCCTCCGCCTCCCACCAGCCGGCCGGGTGGACGTGGGCCTCGTCGGCACCGTGCTCGCCGCGCAGGTACTCCTTGGAGGCGGGCGGGCGGTGGTAGGGCGGATGCGGCTCGCGCCCGACCAGGAGGATCGACCCGCGGAACCCCTCCTCGCGCAGCGTCTGCGCGGCCGTCGCCGAGGCGATGCCTCCGCCGACGAGGAGGATGTCGACCGTCCGGTCCGCCATGCGCGGGAGCGGACCCTACCGTTCGGCCGGCGTCACGCCGCGGAGCGCGTCGGCAAGAGCGCGGAGAAGCGCTCGGGGTGCAGCGGGGGCGAGAACAGGAAGCCCTGGCCGAGCTCGCACCGCAGGTCGTCGAGGATGTCGGCCTGCTCGCGGCTCTCGATGCCTTCGGCGACGGTGGTCATGCCCAGCGTTCGCGAGAGGCCGGCGATGGTGCCGGCCAGCGCCGTGTGCCGCTGCACGCCGACGAGGTCGTCGACGAAGGACTTGGCCATCTTCAGCACGTCGATGGGCATCCACCGCAGGCAGCTCAGCGAGGAGTAGCCCGTGCCGAAGTCGTCGATGGCGAGGCGTACGCCGAGCTCGCGCAGCGCCTGGAGGCGCCCGAGCACCGCGCGCGGGTCGCGCATCAGGCCGCTCTCGGTGATCTCGAGCACGAGCTGGCTGGGCGACAGTCCCGTGGTCTCGAGCGCGTCGCTCACCCGCGCGATCAGCTCCGGGCGTTGCAGCTCGCGCGGCGACACGTTGACGTGCAGCCCCAGCGGACCTCCCGGGCCGGGCGCCCAGCCGGCGGCCAGGAAGCACGCGCGCTCCATGACGAAGCGATCGACCTCCAAGATGCGCCCTGTCTCCTCGGCGACGTCGATGAACTCGCCCGGCGTCATCCGTCCGTGCTCGGGGTGGTTCCACCGCACCAAGGCCTCGGCGGCCGCCACGTTGCCGGTGTCGAGCTCGACGATCGGCTGGAGCTCGACGACGAGCTCCTCGCGCTCGGCCGCGCG
>DASVFT010000126.1:0-2013 GCA_036379935.1 Solirubrobacteraceae bacterium | reverse complement strand
GGAGCGGCCGACCTATCGCGAGGCCCTCGCCTTCATGGGCTTCTCGGCGGGCCAGCCCATCAAGGGCACGAAGATCGACGTGGCGTTCGTCGGCTCGTGCACGAACGGCCGGCTGTCCGACCTGCGCGTCGCCGCCGAGGTCGCGAAGAAGGGCAAGGTGGCCAAGCACGTGCGCGCGCTCATCGTGCCCGGCTCGCAGCCCGTGGCCAAGGCCGCGGAGGCGGAGGGGCTCCACGAGATCTTCCAGGCCGCGGGCTTTCAGTGGCGCAAGGCCGGCTGCTCGATGTGCCTCGGCATGAACGACGACAAGCTCCAGGGACGCGAGATGAGCGCCTCCTCCAGCAACCGCAACTTCATCGGCCGCCAGGGCAGCCCCACCGGCCGCACGCTCCTCATGAGCCCGGCCATGGTCGCCGCCGCCGCCATCACTGGCGCGGTGACGGACGTCAGGGAGGTATTGAAGTGAGCACGGCCACGACCGACTACAAGCGCACGCAGATCGCCGGCCGCGGCATCCCCGTCACCGGCAACGACATCGACACCGACCGCATCATCCCCGCGCGCTTTCTCAAGGCGGTGACGTTCGAGGGCATGGGCGAGCACGCCTTCGAGGACGCGCGCAAGCAGAACCCCGAGCACCCGTTCAACTCGCCCGCCTACAAGGGCGCGTCCGTCCTCGTGGTCGGGCAGAACTTCGGCTGCGGATCTTCGCGTGAGCATGCGCCGCAGGCGCTCATGCGCTGGGGCATCAGCGCGATCGTCGGCGGCTCCTTCGGCGAGATCTTCTTCGGCAACTGCGTGATGCTGGGCATCCCCTGCCTCGTCGCCAGCCAGGCCGATCTCGAGTGGCTGCAGAAGGCGGTCGAGCGCGATCCCAAGGGCGTGGTCGGCGTGGACGTGGCGAAGCAGGAGGTGCGCTTCGGCGACCGGACGATCAAGGCCACCGTGCCCGACGGTCCGCGCAATCAGCTCGTCAACGGCACGTGGGACTCCACCGCGGTGCTGCTCGACGCCGGCCAGGCCATCGAGGCGACCGCAGCGAAGCTCCCGTACGTGAAGGGGTTCTAGCGCGCGGCGTCGCCGCTCAGCCGTTCACATCGACGCCGAGCGCCATGCGCCCGGTGAAGAGCGCCTGCGGCTTCTCCTGCAGGGGGTGGTAGCGCGCGGCCTGCGCGTCGCGGAAGAGGCGCTCGAGGCCGGCCGCGCGGTAGAAGCCGGCACCGCTCCCGAGCTCCATCGCCTTGTCGCAGGCGCGGAGCACCGCCCGGCCCGCCAGCGTGCGGCCGATGGCCACCGAGTTCACGCTGTCGACGTCCAGGCGGTCCCTGTCCGCGGCGTCGATCATGGACTTGACGGCCAGCCGCGCCACGGTGAGCTCGGTGTCCAGCTCACCCGCCAGGAGCTGCGTGGTGGCATCGCCGCGCCGGCGTCCCGCCTCGCGCACCGCGAGGTCACGCGCGGCCTCCGCCACACCCAGATACACCGAGTACACGAGCGGGAACGCGACCGAGAAAATCACGTGGAACGCGGGGACCCATTTCCCGGGGGGCCGCCGCACGCCGACCGCGGCGTCGGCCACGAAGACGCCGTCGAGCACGACGTCGTTCGAGCCCGTGCCGCGCATCCCCAGCGTGTGCCAGGTCTCCTCGATGCGGACGCCTTTCCCACCCAGGGGAACCGCGAAGTGCAAGACCGTCGGTCCCGCCGCGGGGTCGTTGTAGACCGCGCAGGTCACGAGCAGCTGTCCGGCGGGCGAGCCGCTCGAGAAGACCTTGCGACCGGAGATCTTGAAGCCGCCGTCCACGCGCTCGGCCGTGCCGGACCCCGGCAGCCAGTCGGAGCCCCCGCTGGACACGAGGGCGAGACGCTCGGCCGCGACGCGCCGCAGCAGCCCGTCCGTGGGCGCCTTCTCGTGACGCCAGCGCCAGGCGTTGACCGCGACGAGGTGGGTGTGCATCGAGAGGGCGAGCGCGGTCGAGCCGCAATGGCGGGCCAGCTCCCCGAGCATCGCGC
>DASVFT010000125.1:0-20289 GCA_036379935.1 Solirubrobacteraceae bacterium | reverse complement strand
GGCGGGAGATCGCAACGCTTGCGGCACACCAGCACGGCGTCGCAGCGCGCCGGCAGCTCCAAGCGCTCGGGCTCTCGCGGAGCGCGGTCGGCCGGCACGTCACGGCCGGCCGCCTGCACCGCATCCACCGCGGCGTCTACGCGGTCGGCCATCCGCGCCTGACCCTCCACGGCCACTGGATGGCCGCCGTCCTCGCTGCCGGTCCCGGCGCCGCGCTGAGCCACGCTTCCGCCGCGGCCCTCTGGGAGATCCGCGCCAGCGCGGCAGCCAGGATCGACGTCAGCGTCCCGTCGGCCGCCGGCCGGGCCAAGCAGGCGCGCGTGCGAGTCCACCGCACGAGGAGGCTGCGCAGGGACGAGGTCACCGTTCACCAGGCCATCCCGGTCACCACCCCCGCCCGCACCCTCCTCGACCTCGCCTCCTCACTGCCTCGCCGACCACTCGAGCGAGCGCTCGACCAGGCAGAGATCCTCGAGCTCTTCGACCTCCGGGCGCTGCAGAGGGTGATAGACGCGCACCGAGGCGAGCGGGGGGCCCGAGCGCTGGCCGCCGCGCTCGAAGACCACCACGCCGGGACCACCGTCACGCGCAGCGCGCTCGAGGAGTCCTTCCTCGCGCTCTGCGCGGCCCAAGCGCTCGAGCGGCCGCAGGCGAACGTTCGCGTCTGCGGCCTCGAAGTCGACTTCCTCTTCGCCGCCCAAAAGCTCGTCGTCGAGCTCGATGGCTACCGCTTTCACCGGAGCCGGAGAGCCTTCGAGCGCGACCGCGAGCGCGACGCCATCCTCGCCCGCCACGGGCTACGCGTGCTGCGCTTCTCTCACCACCAGGTGACCCGCCGCCCAGCCGAGGTCGCCGCCGCGATCAGAAGCTCGGCTTGATCCAGTCCATGTGCGAGCGCAGCTCCTCGCCGACCTTCTCGACCTCGGTGCCGGCCTGCTCGGCGCGCATGCGCTTGAAGTTCTCCTGGCCGGCGCGGTTCTCGGCGATCCACTCGCGGGCGAAGTCACCCGACTGGATCTCGGAGAGGATGTCGCGCATCTGCTGGCGGGTCTCGTCGGTGATGACGCGCCTGCCGCGCGTGTAATCGCCGTACTCGGCCGTGTTGGAGATCGAGTAGCGCATCCCCTGCAGGCCCTTCTCGTACATGAGGTCGACGATGAGCTTGAGCTCGTGCAGGCACTCGAAGTAGGCCATCTGGGGGTCGTAGCCCGCCTCGACGAGCGTCTCGAAGCCCGCCTGCACCAGCTCCGAGGCGCCGCCGCACAGCACCGCCTGCTCGCCGAAGAGATCGGTCTCGGTCTCGTCCTTGAACGTCGTCTGGATCACGCCGCCGCGCGTCCCGCCGATGCCCTTCGCGTAGGCGAGGACGAGGTCGAGCGCGCCTCCCGAGGCGTCCTCGGCGACCGCGACCAGGCACGGCACCCCGCTGCCCTCGAGGTACTGGCGCCGCACCAGGTGCCCGGGCCCCTTCGGTGCCACGAGCCCGACATCGACGCCGGGCGGAGGCGAGACCTCGCCGTAGTGCACCGAGAACCCGTGCCCGAAGAGCAGCGTGTTCCCGGGAGCGATGCCGTCGCGGATCTCCGACTCGTACACGTCGTGATGGAGCTCGTCGGGCACCAGCACCATCACGATGTCGCCGCGCGACGCGGCATCGGCGACCCCGAGCACCTCGAGGCCGGCCTCGCGGGCCTGATCGGCGCTGGAGGAGCCCTCGCGCAGGCCGACGACGACATCGACCCCGGAGTCCTTGAGGTTCAGGGCGTGGGCGTGACCTTGGGAGCCGAAGCCGATGATGGCGACGGTCTTGCCGTCGAGGAGGGAGAGGTCGGCGTCGTCGTCGTAGAACATGGGCGGCGGATCCTATCCCGACGCCGTAGCTCGTACGTGACGGCCAGGCCGGCGCCCAGCAGCGTGACCAGCGCGATGACGTAGAGCCCCAGCAGGATCACGGCCAGAAGCAGGAAGAGCCGCACGGCGGCGAAGCCGGCGCCGGCCCCGACGTACAGGCCGACGATGCTCGGCACCGCCTGGATGGCGATCCCCGCCGGGACGGCGCCCAGCAGGCAGGCCCGCCAGTTGGGGCGCGCCCGCGGCGCCCAGTGGTAGAGCAGGGCGAAGACGAGGATCGAGCCCAGCGTGTTGAGCACGAGCAGCAGCCACCCCGGCAAGGTGGCGCGGGCATGGAGCGCGTCGGCCACGTCGCCGATGACCGGCGCCGATCCGATCGCCGCCACGACCATCAGCGCGACACCGGCGCCAAGCGCCATGTTGCGCAGGCGCCCGGTCACCACGTCGTGGCGCTCGCAGTCGAGGATCCGCGACTCGAGGCGCTCGATCACGCCGATCGCCCCCGACGTCGTCCACAGCATCACCAGCAGGGCGAGGGCCAGCAGCTGCGGCGAGTTGTCGCGCGTGCCCAGCACCAGCCGGCGGATGTCCCCGTGCACCGCGTCGGGCAGCAGCCGGTTGATCGCGTCGACCACGCTGAGCGCCGACTGGACGTCGCGCAGCAGCAGCGCCTGGAGCGCCGCGAGCCCCAGCGCGACAGGCGCCAGCGAGAGCACCAGGTAGTAGGTCAGCGCCGGCACGTCGTCGGCGATGCCCTGCCCCCAGTAGAACCGGAACGCCCGGCCCGCGAGCCCGCGCACGAGTCGAGGCCCTCAGGCCGTGGCCGCCGCCACGAGCGCCCGGCCGGGCAGGAGGAGCGAGCCGTCGTCGCGCACGTACTCGGCATACCCCGCATCGACGGCATCACGCAGCTTGTAGTGCTCGGCGGGCGCCAGGTCGCGCAGGACGTCGCTCGTGCTCGGCGAAGTCTGCGTCACGTAGTCCCACCAGGCGTCGAGGCTCGCCGGCTCGAAGCGCAGGTCCAGTCCGTCGACCTCGACGTCGTCGAAGCCCGCCGTCTCCAGCAGCTCCTCGAGGGCGCCCGGCGCAGCGAGCGCGAACGGCCCCGGCTCGTCCGGCGACGAGGCGGGGGCCAGCCCCGCCGCGCCCATCGCCTCGCGCAGAACCCTCATCCAGGGATTCTCCTCGAGCGCCGCCCACACGGCGAGTGCCACCCTCCCGCCCGGCTTGAGCACCCGCCGCGTCTCGCGCAGCGCCGCCTCGGGATCGACGAGGAGCATGTACCCGAAGCGCGAGAGCACGCCGTCGACGGACGCCGTGGGCAGGTCGATCCACTCTGCCTGCATCGTTCGCAGGTCGACGTTGTCCGCTCCCACCTCCGCGGCACGCTCGCGCGCGGCCTCGACCATCGCCGCGGCGCCGTCGGTGATGAGCACGCTCCCGCCGGGCCGCACGAGCTCGGCCGCGAGCAGGCCGGTGTCGCCCAGGCCCGCCGTGAGCTCGAGGACGCGCTGGCCCGGCTGCGGATGGATGGCCTGGACCATCCACTGCGACACGGGCAGCGCCGTGCGCTGGAAGGCGGCGCGGTTGGCCTTCCAGCCGCCCGCCACGCCCTCCCAGCGGTCCAGCATCTCCTCGCGGGACTCAGCCATCTAGAGCTCCTTTCGCATGAGCTTCCCCGAGCCGGTGCGCGGCAGCGACGCGGCGAAGGCGATGTCCTTCGGAACCTTGTACGAGGCCAGCCGTGCGGCGCACCACGCCAGCAGCTCGTCGGCCTCGACCCCCGGGTCGGCGACGACGGTGGCCACCACCGCCTCGCCCCATACCTGGTCCGGCCGGCCGTGCACCGCCGCCTCGACGACGTCTGGATGGGCCTCGAGGACGGCCTCGACCTCGGCCGGGGCGACGTTCTCCCCGCCCGAGATGATGGTGTCGGCCTTGCGCCCGACGATGCGCAGCGCGCCGTCGGAGCTCCAGTCCCCGAGGTCGCCCGTCGCGAGCACCGGCCCGGCGCTCGACGCGACGGTGGGCCCGCTGACGAGGATCTCCTTGTCGCCCGCGATCCGCACGCGCGTGCAGAACAGCGGCGCACCGAGCGTGGTGACCTGCGAGCACGCCTCCGTGAGGCCGTAGGTCGGCGCCACCGGCACCCCTGCCCTGGCGGCGCGGCCCTGCAGCGCCGTGGTCGACGGCGCGCCGCCCAGGAGCGCCCAGCGCAGCGCCGGCGGATCGCGCAGGCCGGCGTCGAGCAGGCGCTGCAGGGTCGTCGGCACGAGCGAGACCATCGTCGGTCCCTCGGGCGCCATGAGCGCGTCGAGCACCCGATCGGTCTCGAAGCGCTCGTGCACCACCGCGGTGGTCCCGTAGATGGCCGATCGCAGGACGATCGAGAGCCCGCCGACGTGCGTGAGCGGCAGCGCGCACAGCCAGCGCTCGGCCGGGTGCAGCCCGAGCGCCACCGCCGAGCCGAGCGCGCTCCACAGCCAGTTGCCGTAGGTCAGCTCCACCGGCTTGGGGCGGCCGCTCGTGCCGGAGGTGTGGACGACGACCGCCGGCGCGTCGAGGTCGTGCGTGTCGCGCAGGCGCGCCTCGGCGGCCGGGGTGCCGATGACCGCTCCGTCGACGGTCGCCGTCGTGCCGTCGGTCACGCGGGCCCGCTCGCGCGCCCCGAGCCGCAGGTCGACCGGCACGGCGACGGCCCCGATGCGCAAAATGGCGTGCACGGCCACGCAGAACGCCTCGCCGGGCGGCAGCGCGAGGGCCACGCGGTCGCCGGTGCGCACGCCGCGACCGGCCAGGCGCCGCGCGGTGGCGTCCACCTCAGCCAGGAGCTCGGCGTAGGAGACGGCGTTGACCGCCGGGCGGTCCGGATGGCGCCGGGCGGCCCGGGGCAGCCAGGCTTCGACGTGCACGATGGGAAAGTAGCCTGCCGGGCCATGCCAGTGACCTGGGCGCCCGGCGCCGAGTACGAGGACATCCGCTACGAGCTCAGCGGCGACGGGATCGCGAAGATCACCATCGACCGGCCCGAGGTCCGCAACGCCTTCCGGCCGCAGACGGTGGTCGAGCTCTCGCAGGCCTTCGAGCGGGCCCGCGAGGACACCTCCGTCGGCGCCATCATCCTCACCGGCGAGGGTCCGGACGCCTTCTGCTCCGGCGGCGATCAGCGCGTGCGCGGCGACACCGGCTACATGACCGAGCCGGGCACGGTCGGCCGCTTCCACGTCACCGACCTCCACGTCCAGATCCGGCGCCTGCCCAAGCCCGTGGTGGCGATGGTGGCCGGCTACGCCGTGGGCGGCGGCCACGTGCTGCACCTCGTCTGCGACCTGACCATCGCCGCCGACAACGCCCGCTTCGGCCAGACCGGCCCGCGCGTGGGGTCCTTCGACGGCGGCTTCGGCGCCGGCCTCCTGGCCAATCTCGTCGGTCCTAAGAAGGCGAAGGAGATCTGGTTCTTGTGCCGCCAGTACGACGCGCGGCAGGCGCTCGAGATGGGCCTGGTCAACGCGGTCGTCCCGCTCGCGGAGCTCGAGGAGGAGACCGTGGGGTGGTGCCGCGAGATGCTCGCCCTCTCGCCCTTCGCCCTGCGGCTGCTCAAGGCCAGCTTCAACGCCGCCGAGGACGGCCTCTCTGGCGTGCAGCAGCTGGCCCACGACGCCAACCTGCTCTTCTACGGCTCCGACGAGGCGCGCGAGGGCCGCGACGCCTACAAGGAGAAGCGCCCGCCGGACTTCTCGAAGTTCCCCCGGCGCCCGTAGGTCGAGCCGTCGCCGTGTCGAGCCTTCGCATCTGGATCATGGCCGCCCGGCTGCGCACGCTGCCGGCGGCGGTGGCGCCGGTCCTCGTGGGCACCGCGCTGTCGGCCACCGCGCGCGACCTGCGCGTCGGCGGCTTCGTCGCCGCCCTGCTGGGCGCGATCTTCATCCAGGCCGGCACCAACCTCTCCAACGACTACTCAGACGCGCGCCGGGGCGCCGACACCGAGGACCGCCTCGGGCCCGTGCGCGTGACCGCGGGAGGCCTCGTCCCTCCGCGCCAGGTGCTGGTCGCCACCTACGTCTCGTTCGGCGCCGCCGTGCTCTGCGGCGTCTACCTCGTCGCGCTGGCGGGACCGATCCTCCTGGCCATCGGCGCCGCCTCGATCCTCGCCGGCGTCCTCTACACCGGCGGCCCGCGGCCCTACGGCTACGAGGGGCTCGGCGAGGTCTTCGTCTTCGCCTTCTTCGGCATCGTGGCCGTGACCGGCTCCTACTACGTGCAGGCCGAGCAGGTCACGTGGGAGGCGTTCGTGCTCGCCGTGCCCGTGGGCCTGCTGGCCAGCGCGATCCTCGTGGTCAACAACGTCCGCGACCTCGAGTCCGACCGGCGGGCGGGCAAGCGGACGCTGGCCGTACGACTTGGTCGCGAGCGCGCGCGTACCCTGTACGCACTCATGGTCTACGGCGCCTTCGTCACCGCGCCGGCGCCCTGGGTGGCGGGGGCGCTTTCGGCCTGGCTGTTACTGCCCCTGGTGCTCTTGCCCGCCGCGGTCGTCCTTGCCCGTACCGTCCGCCGGCACGCCGATGGCCCGACCCTCAACCTCGCGCTGGCGCGCACCGGGATGCTCCAGCTTGCCTTCTGCGCGTTGCTCTCGGCGGGACTGCTGCTCGGTTGATGGACGTCCGCGTCGCCACCGTCACGCTGACGTTCGCCGAGCCGCTGCCGACCGCGTTCGGCACGCTGCGCACCCGCGAGCTGCTGCTGCTGCGCCTGCGCGACGGCGACGGCTCCGTGGGCTGGGGCGAGGCGGCGCCGCTGGAGGCCTACGACGGCGTGTCGACTGCGAAGGTGCGCGACGCCTTCGAGGCCTACGAGGAGATCCTGCGCGACGGTGACGGGGCGCCCGCCGCCGACCTGCTCGAGCGCTGCCGCATCGTGGCCGACCTGCCCCAGGCGCTGGCGGCCGTCGATCTCGCCCTGTGGGACCTGGCCGGCAACCGCGAGGGTAAGCCCGTCGCGCAGCTCATTGCCGACGATCCCGCGACCGAGGTGCGCGTCAACGCCACCATCCCCGCCGAGGACCGCGCGCACGCGGCCCAGGAGGCGGCCGCGGCAGCGCGCGCCGGCTACACGTGCGTGAAGGTCAAGGTCGGCATCGGCGACGACGCCGCGCGCGTGGCCGCCGTGCGCGCCGCCGTGGGGCCGGAGATGGAGCTGCGCCTGGACGCGAACGGCGCCTGGGGGGTCGACGAGGCGGTGGCGGCCATCGAGGCGCTCGCGCCGGCGGGCCTCGAGCTCGTCGAAGAGCCCGTCCACGGCGTGCAGGCGATGCGCGAGGTGCGCGACCGCGTGGCCGTGCGCGTGGCCATGGATGAGACCGCCGCGCATCCGGGCTCGCTGACCGCCAAGGTGGCCGATGCCGTGTGCCTGAAGGTCTCGCGCTGCGGTGGGATCTCCAAGCTGCTGGCGCAGGCCGCCCTCGTGCGCCAGTCGGGCGCCGACGTCTACCTGGCCTCGACCTTCGACGGGCCGCTCGGCATCGCCGCGGCGGTCCATTGCGCCGCGGCGCTGAAGACCACGGCGGCGTGCGGGCTGGGGACGCTCGGGCTCTTCGCCGACGAGCTGACCGTGCTGCCGGTTGAGGAGGGCGCCATCGCGGTCCCCGACCAGCCCGGCCTCGGGGTCTAGAGAACGGCCACTAGGCCTCGCTCAGCCCCTCGCGCGCGGCCAGGCGGGCGCCGATGCTGCGCGTCAGCCCCGGGAAGACAACCGTGATGGCCAGGCCGACGACGAGCCAGATGGCCACGACGATCGGGAAGCGGTCGTACGGGAACGCCGTGCCCTTGATGTTCTTGTAGATCGTGAAGGCCAGGAAGGCGATGGCGATGAGCGGGATGACGATCTGCCACAGCGGCGCGCGGCGCGCGGCCACGAAGAGGAAGCGGATGGCGCCGACGTTGGTGACGATGTAGGCCACGAGCAGGCTGAGCACGCCGATCGTGCCGGGGTAGAAGAACGCGTTGGCGGCAGATGTCCCGATGATGCGCTGCAGGACTACGACGGTCAGCGCGATGGCCATGACGACGGCCAGGGCGCCGGCCGGCGCGCCGGTGCGGCGCGAGGCCCGCGCCAGCCGGGGCGAACCGAAGCCGTCGCGCGACAGGGCGAAGAGGATCCGCGAGCCGGCCGTGGCGGTGCCCAGGCCGCTGGCGAAGGCGCTGATCGTCGCGCCGAGGTTGACCAGGTCGGCCAGGGCGCTGCCGACGTAGTCCTTGGACAGGTCGCCCAGCGGGGACGAGGACGAGGCGAAGGCCTTGACGCCCGCCGCGTCGGTGCCGAAGCCCCAGGTCTGGGCGATGATGCAGACGATGTAGAAGCCGCCGGCGACGAGAACGGCGGTGCCGATGGCGCGCGGGATGTTGCGGGTCGGGTTGTCGGTCTCCTCGCCGAGCGCGGCCGCTCCCTCGAACCCGGCGAACGACAAAAAGCCGAAGACGGCGGCGGTGGCGACCGTGTCCAGCGACGTGCCCGACGGGAGCTTGAAGATGTCGGTCGTGATGCCCTGCTCGTGGGGCGCGCTGCCGGCCAGGAGCTTCACGAAGATGATCACGATGAGCAGGACGATCAGGATGACCGAGATGCCCTCGAGCCCGAGCAGCGACCGCGTCGCGACGCGGATGTCGCTGTAGGCCAGCAGGGCGATGAACACGCCGGCCACGAGCGCGATGACGAGCCACTCGGCGCCGCCCCAGATGCTCGACCCCTGGAAGAAGGCCACGCCGAAGAGCCCGGCCTCGGCCGTGGAGGCGGCGGTGAACGCGAGGTAGGTGCCCAGGAGCGCCCACCCGGCGAAGAAGCCGGCGCGCGGGCCGAGCGTGACGCCCGAGAAGGCGTACACGGAGCCGGCATGGCTGAAATGCCCCGTCAGGCGGATGAAGGCCCAGGAGACGAAGATCACGCCGACGGTGGCGAAGATGAAGGCCAGCGGCACCGCGCGGCCGACGAGCGAGGCGGGAACGGTGCCGTTGAGGGCCATCGCGGCCGTCGGGGCCATGATCGCGATCGACAGCGCGATCGCCTCCCAGAAGTGCAGCTCGCGGCGAAGCGTGCCGCCCTGACGGTCCTCGGGAGCGGGCGCGGAGACGCTCATGGCCGCGGCACCCTACCCCGCCGCGATGGCGTCGGCAACCGCCTCGGGCGCCTCGCGCGGAAGCCCGTGCCCGGCGCCTTCGACGACCACGAGGCGCGCGTGCGGCAGGCCGCCGAGGAGGCGGTCGCGCGCGAGAGCGACGTACTTCGCGTCGCGCTCGCCGACGACGATGGTCGCGGGCATCGTGAGCTCGGGGAGGCGGTCCCACAGCGCGGGCACCGTGCCGGCCCCCAGGCCCCGCAGGGCGGCCGCGAGGGAGCGCGGGTCGTTGCGCAGCAGGTCCTCCCGCCACAGGCGCGCCGCCTGGAGCGGCGTGCCGGCGAACGCGGGCTGGGCCGACCAGCGGTCGGCGAACGCCTCGATCGTCGCCTCCTCGGCGAAGGCCGCCAGGCGCTCGTCGGACGCGCGCCGGGCCGCGCGCTCGGCCGCGTCGTCGAGGCCAGCGCTGGTCGCCACGAGGACGAGGCGCTCGATGCGCTCCGGCGCGGCGAGAGCGACGTGCAGGGCCACGCGCCCGCCCATCGAGTACCCGGCGAGGACGAAGCGGGGCGGCGCAACGTCCAGGACGTCCGCGACGCAGGCCGCAACGCTGATCGGGCGCGCGTCGCGCGCGGCGCCGTGGCCGCGGAGGTCGGGCGCCAGCGCCGTATAGCGTTCGGAGTCCAGCCGTTCCGCCACCGGATCCCAGGCGCGCCCCGTCCCGGCGAAGCCGTGCAGGAGGACGACGGTGGCGGGCATCGGCCGCTCATCTTGACCGAGACCACCGACACCTACCTGCTGCTGCGCGCGTTCGTCGACGAGCTCGCGCGTTGCGGGCTGGCGGGCGCGTGCACGTCGCCCGGCTCGCGCTCGGCTCCTCTGGTGCTCACCCTCGCGCGCCAGCCCGGCCTGGCCACGTGGTCACACGTCGACGAGCGCGTGGCCGGCTTCTTCGCGCTCGGCCTCGCCAAGCAGACCGGCCGCCCGGCCGCGGTGGCGTGCACGAGCGGCACGGCCGCGGCGCACTACCTGCCGGCGGTGATCGAGGCGCGCGAGGCGCGCGTGCCGCTGATCGTGCTGACCGCCGACCGCCCGCCGGAGCTGCGCGAGGTCGGCGCGGGCCAGACGATCGACCAGCTCAAGCTCTACGGCGACGCGGTGAAGTGGTTCTTCGAGGTCGGCTCGCATGCGGCGACGCCGGAGCGCCTGCGCTGGATGCGCGCGCTCGCCTTCCGCGCCTTCCACACCGCGGCCGCGGGACGCCCGGGCCCGGTGCACCTGAACTTCCCATTGCGCGAGCCGCTGGTCCTCGACGAGTCGCTGCCGCCGGCCGACGACACGCCGCTCCGCCGGGCGCGCCGAAGCGGAGCGCCCGCGGCGATCGACCTCGATCCGGGTCCGCGCGCGGTCATCGTCGCGGGGCGCCACGAGCGTCAGGACGGCCTCAGCGAGGCGCTGCCGCGCGCGGCGGCCGCGCTCGGCGCGCCGCTGCTCGCCGACCCGCTCTCGGGCGCACGGCGCGGCGCGGCCGCCATCGCCCACTACGACGCGCTCCTGCGCGATCAGACGTTCGCCGCCGCCCAGCGCCCCGACACGGTCGTCCGCATCGGCGACCTCCCGACCTCCAAGCCCCTGCGCCAGTGGCTGGCCGGCCTCGACGCGCGCCAGGTCGCCTTCGACCCCGAAGGCGCCTGGCAGGACCCGGCGGCGGTCGTGAGCGACGTGCTCGACGCCGACCCGGCCGCATGGGCGCGCACGCAGAGCGAGCGGGCGGGCGAGGCCGCCTCCCCTTGGCTCGACGCCTGGCGCGCTGCCGACGCGGCGGCCGCCGAGGCCATCGCCGCGACGCTCGGCGACGGCATCTCCGAGCCCGCCGTCGCGCGCGCGCTGGCCGCCCTGCCGCCCGAGCTCACGGTCTTCACCGCCTCGTCCATGCCCGTCCGCGAAGTGGAGACCTTCTGGCCGGCGCGCGACGTGCCGCCGCGGGTGCTCGCCCACCGGGGGGCGAACGGCATCGACGGCACGCTGGCCGCCGCCTTCGGCGCCGCCGCCGCCGGGGCGCGCGTCGTCGCCCACCTCGGCGACGTCGCGCTCGCCCACGACCTCGGCGCGCTGCTCTGCGCGCCGCGCCTGGGCCTCGGGCTGACCATCGTCCTCGTCGACAACGGCGGCGGCGGCATCTTCGACTTCCTCCCCCTCGCCTCCCAGACCGACGCCTTCGAGGAGCACGTCGCCACCCCCACCGGCCTCGACGCCGAGCGCATCGCCGCCCTCTTCGGCCTGGCCTACGAGCCCGTCACCGATCTCGCCACCATCCGCGAGGCCCCCGGCACCCTCCTGCACGTCCGCACCGACCGCGCCGAGAACGTGGCGCTGCACCGCCGCGTCTGGGACGCGGTCGCCGCCCGGCTCACGGCGTGAGGCGATGGCGATCGCGGGGGAACAGCGTCGTCTCGCGGACGTTCGCGATGCCCGCCAGCCGGCTCACCCAGCGCTCGAGACCGATCGCGAAGCCGCCGTGCGGCGGCATGCCGAACCGAAACGCCTGCAGATAGGGCTCGTAGGCGGCCGGATCCTGTCCTGCCGCCCTCAGGGCGTCGACGTAGTCGGCGTAGCGGTGCAGCCGCTGGCCGCCGGTGATGAGCTCCAGGCCGCGGAAGATGAGGTCGAAGCTGTTGGAGAACTCGGGACGCCTCGGCTCGGGGTGCGTGTAGAACGGCCGCTTGGCCATGGGATAGCCCGTGACGAACACGAAGTCCGAGCCATGCTCGCGCCGCGCCCACTCCCCCAGCCAGCGCTCGTGCGCAGGCGCGAGATCGGCCTCTCCCGCGAGGTCCTCGCCGGTGTTGGCGGCGATCATCGCCTGCGCGTCGCTGAAATGGACGGCTGGGATGGTCGCGGGCACGCTCGGCACGTCGAGCGCGAGCAGCGCCGCGGCCTCGCCGGCGCGTCGCCGGACGGACTCGAGCATGCCTGCCACCGCGTCGCGCGCGACCGCCATCACATCGGTGTGGTCGACGATGAAGCCGAGCTCGGCGTCCAGCGACACGTACTCGCTCAGATGGCGCGGCGTGTCATGCGGCTCGGCGCGAAACACCGGCCCGGTCTCGTAGACGCGCTCGAAGACGGCGACCATCGCCTGCTTGTAGAACTGCGGGCTCTGCGCCAAGTAGGCGGGCCGCCCGAAGTAGTCGATGGCGAACACGTTGGCGCCGCTCTCGGTGGCCGACGCCACGATCTTGGGGGTCTGGATCTCGGTGAAGCCGAGGTCGTCGAGCGCCGAGCGAAAGCCGGCGATCGACGCCGCCGCAACGCGGAACAGGGCGTGCGCGCGCGGGTGGCGCAACGCCAGCGGCGCCAGGTCCAGGCGCGTAGGGAGCGCCACCGACAGGCTGGGGCGCCACAGGTCGAGCGGCGGACGCTCGGCGGGCAGCGACACGACCTCCACCTCCGGGTGGTGGAGCTCCGCGCCGCCCGGCGCGCTCGCCGCCCCCACCACGGTCCCGGTCACCGTCAGCACCGTCTCTGACGGCAGCTCCGCGAGACGCTCGGCCTCGTCGGCGTCGTTGACGACGACCTGCCCCAGGCCGCTGCGATCGCGCAGGATCAGGAAGCTGACGCGGCTCAGGCGGCGCTGGCGATGCAGCCAGCCGGCCAGCTGCACCCGCTCGCCGACATGCTCGCGCTGGTGCGCGGCGAGGACGCGTCGCATCGATGGCACCTCCAACGTGGTGATCGCCCTCGTGGTGCGGGCGGGAGGCGTCCCCGCGGTGCCACCGCACTTCGCCTCCATGACGGAGGCCTCTTGGAGCCCTGTGACGCGGGCCGGACGGCGAGGCTTGATGGGCGCGTAGGGGCCGTTGTTCCTCGCAGCTCGGGAGGGTCCGTCTCCGTCATCGCCGTTGCCGACAACCTACCGTGCGCCCCGTCCGGTGGCGTCGCTAGCTTCGCGACGATGAGCCAGACGACGCTCCTGCCCTCTCCTCCACCGGCCGCGACGCCGCGGCGCAGCTCGAAGGGGATCGGCCCGGGTGACATCGTCGAGGTCGACAAGAAGGGGCGCCGGTTCCACGCGCTCGTGGTCGAGCTCGACCAGGTCGACTCCGGGCGATTCCACCTCAGCGTGCGCCCGCTGGACTCGCGCATCTCCTACCGCCAGGCAACCGTCCGGGAGGTGGTCGGGGTGTGGCGGCGAGCGCGCGGCGCGGCCGCTTAGCCGGCCAGCACCGGCAGCAACGCCTGGAGCTTGACCTCGGTCTCGGCCAGCTCCGCCGCGGGATCCGAGTCGCGGACCACGCCGACCCCCGCGTAGCACCGCGCGACGGCGCCGGTGAGCAGGGCGCAGCGCAACGCCACGCAGAACTCGCCGTCCTCGTTGGCATCGGTCCATCCCACCGGGCCGGCGTACCAGCCGCGGTCGAGGCCCTCCAGCGCCGGGATGAGCGGCCCGGCCGCCGCGAAGGGCTCGCCGCCCACCGCGGGCGTCGGGTGCAGGAGCCCCGCCAGCTCGACGGCGCTCACGGGGCGCGCGAGCTGGGCGCGGATCGGCGTCCCCAGGTGCTGGATGTTGGCCATGCGGACCAGCACCGGCTCCTCGGCCTCCGTGACCCAGACGCTCAGGGGCCGCAGCGCGCGCACGATGCGCCGGGTGACGATCGCCTGCTCCTCGCGGTCCTTGTCGGAGCGCAGCAGCTGCTCGCCCAGGTAGTCGTCGACGGCGGGGTCCGCGCTGCGCCGCGTGGAGCCGGCCAGGGCCAGCGTCCCGGCGCGCATCCCCTCGCGGCGCACGAGCAGCTCGGGGCTGGCGGCCACGAAGGCGCTCTCCCCCCGGCCGGCGCAGAAGCAAAAGCACGACGGGAAGCCCTCGCGCAGCACGCCGAGCACGGCGCCGACGTCGTGCGCGCGCGGCGCGTGGACCTGCACCTCACGGGCCAGGACGACCTTGTCCAGCGCACCCGACCGGATGCGCTCGACGGCGCGCGCGACCGCCGACTCGTAGTGCTCAGGCGGCATCGCGCTGACCACGTGAGAGCGCCCGGCCGGATCGGGGTCGAGCAGCGGCAGCGGCGCGACCCGCAGCGCGCTCGCGCGCGCGTGCATGCGCTCGGCGAGCGCCTCGGCGTCGTCGTCGGGCGCGGCGACGGCCGCCAGCGTCACCGTCGCGTGCTCGCCGCGACGGGCCAGCGCCACCTCGGGGACCTGCAGCGAGGCAGGCGAGAAGCCGGCCCAATGCGGCGCCGTGCCGCCTTCGGGGGCGAAGGCGAAGCCTCCCACCGCCACCGGGCCGCCCTCGTCGCACACCGCGCCGGCAACGAGCGCGCGCCAGCGCCCCGCGACGCGCGCGAAGCGCCCCTCGCCGTGGTCGTCGAGCGCCGCCGCGCGCCCCAGCGTGGCCAGCGCGAAGCGGTCGCGGTCGGGATGCTCGAAGCAGAACCAGTCCTCGCCCGGCCGCCGCGACGCGAACGCGATCGCGGTCGGGTCGGCGCTGCGGTCCAGCGGCACGGTGATGGAGACGAGGCACTCGCCCGCGCGCCGCGCTCGCCGCACCCCCTCGACGGCGCGGGCCCGAAGCCGCTCGCGATCGCGCGCGTCGAGGAGCGGCCGGCCGATGACCTGCACGAGCGCGGAGGGCACCACGGAGAGTCTAGGGGCGCCCCAACCTACGGACCTGTGGGCGAGCCGACCTGAGCCCGGCGCTACGATGAATCCAGAGGAAGACCGTGGTTCTCCTGGGCATCGCGCTGCTGCTGACCGGCGCAGGACTCCTGATCGCCGAGGCCCACCTGCCCAGCTACGGCGCACTCGGCCTCGGCGGCGTGCTCGCCCTCGTGGCCGGCACCGCCATCGCCGTCGACGCGTCGGGCGGCGGGCTCGCGCTCATCGTCGCCGTCACCGCCATCGTCGCGGTGGCCTCGCTGGCCCTGGTCGCCGTCATCGCCCGCGCGACGCTCGCCGCGGCGCGGCCGCGCGCCCGGACGGGCGCCGAGGCGCTGGTCGGGCACGTCGGCGTCGTGCGCAGCGCCCCGGCGCCGCTGGGCCAGGTCTACATCGACGGCGCGCTGTGGCGCGCCCGACCGTCCATGGAGGACGAGCTCGACGTCGGCGACACGGTCGTCGTCGAGCGCGTGCAGGGACTCGTCCTCTCCGTTCGCCGTGCCGAGGAGTGGGAGATCGAGCCATGACCGCCATCGTCGTCGCCCTCGTCATCATCGTCGCTCTGGCCGCCGCGCTGGCCGGCGCGGCGATCCGCGTGCTGCGCGAGTACGAGCGCGCTGTGGTCTTCCGCCTCGGCCGCCTCATCGGCCAGAAGGGGCCGGGGATCGTCCTCCTCATCCCGATCATCGACCGCATGGTGCGCGTCGACCTGCGCACGGTGACCTTCGAGGTCCCGCCCCAGGACGTCATCACCCGCGACAACGTGCCGGCCACGGTGAACGCCGTCGCCTACTACCGCGTGGTCGACCCCGTGAGGTCGGTCGTCGAGGTCGAGCGCGTCCGCACCGCCACCTCGCAGATCGCCCAGACCACGCTGCGCTCGGTGCTCGGCAAGGCCGACCTCGACACGCTGCTCTCCGAGCGCGAGACGCTCAACGAGAGCCTGCAGCAGATCATCGACGACCAGACCGAGCCGTGGGGCGTGAAGGTCACGACGGTGGAGATCAAGGACGTCGGCATCCCCACCGGCATGCAGCGCGCGATGGCGCGCCAGGCGGAGGCCGAGCGCGAGCGCCGCGCCAAGGTCATCAACGCCGAGGGCGAGTTCCAGGCCTCCGAGCGCCTCTTCGAGGCGGCCGAGGTCATGAGCGGCAACCCGGCCGCGCTCCAGCTGCGCTACCTGCAGACGCTGATGGAGATCGGGACCAACCAGAACTCCACCATCGTCCTGCCCGTCCCGATCGATCTCATCAAGCCGCTGATGCAGAAGCTGACCGACGGCGCCGAGCGCCGCCCGCCGCGGGCGCCTGAGCGCGAGCGCGTCGGCGCCGGCGAGAGCGATCGCGGGCGGCTGGCGGCGGTCGAGCACGGCGGACGCGACCTGCCCGCGGGAGACCGAGAGCCCTCCGCCGGCGCAGACGCACCGCCCCCAGCGCCGGACGAGAGCTAGCGGCGCTCGAGCGCCAGCCGCACGCCGAGCGCGACGAGCACCGCCCCGGTGAGCCGCTCGGCTCGAGCCAGCCACGGGCCCTCGACGAAGGCCCGCCGCGCTCGCGCCACCATGTAGGCGACCGTCGAGTACCAGACCAGGTCCAGCGCGACGATCGTCGCCGCCATGAGCAGCGCGGAGCTCAGCACCGACGCGCCCTCGGGCACGAACTGCGGGAACAGCGCCGCGAAGAACACCGCGAGCTTGGGGTTGGCCAGGCTCGTGACGAGGCCGTCACGCAGCGGGGCGCCGGCCTCGGGCGCCGCCACCGTGGCGGCGGCGCGGCGGCCACGCAGCGACTGCAGGCCCAGCACGACCAGCACGACGGCGCCCACGAGCTTGATCGCGGCGAAGGCCTCGGCGGAGGTCGCAACCACCGCCGCTATTCCCACCGCCGCGAAGCATCCCCACGCCAGCACGCCGATCGAGTTGCCGATCGTCGTCCACAGCGCGCGCCGTCGCCCACCCCGGACCGCGCTGCGCACGACCATCGCGGTGCCGGCGCCAGGCGTGATCGTGATGAGGGCGGCGACGGGCAGGAAGGCGAGCAGGACGTGCAACACTACGTCTCGCCCCGACCGCGATTGATCGCGATCTCGCCCGTGCGCATCATCTCGACCAGCCCGAACGGGCGCACCATGCGCTCGAAGGCCTCGACCTTGTCCGTCGTCCCCGTCACCTCGACGATCATCGAGCGCTTGGCCACGTCGACGACCTTGCCGCGGAAGATCTCGCACACCTGCATGACCTCGGCGCGCTGCGCGCCGTCGGCGGAGATCTTGAACAGCGCCAGCTCGCGGGCGACGGTCTCGCGCGGCTCGAGGTCGCGGATCTTGAGGACGTTCACGAGCTTGTGCAGCTGCTTGGTGACCTGGTCGATCGGGTGCACAGCGCCGTCGACGGTCAGCGTGATGCGCGAGAGCTGATCGTCGTCGGTCGGCCCGACCGTCAGCGTGTCGATGTTGAACCCGCGCCGCGCGAACAGGCCGGCGATGCGGGTGAGGACGCCCGGCTTGTTCTCGACGAGGATCGACAGGACGTGCTTGCGCCCGGTGCGACCACCACCGGCGGCCTCGAGCTCCTCGAGGCTGAGGACCTCGCTCTTGGTTCCCGGCTCGCCCATGGCTCAGCCCCTCATGTCGCGCGCGGCGGCGCCCGGCGCGATCATCGGGTAGACGTTCTCCTCCTCGGTCACCGCCACGTCGACGACGACGGGGCCCGGCGTCTCGAGCGCCTCGCGCATCTCGGCCACCAGCGTCGACTTGTCGGTGCAGCGCATGCCCGTGGCCCCGAAGCCCTCGGCGACCTTGACGAAGTCCGGCCAGCGTCCGCGCGCGACGTGCGAGTAGCGGCGCTCCCAGAACAGCTCCTGCCACTGGCGGACCATGCCCAGGTAGCCGTTGTTCATGATGAACACCTTGACGTCGATGCCCTCCTCCGCGCAGGTGGCGAGCTCCTGGATGTTCATCTGGAAGGAGCCGTCGCCGGAGATGCACGCGACGACCTGATCGGGGCAGCCGACCTTGGCCCCCATGGCGGCGGGCAGGCCGAAGCCCATCGTCCCCAGGCCGCCCGAGTTGATCCACTGGCGCGGGCGGTTGAACGGGAAGTACTGGGCCGCCCACATCTGGTGCTGGCCGATGTCGCTGGTGAGGATGCAGTCGCCGCCCGTCGCCTCGAGCAGCGCCTCGATCATGTACTGCGGCTTGATCTCGGTGCTCGTCGAGTCGTCGTAGCGCAGCGGGTAGCGCTCCTGCCAGCCGTGGATGCGCTGCCACCACTCGTCCAGGCGTGAGCGATCGGCCTCGAGCGCCCGGTACTCGGCCGCCAGCTTGGACAGGATGTTCTTCGCGTCGCCCACGATCGGGATGTGCGCCGGGACGTTCTTGGAGATCTCGGCCGGGTCGATGTCGATGTGGATGAACTTGGCCCGCGGCGCGAACTCGCTGAGCTTGCCGGTGACCCGGTCGTCGAAGCGCGCGCCGATGGCGCAGATGAGGTCGGCCTCGTCGAGGGCGTAGTTGGCGGTGCGCGTGCCGTGCATGCCCGGCATCCCCAGCCACTGGTCGTGCGGCGCCGGGAAGGCGCCGAGGCCCATCAACGTGCAGGTGATCGGGAAGCGATCGGCGGTGGCGAGCTCGACCAGCTCGGCTGACGCGTCGGCGTTGACGACGCCGCCGCCGGCGTACAGCACGGGACGCCGCGAGGCGGCCAGCGCCTTGGCGGCCTGGCGGATCTGCTTGGTGTTGCCCTCGGTGGTGGGCTGGTAGCCCGGCAGGCGCACCTCGTTGACCGGCTCGTACGGGATGTCCGCGCGCGAGAGATCGGTCGGGATGTCGACGAGGACGGGCCCGGGACGGCCCGAGCGCGCCAGGTAGAAGGCCTCGTGCATCGCCCGCGGGATCTCCAGCGGGTGCTGGATCATGAACGAGTGCTTGACGGCCGGCATGGTGATGCCGAGCACGTCGGCCTCCTGGAAGCCGTCGGTCCCGAGTAGGTCCGTGCGGACCTGGCCCGTGATGAACACCGTCGGCACCGAGTCCATCATCGCGTCCTGGACCGGCGTGACGATGTTGGTCGCGCCCGGCCCGCTCGTGGCCAGGCAGACGCCGACCTTGCCCGTCGCCTTGGCGTAGCCCTCGGCCGCATGGCCGCCGCCCGCCTCGTGGCGCACGAGGACGTGGCGGATGCCGACGTCGTGCAGGGCGTCGTAGGTGGGGATGTTCGCGCCGCCCGGCAGGCCGAATACGACGTCGACACCTTCCGCCTTCAGGCACTCCATCACGGCATCGACCGCGCGCATGCGCATTCACCCCTCTCTGCGTCTTCGGATACGGATCGAGCCGCCCACGGCGGCTCGCGGGGTCCGAGTGTATCGTCAGCGCGCGGCTGGCTCGACCGGCGCAACCACCGTGCCGGGGAACTCGAGCTCGCCTCCGCAGCGCGTGCACAGCGCGTCGTGCAGGGCGACGACCTTGCCGCACGTCGGGCACCGGCGGTGCAGCTCCTCGTGCTCGTTGCGGTAGAGGACGGCGGCGATCAGCCCGATGTAGGGCGGGATGGCCGAGATCAAGAACCACAGGAAGAACGAGCTGCCCTTGATCTTGCCGATCACGCCTCCGGCGAGCCCGAAGAAGAAGGAGATGACGAGGAAGGGCACCCTAGAACAGCGTGCGCACCGCCCAGATGACGGCGATGACCGCTACGACGGCGACGATGAACCATGCCACGGCGGCCACGACGCCGATGATGACCTTGAAGAGGACATACGCGGCGATCGCCAGCACGACGGCCGCGACGACGCGGGCGCCGAACGAGGGCCCGGACTTCTCGGTGTTCTCCATGCCCCAAATGTACTCCCGGGGCGGAGCGCGCAGGCGCGGTTGTCAGTCGTAGCTGCGCTGGAGGTGCTCGTAGCGCGGGCGGCCCGCGGGCCGGCCGTTGAGCTGAAGCCGCGCGAGCCGATAGCGGCGGACCTTCGGCCCGTTGGGGTCGCGCGGCGCGACGGTGTCGCGACGTTCCACGAGCAGGACGCGGGCGGTGGAGGCGGGGAGGGAGGGAGCGCTCATGGAGGAGATGGTCGCGTCCCGGCGCCGTGCGAGCCACCGCCCGGCGGTCGAACATCCCGGCTCACGCCCTGGCCCCGGTGTCCAGGCCCCGCGCCGCGGCCGCGCCGGCATCGAGGGCGGGCCGCAGTGCGGCCGCCAGCCGCCGCCGCACGCGCCAGCGCGCGCCACTGAAGGCGAGGTTGGCCACGGTGGCGAAGCCCGTCTCGTCGGAGCGCAGGGCGAGGAGGAGGTGGGCGATGCGATCTCCTGACGGCAGCTCGGGGTCGTTGACCCCGACGCAGTAGCAGCGCACCCGCCGCCCGCCCGGCCGCACGAGCAGCGCCCCGGCCGGACCGACGAGCCACACGCCGAGACGGCCGCGCTCGAGCACGAGCCCGGTGCGCCGGTGCAGCTCGCGGGCCTCGTGGCCGACGAGGTCGCCGAGCAGGGCGACGGAGCGGACCTCGGCGCCGGCCGACGCCCGGGTGAACCGACTCCCGCCGGCTCGCACGACGTTGGCGCCGCGCTGCGCGTAGAGCTCGGGGATGACCCAGGCGTGTGCGAGGCTCGCGAGCGTCACCGGCGCGGCCAGCGGCTGCACCGCGACGAGCGCGGCGCCCGCCGCCACGAAGGGC
>DASVFT010000124.1:0-6007 GCA_036379935.1 Solirubrobacteraceae bacterium | reverse complement strand
CGCACCGGCGGGCGCACCTCCAGCACCTTGCGGCCCCAGTGCGTGCGCAGCCCCGCCTGCTCGGCGCGCGCGGCGATCGCGTCGATCGCGGCGCGCGCGGCCTCCTCGTCGGGCGCGGCGCGCCAGTGGAAGGCGACGATCGAGCCCTTGTCCTCGATCCGCACGCGCAGGCGCCGCAGCTCGGGCGCGTCCGCCTCGCGGCCGAACGCCTGGATGCGACGGCCCCAGTCGCGCACGGCGGGGTCGATGGCCGGCTCCGTCCAGCCGGCCCGCAGCAGCTCGGTGCCGTGGCTGCCGAGGTAGGAGATCGTCCCGATCGCGACGATTCGGCGCGCGTCGGAGGCGCGACGGCCGCTCACACACGCCACGACCGCGTAGCGGCGGGCGATCTCGATCAGCAGGCTGCGCGTGCCCTCGGGCACGTGCGCCTCCTCGGCGTAGCGCACGATCGGCGCGAGCGTCCCGTCCACGTCGAGCAGCACGGCGCTGCGGCCCGGATCGGATCGCAGGGGGCTCAGCGCGTCGGCGAGATCGGCGTCCGAGGCGCCCGCCGTGGGTCGGGCGGGAGTCACGCCTTGAGTATTGCGCACGCCGGTCAGAGAGCCAGTGCGCCGAGCACCTCCTCCCACCACGCGCGCTCGGCGTCGCCGCCGGCGGCGCGCGCCTTGCGCCGCACCCATTCGCTCAGCAGCTGCTCGCGTCCGAGCGCGAGCAGGGGGCCGGTGACGGCGAAGTAGCCGTCGTCGAGCAGCACGAGCGCGCCGGGCAGGTCGCGCCGCGTGCGCAGGCGGTCGACGACTCCGCGCCCGGCCACCTGCTGCGGGCGCGCCGGGTCGCCGTCGCCGTCCTCCCAGCGGCGCACGCTGAAGACCGGCGCGTGGCCCTCGAGGATGCGTGGCGGGCGCGGCGGCGGGCCGACCGGCCCGTCGCGCCACTGCGCCAGCAGTCTGCGCATCGTGTCCATCTCCTCGCGGCGGATCAGCACGTGCAGGCGGTCGCCCGCCTCGATCCGCGTCGAGCCGCGCGGCGGGATCGCCTGCCCGTCGCGCACGATCACGTTGACGATTGCCTCGCGCGGCAGCCCGAGGTCGCGGATGCGGTGGCCGACGAGCGCGTCGCCCGGCGCCGCCTCCACCTCGATCGCGTCGGCGCCGAGCTGGCGGATCGTGCCCGTCTCCGCGAGCGCGCTCGAGGCGAGCGGCGTGGTGGTCGTCGTCGCGCCCAACCGGCGCGCGACCGGATCGATCGTCGCGCCCTGGAGGACGGTCGACAGCAGCACCGCGAAGAAGACGATGTTGAAGTACTCGCCGCTGTCGTGGATCCCGGCGATCACCGGGAAGGTGGCGAGCACCACCGGCACGGCGCCGCGCAGGCCGGCCCAGCCGAGCACCGCGCGGTCGCGCAGGCCGAACGGCCCGAACGTCGCGACGAGCGCGGCGAGCGGCCGTGCGACGAGCGCCAGCACGAGCGCCAGCACGGTTCCCTCGACGGCGATTTCGCCGAACTGACTCGGGAACACCAGCAGCCCCAGCACGAGGAACATCCCGAGCTGCGCGATCCACGCCATCCCCTGATGGAAGGCGACGATCGTCTGGCGCGCGGGGATCGTGGCGCTGCCGAGCACGAGGCCCGCGAGGTACACCGCGAGGAAGCCCGAGCCGTGCAACGTGTCGGCGGCGCCGAACGCGAGCGCCGCGGTCGCGATCGAGGCGACCGGGTAGAGGCCCGGCGTCGCAAGCTGCACGCGCTTGAACGCCCACACGGCCGCGGCGCCCACGGCGACGCCCGCGGCGACGCCGATCGTCACCTCTCTCACGAACAGCCACACCATGTCGGCGGCCCCGTAGCCGGGCTGCTCGATCCAGTCGATGAAGCCGACGACGAGCAGCACCGCGACCGGGTCGTTCATGCCGGCCTCGCCCTCGAGCGTGCGCGCCAGCTTGCGTCTCAGCGACGAGCCGCGCAGCATCGCGAAGATCGCGGCGCCGTCGGTCGAGGAGACGATCGCGCCGAGCAGCAGGCCCTCCAGCAGCGTGAAGTCGAACAGCCAGGTGGCGGCGAGCCCGCAGATCGCGGCGGTGATCAGCGTGCCGAGGAAGGCGAGGCTGATCACCGGCTTGAGCACCGGGCGGATCTCGTCGAAGCCGGCGTTGAGGCCGCCCTCGAACAGGATCAGCGCGAGCGCGACGATGCCGATGTCGCGCGCGAGCTTGTAGTTGCCGAAGTCGACCCACCCGAGGCCGTCGCTGCCGACCGCCATCCCGACGCCGAGGAACAGCACGAGCGACGGCAAGCGCAGGCGCCCGGCCAGCAGCGAGGCCGCCAGGCCCGCGGTGAGCAGCGCGCCCGCGACCAGGATCAGATGGCCGTCCGCCATGGCGGAACCATGCCAGGCGGGGGCGCGGGATGGCGCGCGGGCGCGGCGGCTATGCGCCGCCGGGTGGCTCAGCCGTGCCGTCGAGCGCTTCGAGGACTCTCTCGACAGCGAGCTCGACGTCGAGGCAGCGCAGCTCGACGTCGGGCGCGAGCGGCGGCTCGTACGGGTCGTCGACGCCCGTGAAGCCCTGCAGCTCGCCGGCCTTCGCGCGCGCGTACAGCCCCTTCGGATCGCGTTCCTCGCACACTTCGATGGGCGTGTTGACGAACACCTCTATGAAGCGCAAGCCGTCGCGCTCGTGCAGCTCGCGCGCGAACGCGCGCGCCGCCGCATATGGCGAGACGACCGACACGAGCGCGACGACGCCCGCGTCGGCGAACAGGCGCGCGACCTCGGCGGTGCGGCGCACGTTGCGATCGCGATCCTCGGCGGTGAAGCCGAGGTCGCCGCAGACGCCGTGGCGCAGGTTGTCGCCGTCGAGCCGGTAGGCGGCGCGGCCGGCGCGCACCAGCTCCGCCTCGACTGCCGCCGAGACGGTCGACTTGCCGGACGCCGGCAGGCCGGTGAACCACACCGTCGCCCCCCGCTGCCCGATCGACTCCCAGCGCTGCGTGCGCTCGACGACCCCTGCGTGCCAGGTCACGTTGGTGCTCGTCGTCACGCGCAGATCGTCCCATAATCGCGGGCCGGCTCGGGGTGGAACCGGCCCCGCCCCGCCGTGCGCGCGGCCCGCCGGAGCTCGGGCGCCCGATATCCTCGCGCGCCATGAGCCTCCCCACCTACGAGCTTCAATCCCACTCGCTGCACTCCGACGGGGCGCTGCCGCCCGCGGAGGTCGTCGCGAACGCAGCGGCCGCCGGCATCGAGCTGCTGGCCCTCTCCGACCACGACACCGTCGACGGCGTCGACGAGGCGATCGCCGCCGGCGCCGAGCACGGCGTCGAGATCGTGCCGGCGACGGAGATCTCGGCCGTCTTCGGCCGCTACGAGGACCTCCACGTGCTCGGCTACGGGATCGACCACCACGACGCCACGCTCGCCGAGCGCCTGCGCGCCGCGCGCGCCGACCGCGAGCTGCGCGCCGAGCGGATGGGCGCCAAGCTCGAGGAGCTCGGCTGGCGGGTCGACGACTCGGTGCTGGAGCCGCGCCGGCAGGCGGGCAAGCCGATCGGCCGTCCGCACCTCACGCAGGCCGTGCTGAGCCACCCGGCGAACGCGGACAGACTCGCGGCCGAGGGCTACGACGACGTCTCCTCGTTCCTGCCCGACTTCCTGATCCCCGGCAAGCCCGCGTACCTCGCGCGCACGCATCCGACCGTGATCGAGGCGATCCAGTGGATCCACGAGGCCGGCGGCGTCGCGATCTGGGCGCATCCGTACTGGGACCTCGACAGCGACGCCGAGGTGCTCGAGGCGATCGACCTGTTCCGCGAGCACGGGCTCGACGGCGTCGAGTGCTTCTACGTCACGCACACGCCGGAGCAGACTGACCTGCTTGCGCAGCGCTGCGACGAGCTCGGTCTGTTGAAGACGGGCTCGTCCGACTACCACGGGCCGGAGCACCGGCTCTTCTCGCGGTTCGGAGCGTTCGACGCGCACGGGCACACGGCCGATCTCGACGCGCTGCTGAAGCCTGCCGAGCGCTGAGCGGCCGCCGGCGGGCCGGGCGTCACTCAGCGCCCCGGCCGTCCTGCTCGCGGCGCGCGCCGTCGCCGTTGCCGCCGACCTGCGCGCGCAGCGCGCGCAGCTGCTCCTCCAGCTCGCTGATGCGCGCGCTCATGGAGGTGCCCGGCAGCGCGCCGACGAGCGGCGAGGTGCCGGCGCCGCCCGGCGCCGGCACGGGCGGCGGCGCGCCGGCCACCGCGCCCGCCAGCTCGGGCTCCGGCGCGGCGCCGGCGGCGGCGGCGGCCGCCGCTCTGGCGGCCGCGGCGGCTCTCATCATCGCCATCACTCTCGCGCGCACCTCGGCCGGCGTCAGCGTCATCCGCCGCGCGAACGGCAGCGCCAGCAGCAGCAGCAGCGCGGCGATGCGGAACGCCCACGCGTAGCCGTCGCGCGCGATGCCGGCGCTCTCGCGCCGCACCCAGCGGTTGAAGCCGGTCGGCGCGTGCTCCTCGCGGCGGACGGCGCCCGCGAACATCGCGAGGTCGTGCCCGACCATCCCGTACAGCACCGGGTACGGGACCGCGTAGACGTACGCGGTGTCCTCGAGGTGGTCCTTCTTCCACGTGAGGTGCCAGCCGGCCGTCGTCGTGAAGACCATGATCAGCAGCGAGATGCCCAGCGCCGCGCCGATCTGGCGGAACATGTTCACGACCCCGGACGCGACGCCGACGTGGGGGCCGGCGGCCGCGCCCATCGCGCCGACGTTGATCGCGGGGAAGGCGACGCCGACACCCAGCCCGATCAACGCGATCCCCGGCAGCACGAGCCAGTAGTCGAGCTGCCCCTCGTACGTCGCGGGCAGGAACGACAGCCAGACCAGGCCCGCGGCCATCAGCAGCAGCGCCGGCATCGCCATGCGGTAGGGCGCGAGGTGGTCGGCGCCCTTGCCGACGATCGGCCATGCGAGCCCGCCGAAGGCACCGATCGGCAGCATCGCGAGCGCGGCCTCGAGCGGCGTGTAGCCCCACAGGTTCACGAGCACGAGCGAGATGATCAGCAGCGACCCGAGCGCGCCCGCGCCGAGCAGCAGCATCGCGACGTTGGCGGAGACGAACTGGCGGTTGCTCGTGAGCGCCGCCGGCAGCATCGGCGTCTTGCCAATCCGCTGCGAGGCGTAGAAGCCGAGGAACAGGAAGATCGACAGCTGGATGAAGAACAGCACGCTCGCGTTGTCCCACCCGCGCGCGTTGCCCTCGCTGAGGCCGAACGTGAGGAAGAAGACGGCCGCGCCGAGCAGCAGCATCCCGACGATGTCGATCCGCTTCGTGGTCGTGAGGTCGTACGTCTCCGGCCACCAGCGCAGGCCGAGCACGATGCCGATCACGCCGAGCGGCACGTTGATCAGGAAGATCCACTCCCAGCTCAGCAGCTCGATCAGCACGCCGCCGATCACGGGCCCGACGCCACCGGCGACGAGCGCCACGACCGCGATCGTGGCGAGCCCTCTGCCGCGCTCCTCGGGCGGGAACACGAGCATCGTCATCGCGAAGCCGAGCGGCGCCAGCAGGCCCGCGCCGACCGCCTGGAAGGCGCGGAAGCCGATCAGCCAGCCGATCTCCCACGAGGTCGCGCACAGGGCGGAGCCGAGCGTGAAGATGAACATGCCGGCGATGAAGAACTTCTTGCGGCCGAACTGGTCGGCGAGCTTGCCGGAGCCGACCAGCAGGATCGCGAACACGATCGCGTAGGCGGTCACCGTCCAGGTGACGTTGCGCAGGTCGGTGTCGAAGTCGTCGAGCAGCTCCGGGACCGCGATGTTCATGATCGACTGGTCCATCAGCGCCATGAACCAGCCGATCATCATCACGCCGAAGATTCTGTTCTTGTGCTTGTAGAGGTACTCCGGCGGCGGGTTGACGCGCTCCTTGCTCATCGCAGCTCGTTCGCCTCCTGCTCGTCGGAGTCGAGCGTGCCGTCGTCGGCGACCTGCTTGTCCTTCGCGCGCGGGGTGGGCGGGCGCACGAC
>DASVFT010000123.1:0-30214 GCA_036379935.1 Solirubrobacteraceae bacterium | reverse complement strand
CACGCGTGCTCGCCCAGCCGGACGGCGGTTGCCCATGTGGGGTGCTCTGAGCCCGCCATGCTCCCTGGACCGGAAATAGGCCGAATCGGCGCCTCGACAAGGGCGTGTGCATGACGCGCGCATTCCGGCACGAGTTTGTGGACATCCACAAAGACCGCGGGGCCTGAAGTCGCCAGGGTGAGGCGCCCACCCTCCCTCAGGTCAGGACACACGACATGCTCGACACGCATCCGTCCGACCAGTACGAGTCATTGGGCGCCGAGCGTCAGCTCGTGCTCGCCGCCCGCACCGGCCACCCCGACATGCGCGACCGCTTCGTCGAGGCCTTCCTGCCGCTCGTGGGCAGCGTCGCTCGCATCTATCGCGACACCGCCTCGGTGGATCGCGCAGAGCTCATGCAGGAAGGTGTCGTCGGCCTTCTCCGCGCGCTCGACCGCTTCGACCCCAGCCGCGGCACGCCGTTCTGGGCCTACGCCTCCTGGTGGGTGCGTCAGGCCATGCAGCAGGTCGTCTCCGAGCTCAGCCGCCCAGTCGTTCTCTCCGATCGCGCCCTGCGCCATCTCGCCCGCCTCAAGGACCGGCAACGCGAGTACGCGCAGGCCCACGGTGCCGAGCCGACGCTCAAGGAGCTCGCGGACGCGGCCGGCCTGACCGTCGACCAGGTGCACAGCCTCTTCACCGCGGAGCGCCCGGCCCGCGCCCTCGAGGAGCCCGTCAACGGCGAGGACGGTGGCAGCACGTTCGGCGAGCTGCTGAGCGACGCGCGGGGCCAGGAGGGGTTCGAGCAGGTCGTCCTGCGCTACGGCATCGATCAGCTTCCCTGCCTCCTGCGCGAGCTCAGCGAGCGCGAGAGCGCGATCGTGCGCGCGCGCTACGGCCTCGACGGCCAGGAGAAGACGCTGCGCGAGCTGGGCGCCAGCATGGGCGTCAGCGCCGAGCGCGTCCGCCAGATCGAGCAATCGGCGCTCGAGAAGATGCGCGCCGCCGCGACGTCGACCTTCGGCTTGAACGGGGGCGGCAACGCCCTAGTCGTCTGACGGGGAGGCCGAAGCAGGGAGCGTGACGGTGAGCAAACCGATTCTCGTCGGCTATGACCCGCGGACGCGAGACCGGGCGCCGGTCCACTTCGGCGTGGCCGCCGTGCGCTGCACCGGCGCCCCGCTCGTCATCGCCAGCGTGTCGCTCAGCGCGACCGCGCTCGATCGCCTCGGGTCGGGGCAGATGGACGAGGAGCTCGCCACCGGGGCGCTGCAGGCACTCGACGAGGTCGAGGCGGAGCTCGCGGCCGACGACCTCGAGGTGCGGTGCATCGAGCTCAAGGGCATCAGCGCGGCGCGTGCCCTGCACGAGGCGGCCGAGGCCGAGGATGCCGGCCTGCTCGTGATCGGCTCGACGGTGGACGCCCCGCTCGATCGCCTGCGGCCGGGGTCCACCGCCAGGCGGCTCATGCACGGCGCGCCGTGCCCTATCGCGCTCGTCCCGCACGGCTGGGCGCCCCGGGGCGGAGTCCGGACGATCGGCGCCGCCTACGTCGACAGCGAGGAGGCCCGCGAGGCGCTGCGCGGCGCCCATGCCCTGGCGCGGCGCGCCGGCGCGCGGCTGCGGGTCCTCACGGTCGTCAAGCGCCACCTCGGGATGTACGCCGAGACCGAGCCCCACCTCGGCGTGCGCCCGGCCAAGAGCATCGAGGAGGTCGAGGGCGAGCATCGCGTCCGCGCCGAGCGCGCGCTCCAGGCCGTCGTGGCCGGCCTGAGCGACGACGTGGCGATCGAGGTCGAGGCCTTCGTCGACGACGATCCGGCCGAGGTCCTCGTCGACGTGTCGGAGCACCTCGACCTCCTGGTGTGCGGATCGCGGGGCTACGGCCCGCTGCGCGCGGTCCTGCTGGGAGGGGTGTCGCGCCGCATCGCGACCGCGGCCAAGTGCCCGGTGATCGTGCTGCCGCGTGGCGTGCGCGCCTCGCTGGAGGCGCTCACCTCGGCCGCGGCGGGCGCCTCGGTCGGGCGGTAGCAGCGCCGCTGCGGTCATCCTTGTGCGATGGCCGACGCGCAAGCGACGCCGCTGACGGGCCGGACCGCGTGGGCACGCAACCTCGCGGCGCCGGTGCGCGACTTCCTGCGCACGGAGACGGGCAGCGCGATCGTCCTCCTCGGCGCGGCGCTCGCCGCGCTGGTGTGGGCCAACTCGCCGTGGTGGGACTCCTACGAGTCGTTCTGGGCCACCAAGTTCGCCATCACGCTCGACGGCTGGTCGCTGTCCGCCGATCTGCGCCACTGGGTCAACGACGGCCTCATGACGCTCTTCTTCCTGGTCGTCGGACTGGAGGCCAAGCGCGAGCTCGACGTGGGGGAGCTGCGCGAGCGCTCGCGCCTGGCGCTGCCGGTCATCGCCGCGCTGGGCGGGATGGCGTGCCCGGTGGCGATCTACCTGGCCTTCAACGCCGGCGGCCCGGGAGCGCACGGCTGGGGCGCGGCGATGTCGACCGACACGGCGTTCGCGCTCGGCGTGCTCGCGCTGGTCGGGCCACGCGGCGCCACCCGCCTGCGCGTCTTCCTGCTGACCCTCGTCATCGTCGACGACCTCGGTGGCCTGCTCGTGATCGCCACCGCCTACAGCAGCGACGTGTCGTTGGTCGCGCTCGCGGTCGCCGTGGGCCTCTTCGTCGTGCTCGTCGCCCTGCGCTTCGCGCCCGTGGGACGGACCGCGGCGGCGGCGGTGGTGGGCACCGCCATGTGGGTGGCGATGTTCGAGTCGGGCATCCACCCGACGATCGCCGGGCTGGCCATCGGGCTGGTGACCACCGCCTATCCACCGGCGCGCTCAGACCTCGAGCGCGTCACCGCCCTCGTGCGGTCGTTCCGCGAGCAGCCCACGCCGGAGCTGGCGCGCTCGGCGCAGCTGAGCCTCGTCTCCGCGATCTCGGCCAACGAGCGCCTCCAGTACCGCCTGCACCCCTGGACGAGCTACGTCATCGTTCCGCTCTTCGCGCTGTCCAACGCGGGGATCCACCTCACCGGCGGCCTGCTCAGCGACGCGATGAGCTCGCCGATCACCCTCGGCATCCTCGTGGGATACGTCGTGGGCAAGCCGGTCGGCATCGTCGCGGCGTCGTGGCTGGGCAGCGTCATCGGGCGCGGACGGCTGCCCATCACCTGGCCCGGGCTCACGGGCGTGGGGGCGGTGGCGGGCATCGGCTTCACGGTCTCGCTGCTGATCGCGAGCCTCGCCTTCGAGGGCCGCAGCCTCGAGGAGGCGAAGCTCGGCATCCTCGGCGCCGCGGTGGGAGCGACCGCCATGTCGTGGTTGACCTTCCGCCTCATCGCCCTCATCCCCGCCTCGGCCCGCGCGCGGCAGCTGCTGGGCACGGTCGACGACATCCCCGACCTCGCCGACGACGTCGATCCCGAGGTCGATCACATCCGTGGCCCGCATGACGCGCCGGTCACGCTCCTGGAGTACGGCGACTACGAGTGCCCCTACTGCGGGCAGGCGGAGCAGGTCGTCCGCGAGCTGCTGCTCTCCTTCGGCGATGACCTGCGCTACGTCTGGCGCCACCTGCCGCTCAACGACGTCCACCCGCACGCGCAGATGGCGGCCGAGGCCGCCGAGGCGGCAGGGGCGCAGGGCAGGTTCTGGGACATGCACGACACGCTGCTCGCCCATCAGGACGCGCTGCGACCGGTCGACCTGGGGCGCTACGCCGAGGAGCTCGGGCTCGACCTCGACCGTTTCTGGGACGAGCTGCGCCACCGCGTCCACGCCCCGCGCGTGGCGCGCGACGTGGCCAGCGCCGACGCCAGCGGTGTGTCGGGCACGCCGACGTTCTTCATCAACGGCCGCCGCCACTACGGCGCCTACGACATGGACACGCTCACGCAGGCCGTGCGCGCCGCGCGCCAGCGCGCGGCGCTGGCGGCGGCCGCTTGACGCCGCCCCGCGCCGGCTTATCCGCAGGAAGGTCATGAGCACATCCGTTGAGGAGCTTGGCGCCCTGGAGTGGATCGACTTCGAGGAGCAGCCGATCGTCTTTGCCAACCACTTCCTGGCCCAGCACCAGCCGAACGAGTTCGTCCTCACGCTGGGGCAGGTCACCGGCCCGCCGGTCGTCGGGACGCCCGAGCAGATCCGCGAGGAGGCGCGCACCGCCTCGCACGTCCCGATCCACACGCTTGCCCGCGTGGGGCTCACGCGCCATCGGCTGGTCGAGCTGATCGCGATTCTGCAGTCGACGCTCGAGGACCACGACCGCCTGGCCTGATCGGCGGTCGAGCCAGCGCGCGGCGTCCAGCCCGCGCTCGCCGCGCGGGGCGGGACCTGCGCCCGCTGTGGCGTGTGCTGAAGTGTGCGGCGATGACTGCGACGCCGCCGGATGGCGAGACGGATCCGCCACGGCGGCTGAGCCTCGTGCTGCACCCGCGACGCGACGTCCATGCCGCGGTCGAGGCCGTCGTGGAGTGGGCGAATGCCACCGGCGTCGCGCTCGCCGGGCCGGACGACCCGCGCCTGCCCGAGGCGGTGGCGCGGCGCGAGCTCGCGGACCTCGCGGTCGACTGCGACCTCGTGCTGGCCCTGGGCGGCGACGGGACGCTCCTGGGAGCCCTGCGCACCGCGGCGCCGGTCGGCGTGCCCGTGCTCGGCGTCAACCTCGGCCGGCTCGGCTACCTCACCGAGGTCGACGCCCAGCAGCTGCCCGACGCGCTCCAGGCCGTCGCCACCGGCGCGTTCGCCGTCGAGGAGCGCTTCACGCTCAGCGCGGCGTGGCGCGAGGACGGGCAGCTGCGCGAGCAGGTCGCCTACAACGACGTGGTCCTCAGCCGCGTGCCGGGGCGCGGGCAGGCGGCGCTGGGCCTGAGCGTCGACGGCCAGCTCCTCGTCCGCTACGCGAGCGATGGCGTCATCGCCGCCACCCCGTCGGGCTCGACGGCCTACAGCTTCGCCGCCGGCGGGCCCATCGTCTCGCCCCAGACGCGCGCGATGATCGTCACGCCCGACGCGCCCCACGGCCTGTTCAACCGGGCCGTGGTGCTGGGCGACGACGAGTGGCTCGGGGTCGAGGTGCTGCCGACCAGCGCCCCGGTCGCGCTCGAGGTCGACGGACGGCTCATGGCCGAGGTGCAGCCCGGCTGGAGCATGGAGGTCGCCCCCAACCCCTGGCCGGCGCTCGTCGTGCGGCTGGGCTCAGCGGGGTTCGCCGAGCGCGCGCGCCGCAAGCTGGGGATCACCGATCCCGCCGCGCTCGCCGACCACGACCTCGCCGGTCACGAGCGCTGATCGTCAGTCGGCGTGGAAGACCTCGGCCAGCCGGTCGAGCATCTGCTGCTCGCGCTCCGAGACGCGCTCGGCGCGGAAGCCGAGGAAGCCGCCTTCCTTGGCGGCGGTGGCCGCGCGCTGGGCCGCGGTCTTCAGCCATTCGCGGAAGTGCTCGCGCTCCTCGGGCGTGGTCCTCTCGGCCAGCAGCGCGTTGACCGCGCGCAGCTCCTCGAGGACCTCCTCGCCCGCTCCCGGGCCCTTGGGCCTGAACCCCGCCATCGGGTTCACACGGTGCCGGGCCTTCTCGGCGAAGTCACGCGCGACCGCCTGGACGAAGTCGCCGTAGCTGCCGCTCTGGGCCGCCTCGAGCACCGTCCGCAGCGCCGCGCTCGACTCCTTGATCGTCTCGATCGGCCCGCCGGGGTCGGCCAGGGAGATCGCCATGCCCGCCACCACGGGCGCGCGCCCGAGCCGGGTCCATTCCTCTTCGGTGAAGTCGGTCTTCGTTGCCATGCCCCGACGCTAGCGCGCCGCGACGCGGCGGTAGCGGGCCACGGCCAGCGGGGCGAAGACGGCGGTCAGGATGGCGCACCACACGAAGGCCATCCAGATGTCGGTGTGGGCCGGCGTGCCCAGCCACAGCGCCCGTACCGCGTCCGACACCGTGGTGAACGGATTGGCCTCCGCGAACTGCCGCAGGCCGTCGGGCATGGAGTCGACGGGGACGAACACCGACGAGGCGAAGGTCAGCGGGAAGAGAACGGTGAACCCGATCGAGTTCGCGGTCTCCGGCGAGGACGAGAACAGGCCGATGAGGGCGAAGATCCACGAGAAGGCGTAGCCGAGCACGAGCAGCAGCACGATGCCGAGGACGATCTCGCCGAGGCTGGCGTCGACGAAGTTGAAGCCGGCGATGAAGCCGACCGTGAAGAGCACGACGAGCGACAGGCAGTTCAGGGGGATGTCGGAGAACGTGCGCCCCGCGAGGACCGCCGCGCGCGACATCGGCAGCGAGCGGAAGCGGTCGATGAGGCCCTTCTGCACGTCCTCGGAGAGCCCGAGTGCCGTCACGAAGCCGCCGAAGGCGATCGACTGCACGATGATGCCGGGCATCAGGAAGTCGACGTAGTCGAAGCCCGGCGTCTGGATGGCTCCGCCGAAGACGTAGACGAAGAGCAGCACGAACATGACCGGCTGGACCGTGTAGGCGACCAGCAGGTCGGGCTGGCGCGGGATGCGCCTCAGGTTGCGGCGCGCCAGGACGAGGGTGTCCGAGACGCTCATCGCCAGCCCGCTCACGCCGCCACCTCCTCCGCCGTCTCGCCGGCAGGCTCCTCCTCGGCCCCGTGCCCGGTCAGCGCGATGAACACGTCGTCCAGCGTCGGCCTGCGCAGCGTGATGTCCTCGAGCCCGACGTGGGCGTCCGTCAGGCGCAGGACCGCGTCGGCGATGACGCCCGAGCGCCGGCGGATCGGCACGGCGACGGTGCGACCGTCGAGCGACGGGCGCTCGCCGGAGAGCTGGGCCAGGACCGCGGTGGCGCGCTCGGCGTCGGCCGGGTCCTCGAGCTCGACCTCCAGGCGCTCGCCGCCGACACGGTCCTTGAGCTCGTCGGACGTCCCCTCGGCGATCACGTTGCCGTGGTCGACCACGACGATGCGGTCGGCCAGCCGGTCGGCCTCCTCGAGGTACTGCGTGGTGAGCAGCACCGTGGCCCCCGCCGCGGCGCGCGACTCGATGGTCTCCCACATCGAGATCCGGGCGCGCGGGTCCAGGCCCGTCGTCGGCTCGTCGAGGAAGAGCACCGGCGGGCGAGCCACGAGGGCGGCGGCCAGGTCGAGCCGGCGGCGCATGCCGCCGGAGTAGGTCTTCGCGGGGCGCTTGGCGGCGTCGGTGAGCTCGAAGCGCTCGAGCAGCTGTGCCGCGCGGGCGCGCGCCTCGGCGCGCCGCAGGTGGTAGAGCTGGCCGACCATCTCCAGGTTCTCGAAGCCCGTGAGGTTCTCGTCGATGGCCGCGTACTGGCCGGCCAGGCCGATCTTGGCGCGCAGCGCCGCGGCGTCGCGCACGACGTCGAGCCCCGCGACCCGGGCGCTGCCCGCGTCGGGCTCGAGCAGCGTGGAGAGGATCCGCACCGCGGTCGTCTTGCCGGCGCCGTTGGGTCCGAGCAGGCCGAGGACGGTGCCGGTCTGCGCGGCGAAGTCCACGCCGCACAGAGCCCGCACCGAGCCATAGGACTTCACGAGTCCCTCGACGAGGATCGCATCAGCGTCCATGTCCGGGCAAGCTAGCGGCGCGCCGGCACGTCGACGGTTCGGTTAGGCACACTCCTGCCATGGCCCCCGTCCCTCCCGCTCGGCACCTCCTGCGGGCGAAGGACCTCATCGACGCGCGCTACCGCGAGCCGCTGGACGTGCCGGCGATCGCCCGCGCCGCCCACCTCTCGCGCTCGCACTTCAGCCGCGAGTTTCGCCGCGCCTTCGGCGAGACGCCCCACCAGTACCTGCTGACGCGCCGCCTCGAGCGTGCGGCCGCGCTGCTGCGCAACACCGACCGCACGGTCGCCGACGTCTGCCTCACCGTCGGGCTGAGCAGCGTCGGCTCGTTCACCACCAGCTTCGGGCGCGCCTTCGGCCTGTCGCCCACCGCCTACCGGGCGGCGCACCCGCCCGCGACGGCGCGCGCGCGGATCCCCACCTGCGTGCTGCGCGCGTGGGACCGCCCGCAGTCCAGCACGTTTGGAGAAGACAGCCGCGCGCGCCAGGGCTAGCGTGGTCGACGCACCGTTCGACCACCTGGAGGATGCCGATGCTCAAGACCCTCAGCCACGTCAACGTCTGGGTTCACGACCAGGACGAGGCCCTCGCCTTCTACACCGAGAAGCTCGGGATGGAGGTCCGCGACGACGTCACGGTGGCGGAGATGGGCAACTTCCGCTGGCTCACGGTCGGGCCGCCCGGCCAGCCCGACGTCGCGCTCGCGCTCATGGTCGTGCCCGGCCCGCCCGTCTTCGACAACGACACCGCCGGCCAGCTCAGGACGCTGATGGCCAAGGGCGCGGCCGGCGGCCTGTTCTTCTCCTCCGACGATTGCCGGGCCAGCTACGACGAGCTCAAGAGCCGAGGCGTGGAGTTCACCGAGGAGCCGACCGATCGCCCGTACGGCGTCGACGCCGCGTTGCGCGACCCGTCGGGCAACAACATCCGCATCGTGGAGACGCGCTGACGGCGTGTCCTCGCACGGTCAAGACCGGTCGGGGAGCGAGGCCGTGGGTCCGTGAGGTCCCTCATGTCACCGAGCGGCCATCTCCCCGTGCGCGCCGGGCGGCCGTGAGCCCGGCGGCGCCGGCGGCCAGCCCGAGCAGCCCGGCGATCAGCGCGATCACCGCCAGCGTGCCGCTCTGCGACGTCTTCTCGACGACGGTCCGGGTCGCGGCGGGGGCGGCGGCCGTGGCGTGCGGAGCGCCTGCGGGCACCGGGCCGGGGCCCGCCTCTTTGCCCGCGACGTCCTCGATGACCCCGCCCTTGGCCGCGACGTCGATCGTCGGCGCGGGCTCGTCGGAGTCCGGCGCCCCGATCCAGCGCACGACCTTGCCGTTGCTGTAGGTCTGGAGCGTCTTGAAGGTGAGCACCTGCCCGGGCCGGCCCGGCACGGCGACGGAGATGGCGAAGTTCGCGAACTGCCCGGGTGGAATGCCCGCGCCCGAGCCGGCGTTCCATTGCACCTCGCTGACCTGCGTGTCGACCGGTCCGTCGTCGGTCTGCACCGGCTTGGCCAGCTTCGACGTCAGGACCTTGGACGTCCAGCCCGGCGGCGGCTCAGTCGCGACGCCGATGAAGCCCGGCGGGAACTTGACCTGGAGCTTGGTGGTCTTGGCGGTGTCCATCTCGTTGGGCACCCGGATGTCGAGCGTGGCGTTGGCGCCGCTGGGCACGAGGTTGGGGTGCAGGCTGACGTGAGCGCTCGCAGCCGCGGGCACGACGAGCGCGCTGGTGGCCGCGAGGATCGCGATCTTGTGATGCATGTTCGGGTGCTCCTTCTCTGGATCGTCGGCATGGACAGGACTGGATGGCCGCGCACCGGCGCGCCCGCGGTCAGGCGGGACGGCCGGGGGCGCGCTCATCGCACGCGGACCTTCACCGTCGTCGTGTACTCGTCGAAGTCCGACACGCGATCGGTGAGCGTCAGCGTCCAATCGCCCGCGGGAAGGAGCAGCAGTGCGTTGGCGACGTAGTGACCGGGGCCGGCCCTGCTCATCGTCGCCGGCAGGGGGCCGATGCCCTTGGCGGGCAGCGACGCCTGCACCGTCAGCTCCTTGGTCCTCGCGTACGGCGTCCCGCTGCGCGCATCGAAGAGGTAGACGTGGAGCTGGTTCGCGCCCGCGCGCGCGGGATCGACGGTCGTCTGCAGCTCGATCGGCCCCATTCGCTTCGTGACCGAGACGGGGGCGCTGGCCGCCGACTTCGGCGGCGCGTAGCTGACCAGCGCCGAGGTCACCCCGAGGACGACGACGACCAGCGCGACCTCCGCGCGCAGCGTGCGGCGCAGCAGGCGCCCCGCGGCGCCCGGCGACTCGCCGCCGGCGGCCAGGCGGCGCAGGGCCGGCACCACGCGCTGGCGATTGATCGCGCCCAGCGCCACGAGCGCCGTCAGGAGGCCGAACTTGATGAGCACGGCGCGCCCGAAGGCCGTGTCCAGCACCGGCGAGAGGCCGCCCATGTCGATCAGCGGCTGCGTCACGCCGGTGGCCGCCAGCGCGATCACGCACGCCAGCGCGAGGGGCGAGAAGCGCACCAGGACGGCGGCTAGGAGGCGCGTTCGCTCGGAGGCCTCGAGCCGCCGTGTGGCGCCGGGAAGGACGAAGAGGAGCATGGCCAGGCCGCCGATCCAGAGGCTCATCGCCGTCACGTGAACGGCGTCGAGGGGCAGTAGGGCGACCACCGGGTGCAGGGTCGTGGCGTGCCCGGCGAGGGCGGGGGAGACGAGCAGGAAGGCGGCCGGAAGCGCGAGCGCGGCGAGGACGCCGGCGCGTGGAGCGGGCGCCGGCGCGACGCCCGCCGCTCCGACGGCCGCCGGGCGCAGGACGGTGACCGCGCGCGTGCCGGCGCCCGCCAGCAGCACGGCCCCCAGCAGCACCCACGCCACCACGCGCAGGCCCCAGACGGCTCCGAACCGAGTGTCCAGGACCTCGCGCACCACGCTGACGTCCAGCGCCGCCCAGAAGCTCGTGCCCGCCGCCGTCGCCCCTTGCAGCGCGATGCCCGCCGCGCCCGCGACGATGCCGAGCGCGACCGCGAGCCCCACGAGGCGCCGCGCGCGCCGCGCGAAGATAGCCGACGCCTCAGGCCAGCCGCCGCCCGCACCCGCCGCGCCGGCCAGCGCCGGGCCCCAGGCGACCAGCACGAAGCCAAGCCCGCCCACGGCGAGGGCGATGGCCAGGTAGTCGAGCCCGCGCGTGACGCCGAACGCGATCTGTGTCACCGCCCCGGTGCTCGAGCCCGCGAGCAGGTCGGCCACCGTCTCGGCCGGTCCGGTGCCGGCCTTGCCGATGCTGAACACGACGCCCCCCGAGACCGGGTGGCTGTCGGCCGAGATGACGCGGTACGTGGCCGTGTAGGTGCCCCGCTTCAGGTGCGGCCGCAGGCCGACGGCCACCTGCGAGCCATGGCCGCCGGGATGGACCACCTTGCCGTCGTCCACGCGCTGGCCCCGCGCGTCGAAGACCCGCACCGCACCGAAGTTGCCCTCGACCGACTCGCCGAAGCGGAAGACGACCTCGTTCGGCTGCGTGCGCAGGACCGCCCCGCGCGCGGGCGACGTTCCCTGTAGCTGCGCGTGCGCCTGCGCGGCGGGCGCGGCGAGGGTCGAGGCGGCGAGGATCGACAGGCCGAGCGTGAGGATGCGTCGTGTCACCACGCCTCTGCGCCGGCCTCCCCGCGGGCGTCCTCTGCGACGCCCGAGCGCCGGCGACGCACGACAGTCACGGCCGCGGCGCCGAGCACGACCATCGCCACCAGTGCCACGATGGCGCCGATCGGGACGCCGCCGCCCGGCTTGGGCTGCCAGTACAGCGTCCCGGCGATCGTTCCCTTCGCTGCTCCCACCTCCAGCGGGACGTGCCACGCGAAGACCTTCGTGCGCTTGGACTTGTCCTTGACCTGGGGAGGCAGCCCCTGGCCCATGTAGTGGATGCGGTGGTCGTGCCATTGGAACTGCCGCGACCGATCCACGAGCTTCCACTGCGGCGCGGCATCGGCATCCGCCGACGCGGGCACCTTGACGTCGGCGTAACGGTCGTTGTTCAGGTAGTACGCCGGCGAGCGCTGGTTGACCTGGACCGTGCCGTCGGCCAGCACGCGCGCGTAGGGCTCGCCGTCGTAGCCTTGGATGACCACGGTCTTGCCGCTCGTGTTCTCCAGCGCGAGCCGGTCGTCGAAGTTGAGCACCTGCAGCTTGAGGCCGGGCACGGCGGGCGTCACGCGCCCGATGATCGAGCGGTAGTTGGCGTTGCCCTGATGGGCGTTGGCGGTCGCGGCGGCGCCGAGCGCGAGCAGCGCGGTGGCCGCGACGACCGCCCGAAGACGAGACATGCGAGCTCCCTGTTTGGTCGGAGACGGGCGGGCGACGGTGCGCCAGGCCGTCGACCGGCCTAGCGCGCGAGAGCGGGCGCAGGCGGTCCGCGCTGCGCCAGGGCCACGGCGATGAGCCGCCCGCCCCGCGCCAGGGCGCGAGGAGCACGCAGCGCGGGCCGCGCGCTCGAGGCCGGCCGCGCCCATGGCGACCGCGCCCGCGCGGCGAGCCGGAGCAGACCGTCTTCACCGACGTAGCGGCCGGCCAGCAGCGGCAGGAAGAGCAGCAGCACCGGCGCTGCCAGCAGCACGTCCGGATCGAGCCCGGTCAGCGACTGCACGACCGCGAACACGACGGTCAGCGCGCCAAGGCCGAGCATCAGGAACTGGTCGCGACGCGGCACGGGTGACGGGATCGTACGCCTCCCGCGGGATCGGCGAAAGATAGGTCGTCCTCCCGATGTGGCGGCCACGGCTGTGGCGTAGCGTTGGCGCGGCACGGTCAACGACAGACGGAAGGGACCACATGCAGCTTTACGCGATCCTGCGGCGCAGCGGCTGGCGCTCGCCCGAGGACCTCCAGGAGGCGGCCGCACGCTCGACGCGGGTCGGCAACGAGGACATGCCCGACGACGTGCGCTGGATTCGCAGCTACGTCCTCGACGAGGGCGGCGGCTCGGTCGGCACGGTGTGCGTCTACGAGGCCACGAGCCCCGAGGCGATCCGCAAGCACGCCTCGCTCGCCGACCTGCCGGTCGACGAGATCATCGCCGTCGCCGACACCGTCGTCGTACGGCCCGACCCGCAGCCGGCGGAGGCCTAGCGACGGGCTTCGGTCCGACCCGCAACCGGCCGAGGCCTGGCCTCGGGCTTCGGCCGGGGCCGGGATCGCCGACGGCATAGCATCCGGCCTCGGGAATGAGGCTGATCCACGACCGACCGCGCACCGTCGACCTCGACGAGTTCCTCGCGCGACCGCTCTTCGCGCATCTCGCCACGGGCTCGGAGAACGGCCCGCGCGATTCGCCAGTGTGGTTCTTGTGGGAGGACGGCGCCGCTTGGATCCTCGGCTCGCGGCGCGACGATTCCTTCCCGGATCGCATCGCGCGCGATCCGCGCTGCGCGCTGGGCGTCGTCGACTTCCGGCGCGAGGAGGGCGTCGTGCAGCACGTCGGGATGCGCGGACGCGGCTCGGTCGAGCGCTTCGACCCCGGCCGCGCTCGCCGGCTCCTCGCGCGCTACCTCGGCGAGGACGAGTCGTCGTGGGACGCGCGCTTTCGAGCGACCATCGAGTCTCCGGACGACGAGTCGGCCGTGCTCGTGCGCTTCGATCCCGACAGGGTCGTCGCTCGCGACGTGTCCTACGAGCCGGGTGGGCCGCCGCGCTGATGCGCAAGGTCATCTACTCGATGGGAGTGTCGCTGGACGGCTTCATCGCCGGTCCGCACGGCGAGATCGACTGGGGGGCACCGGACGAGGAGCTCCATCGCTTCCACAACGAGCAGACCCGCGAGCTGGGCGCCCACCTCTGCGGGCGGCGCCTCTACGAGACGATGGTCTACTGGGAGACCGCTGACCAGGATCCGTCGGCGCCGGACTTCGTGCTCGAGTTCGCCCGCATCTGGCAGGACCTTCCGAAGATCGTGTTCTCGACGACCCTCGACAGCGTCCAAGGCAACGCAAGGCTGGTCACCGACGGCGTCGCCGAAGAGGTGGCCCGGCTGAAGGAGCAACCGGGCAAGGACCTGGCCGTCGGCGGCGCCGGCCTGGCCTCCTCGTTGATCGAGCTCGGCCTCGTCGACGAGTACCGGCTCTTCATCAGTCCGGTCGTCCTGGGCGCCGGCACGCCGTACTTCCCGACCGTGGAAGAGAGGATCAACCTCGAGCTCGTCGAGACGCGGACGTTCGGCTCGCGCGTCGTCTACGTCCGCTATCGCGCCGCGTAACCGGCTCGTCCCCAACCACCCCCGGGAGAGAGCTGCATCTCACGGCGTCGCATCCATAGTCCGCCGGGGCCGGCATGCGTCTGAGGGGGTGGTTGGGGGTCTCCTTCGACCCCACCCCGGGGGCCGCTTTCAGGCCACCGCGGAGTCAGGATCCGCCCGACGCCCAGTGTTCATCGGCCATCGCGGCGCCTGTCCACCCAGGCATGCACTCGCAGAGCCGCGAACATTCTCGCCGCCCAGAGCGGGAACGCGTGTGCTGACCCCCTAGATTGGCCTGGGCACGGGTTTGTCTATCCGACGTCTGCTCCCTCCGAGACGTCGTAATTGGCCGTTCCATTCGCCGGTGACTGCGGAGTACTCGGGGTTGTGGCAGAGATGTTGCTTAGTCCGCCTGCCCGTCGTGCCCCACGCGGGAGTTGCGATCGAAGTACCGCGTTCGAATTCGCTGAGGGGGTGTTCTCGACGCCTTCGCGCCGCGTCAGTCTGCGGCCCCTGGCAGGTGCTTGCCGACATGACCGATGATGAGCTTGCGGTTCTTCTCATCAACGTACCAATAGATACGAGCGCAATGCGCGGGCGACCATCCGGAACCGATTCGCAAGTGCGGCCCCATCATCACGGTCGCGCCTTCATGCGTCATCTCGTAGTGCGCCCGATACCGCGTCCGCGCGGTCTGAGAGATGCCGCTGGCGAAGCTCTGACCCTCGGCAGCAAACGCCGCTTCGAAGCCACCCGAGCCTAAGGTTCCAGCGGCGTATCGTCTGGCAACGGCGTCGATCGCCATCAGACCGTCGAAAACCTCCTGCGGACGTTCAAAGGGACTGGCTGCTGCGGTGCGCGTGGTCCGATCGTGAATCACGAGGTGAAGATCCTTCTCACCCGCGAGTTCAAGCGCGGCTGCCACGTTCACCGGGCCTGGCGTTGGCGGGCGCACAAGTACGGGGTGCGAAGCAAGTTGAGTTCGCAGAGAGCCGACCGCGCCCTCGGTGTCGAACTCAACGATGTCCAGGATCGGAACGCGAAGCTTCGCGGACAGCTCCTTGACGCCAACGCCAGGAGCGTACGGGTGCCAGACCGCGACGAGCTCCGGTGACGCATCGACGATCTGACGTACGGCGCGTCGCGCATCTAGGTGCGGGTTAGTCGGTCGGAATAGCTCGTAGCCCTCGACGGCTGCAGCCGCAGCGGCCATGGTGATCCACTGCGCTGGAAGTTCGTTTTTGTCTCGAGGTACGCCGTACCATCCGAGACGAGGTGCGCGATCGCGGCCGCGTGCCTTGATTGAGCGGTGCGGCTGATCGGTGCGCGAATAGGCACGCTCCAACATCGTTCGGACATCCGCCTCTACATCGGCGCGGACGGTCACGACCTCGCATGTCTTCAACACAATCGATTTCCGTTGACGAACAAGACCTGTGACGTAGATCCCGGCTACCAAGCTCGGACCGCCGGCGCTCGGACTCATAGCCACGAGGAGAGTGAAGTCGCGATCCCCGCTGCTCCTAGCCCCGGATGCGGTCGCGAGCACTGGGTCTTCGACACAGGCAACGGCCGCCTCGAGCGCAGTCGGCCCGATCTCGTCCTCGAGACGGCTTAGCTCGGCCGCAAGCGCGCCGAGTTCTTTGTCGGGTTGAGGGAGACGGAGAGCTGGCGCCGTCTCGGGCATGACTGAGACCCGGCGGTTGCGGAGGCGCTGAAGCGCGGTCTCGCTAGTCCACCCCTGTTTTGGCGCGCGGAGGGCTGCACGTTCTTGCGCTAGGACCTCGACGAGGTGGAACACGCCGCGTCACCCGGTCACCTTTACGACAGCTTCGGCGGGCAGCGCGACAAGGTGGAGTTGATCATCAGGAACAGCATCGAGAGCTCGATGTAGCAGAGCACGTAGATTGCCGCGAGCGGAAACGTCTGCTTCCTGCCAGATAGATATGTCGATGCTGTGCTTCGCTGCCCATTGCTCGATGTGCTCGGCGACAAGCTCGAGGCGTCGCTCAGTCCACAGAACTTGCGTCTGTCGGTCGGTCCGGAGAACCGCGACGAACGCTTGAACCGGGCGCTGCGTGTCGAGAACCGCGCGGAGCGCTTCACCCACCGGTTCGGTCAACTCCTGAGCAAAGTTGCGCATCCACTCGACCTGCTGGTCGAAGGAGATCGGTTCGACCGCGACAAACCGCTCTTGGTCGCCGGGCCCTATGGTGTCGACGACTCTGTGTTCGTGCCGGTCCCAGTGACCAGGCACGTGGTCCCAATCGAAGAACGCCTCCCACAGATCGCGACGTATACGGCGTACAGGAGGTCGATCCCCGGCAGGGCTTGCCGAGTCAACTGGGGCCAAGTGCGTTACTCCGGGACGATGGTGCGTCACCCGGACGACGCCAGCCTGTTCTGCGGCAGCGACGAACTCGCGAAAGTTGGCGAACCCCAACCGATGCTCGTCGAATGTCCCGTAGCTCCGGCGCTGCATCTCCGGCTTGACGCCGGCGGTGGCCGCAACCTTGCCCTGAGCGACCAGGCCCGCAACAGCGTCGCGCAGCAACGAAAAGGCGCGGTTCCGATCAGAGATCTCTACGTGCATGGCAACTCCTTCAGATGTGAAGACCGGTTCGACGCTGTCGCCGAACCGGTCCCGGAAGTCTGTCGGTGGTTGCCGTGCAGCCTCAGCGCAGAATTCGCAGCCCGCCCGAAGGGGGCGCCTCGCAAGGCCCCGAGATTGCCTTTCCACCGCCGGTCTGCCGCGATGAACAGGTCCTCGAAGTGCGACCCTTTGCCAGTCGGACTGTGGCATAGGCCATCCAGTCCGACGACGACGCCTTCAATATAGCCATTCGGCACCTGAGAAGCGAGGCTTTAGCCCCATCAGGCCCGGAAACTCGTCGAGGGTGCGGCATCCGGGAACCCGTCCGCATGCAGCTCGGCGAGAACCGGCCGTGACGCTGCAACGACGCACGCGCTGCCGAGCGCGGCGGCCGAAGGTCGTCTGTCGTAGCCGGTCCCGGCACGGCGCGCAGCCGGTGCATGCTTGGTGCACCGGGACGAGTCTCGGGGAGAAACCCTTGGTCTGCAGGTCTTTCCCATGGGCCCGCCAGGACTCGAACCTGGATCTGACGGATTATGAGTCCGCTGCTCTGACCGATTGAGCTACGGGCCCGGAGAGGGGCCGGAGGCGGCCGTGGCCGCGGGAGGCGGGTTCCGGGCGGTCTCCGGGACTCTACGCGGCGGCGCCGCGGGACTGGGCGGCGGCGGGCTCGCCGAGGGCGGGCTCGGGGGCGACGGCGAGGCGGCGGCGGAGGACGGCGACGCCGCCGCGGTGCGAGCCGAGGTCGAGGCGGGTGTCGTCCATGAGGCCGCGCATGAGCTCGATGCCGCGGCCGCGGTCGGGATCGCCCGGTGGGCGGCCGCGGCCGCCGGCGTCGCGGATGCTGACGACGACCTCGCCGTCCTCGCGCTGGAAGCGGACGCTGACGGGGACGGGGGCGAAGTCGTGGCCGTGCTCGATGGCGTTCTGCCACGCCTCGTTGGCGGCCATGACGATGGCGGCCATCTCGTCGGGACCGGCGCCCATCTCGACGAGCCAGCGGCGCAGCATGCGGCGCATCGCGGCCAGCGCCTGCGGGTCGGGGGTCAGGGTGAAGCGCACGTTGTCGCCGAGCACGGCCTCGGCGCGGACGAAGAGGGCCGTGACGTCGTCGTCGACGCGCTCGCGGCCCAGGCAGGCGGTGATGACGGCCTCGCCCGTGGTGTCGATGTCGCCCGTCGCACTCGACACCGCGCTCAAGAGGCGGGACATCCCCTGGTCGATCCCCTCGCGACGGCGCTCGACGAGCCCGTCGGTGTAGAGGACGAGCGTGGCGCCGGGCGGGAAGTCGACGACGATCTCCGGCGGCTGGCAGATCTCGGCGATGCCGAGGGCCGGGCACGATCCCTCCAGCAGCCGCGCCGAGGCGCCCGGGATCACCAGCGCAGGCGGCGGGTGCCCCGCGTTGACGAGCCGCAGCCGGCCGAGGTCGGGCTCGACGACCGCGTAGACGAGCGTCGTCATGTCGTCGGCGCGCAGGGCGTGGTGGTAGAGGTTCAGCCGGCCCAGCACCTCCGGCGGCGAATGGCCTTCGACGGCGTAGGCCCGCGCCACGCTGCGCAGCTGCCCCATCCGCGCGGCGGCGGCCACGCCCCGCCCGGCTACGTCGCCGATCACGAGGCCGAGGCGACCACCGGAGAGCGAGAAGGCGTCGAACCAGTCGCCGCCAACGGCGGTGCCCTCGCCGCCGGCCGAGAAGTGCGAGGACAGCGTCACCCCGGGCGCGTCCGGCAGGCGCCGCGGCAGCAGATCGCGCTGCAGCGTGGAGGCGATCGTCCGCTCGCGCTCGTATGCCGCCTCAGCCTCCGCGCGCGCGGCGCGCTCGGAGGCCAGGCGCTCGCGCGCGGCCTCGGCGCGGCGGCGCTCGCGCAGGTCGTCGACCTGGATGAGCACCGAGAGGATCTCGCCGTCGGCCTCGCGCACGCCCCAGGCGAGGATCGAGACAGGCAGGTCCTCGTCCCCGGCCAGGTGCAGCTCCGCGCCGGGCGGCACCGTCGCGCCGGCGAGCGCTGCCGCCAGCAGCGCGTCGAAGGCGAGCTGGTCGTCGGGCTGGATGAGCGCGCTCACCGGTGCCTCGGGAGCCGCGCGCCCGGCCGTGAGGCGCTCGAGCGTCGGGTTGGCGCGGACGACCCGCCGATCGGCACTGATGACCGCCGCGCCCGTCGGCAGCGACTTCCACGCCAGCAGGAGCAGCTCGTCCGAGCGCGCCCGCGCGCGCCGCTGGCGCTCGAGGTCGCAGAAGACGCCGACCTTCGAGCGCAGCATGTTCGGCTCGAAGGGCTTGAGGACGTAGTCGACCGCGCCTGCCTCGTAGCCCTTGGCCACCTGCGCGACGTCGGTGTTGACGGCGGTGAGGAAGATGATCGGCGTCGTGCGGCTGCGCTGGCGTCCGCGGATGTAGCGCGCGGTCTCGAAGCCGTCCATCCCGGGCATCTGCACGTCGAGCAGCACGACGGCGAAGTCCTCGTCGAGCAGCGCCTTCAAGGCCTCCTCGCCCGACCCCGCCGTGCACAGGCGGGCGCCGAGCGGCTCGAGCACCGCCTCCAGAGCCAGCAGGTTCTCCGGCCGGTCGTCGACCAGCAGGACGCTCGGGGTGTCGTCTAGTTGTGCAGCCACACTCGCATGAGAGAGAGCAGCTGGTCGATGTCGACCGGCTTGGTGATGTAGTCCGACGCGCCCGCGGCGATGCACTTGTCGCGGTCGCCCTTCATGGCCTTCGCCGTCAGCGAGATGATCGGCAGCGCGTCGAAACGAGCCATCCCGCGGATGGCGCGCGCGGTCTCGTAGCCGTCCATCTCCGGCATCATCACGTCGAGGAGGACGAGGTCGACGTTGGGGTGCTCGCGGAGCTTCGCCACGCCCTCGCGTCCATTCTCCGCATAGACGACCTTCATGCCACGCATCTCCAGCGCGCTGGTCAGCGCGAAGACGTTGCGGATGTCGTCGTCGATGATGAGGATCCGCTTGCCGTGGAAGACCGAGTCCGCGGTGCGCAGCTGCGACAGCAGCTTGCGCGTGGCCGCGGGCAGGTGCGCCTCCATGCGATGCAGGTGCAGCGCGGTCTCGTCGACCAGGCGCTCGGGCGTGGAGACCGCCTTCGCGTTGACGCGCGCCGCCACCTGCTCCAGGCGCGCGCGCTCGTCCGCCTCGAGCGGCTCGGCGGAGTACACGACGATCGGCAGCTCGCGCAGGCGCGCGTCGCCGGCGGCCTGCTCGAGCAGCGCGAGCGCGCTCTCGCCGTCGCCGGCCACCGGGAGCACCGCGCAATCGGCGCCGTCGCTGCGCAGTCGCTCGGCCGCCTCCGCGAAGGGGATGTGCACCACGTCGACGTCGTCGCCGGCGCCGAGCAGCGTCATCGTCGCCGGATCGAGCTCGGCTCCGTCCTGGATCAGGGCCAGGCGGCGCACGGTGCCGGCGGCGAAGGCGCCCAGCGTGTCGGCGGCGTGGGTCACCGCCTCGGCGCCGCCCGCGCCCTCGAGGTAGCCGGCCGCGCCGGCGCGCAGCGCGGCCAGCCGGCTCCCGGCGGGCCCGGCCACGAAGACGGGGCGATGCCGCGTCTCGGGGTGCTGCTTGAGCTGGCTGAGCAGGACCTCGCCGCGACCGTCCCCGGCGAAGATGAGCACCGCGTCGGGGCGATACTCGCGCGCCAGCGCCAGCCCGAGCGGAGCGCGCCGCGCCACGAGGCCCTTGAAGCCACGCTCGCGCGCGGCCTCCAGAGCGTCGTGGGCGAGCTCGGCGTCGTGGGCGATGACCAGCAGCACCCGGTCGCCGGCCACGATCGCGGTACGGTCGTCGTCGGCGCCGTCGAAGGGCAGCAGCGACGGAACCTGCGGCTCCTCGGCGGCCGGCGCGGGCGCCGCGTCCGGCTCGGTGGCCTCGGCCGCCGGCTCGGCCACGCGCGATCCGACGGGGAGCACGAGCGTGAAGGTCGAGCCGTGCCCCGCGGTCGAGTGCACGCGCAGCTCGCCGCCCAGCAGCCGCGCGATCTCGCGCGAGATCGACAGCCCGAGGCCCGTGCCGCCGTACTTGCGCGACGTCGTGCCGTCGGCCTGCTGGAAGGCCTCGAAGATCAGCGAGAGCTTGTCCTCGGGGATGCCCACGCCGGTGTCGATGACCGAGAAGGCGATCATCCCGCCCTCCTCCGGGCTGATGTGGAGCGTCACCGAGCCCCGGTGCGTGAACTTGAACGCGTTCGAGAGCAGGTTGCGCAGCACCTGCTGCAGGCGCTGCTCGTCGGTCACGAAGGCGGCCGGCAGCGCGTGGTCCCGCTCGATGCGGAAGTCCAGCGCGTTCTGCTCGGCCACGGGCCGGAAGGCCCGCTCGACGTCCTCGCAGAGGTCGACGAGGGCGAGCGGCCCGAGGTCGAGGTCCATCTTGCCGGCCTCGACCTTCGACAGGTCGAGGATGTCGTTGATGAGCGCGAGCAGGTCGTTGCCGGCGGCGTGGATCGTCTCGGCGAACTCGATCTGCGGCGGATGCAGGTTCCCCTCGCCGTTCTCGGCCAGCATCCGCGAGAGGATGAGCAGCGAGTTCAGCGGCGTGCGCAGCTCGTGGCTCATGTTGGCCAGGAACTCCGACTTGTACTTCGAGCTCAGCGCCAGCTGGGCGGCCTTCTCCTCGAGGCCGGCGCGCGCCAGCTCGATCTCCGCGTTCTTGATCTCGATGTCGCGATTCTGCTGCTGCAAGACGAGCGTCTTGTCCTGGAGCTCGTCATTGGTCTGGCGCAGCTCCAGCGACTGCTTCTGAAGCTCCTGGGTCAGCGCCTGCGACTGCGTCAGGAGCTGCTCGGTGCGCATGTTGGCCTGGATCGTGTTGATGACCACGCCGATGGTGTCCGTCAGCTGGTCGAGGAAGGCCTGGTTGACCGCGCTGAACGGCCGCAGCGAGGCGAGCTCGATGACGCCGAGGACCTGCTCCTCGAACATGACCGGCATGACGACGATGTGCGCGGGCGCCGAGCCGCCGAGCGCCGAGCGGATCTTGATGTAGTCGGCGGGCACCTCGGTGAGGCGAATGGGCTTGCCCTCGACCGCGGCCTGCCCCACGAGCCCCTCGCCGAGCATGAAGCGGTCGGTACGCCCCTTCTTGGCGGCGCGGTAGCCGTAGGCGGCCACCAGCCGCAGGTCCGCGCTCTCGTGCTCGTCGTCGTGCTCGACCAGGAACAGCGCGCCGTGCTGCGCGCTGACCACCGGCGTGACCTCGCTGATGATCAGCTGCGTCACCTGCGCGATGTCGCGCTGGCCCTGCAGCATGCCCGAGATCCGGGCCAAGTTGGTCTTCAACCAGTCCTGCTCCGCGTTGACCTTCGTGGTCCCGCGGAGGTTCTCGATCATCTGGTTGATGTTGTCCTTGAGCTCGGCGACCTCGCCCTCGGCCTGGACGGTGATCGAGCGCGTCAGGTCGCCCTGCGTGACCGCCGTGGAGACCTCGGCGATCGCGCGCACCTGCGTCGTCAGGTTGCCGGCGAGCTGGTTGACGTTCTCGGTCAGGTCGCGCCACGTGCCCGACACGCCCTCGACGCGGGCCTGGCCGCCGAGCTTGCCCTCGGTGCCGACCTCGCGCGCCACGCGCGTGACCTCGTCGGCGAACGAGGAGAGCTGGTCGACCATCACGTTGATGGTCTCCTTGAGCTCGAGGATCTCGCCCTGGGCGTCGACGGTGATCTTCTGCGACAGGTCGCCGTTGGCGACGGCGGTGGCGACCTGGGCGATGTTGCGCACCTGCGAGGTCAGGTTCGCGGCCATGAAGTTGACGTTGTCGGTGAGGTCGCGCCACGTCCCCGAGACGCCGGCCACCTCGGCCTGGCCGCCCAGCCCCCCTTCGGTGCCGACCTCGCGCGCCACGCGCGTCACCTCGGCCGCGAACGACCGCAGCTGATCGACCATCGTGTTGATCGTGTCGGCCAGCGCGGCGACCTCGCCCTTGGCCTCGACGGTGATCTTCTTCGACAGGTCGCCGTTGGCCACGGCGGTGGTGACCTGGGCGATGTTGCGCACCTGGTCGGTGAGGTTGGAGGCCATGCCGTTGACGTTCTCGGTCAGGCCCTTCCACGTACCGGAGACGCCGGCCACCTCGGCCTGGCCGCCGAGCTTGCCTTCGGTGCCGACCTCGCGCGCGACGCGCGTGACCTCGGCCGCGAACGACGACAGCTGGTCGACCATCGTGTTGATGGTGTCCTTGAGCTCGAGGATCTCGCCGCGGGCGTCGACCGTGATCTTCTTGGACAGGTCGCCGCCCGCCACGGCGGTGGTGACCTGGGCGATGTTGCGCACCTGGTCGGTCAGGTTGCGCGCCATCTGGTTGACGTTCTCGGTGAGGTCGCGCCAGGTGCCGGAGACGTCCTTGACCTCGGCCTGGCCGCCGAGCTTGCCTTCGGTGCCGACCTCGCGCGCCACGCGCGTGACCTCGTCGGCGAACGAGCGCAGCTGGTCGACCATGGTGTTGATCGTGTTCTTGAGGGCCAGCACCTCGCCCTTGACGTCCACGGTGATCTTCTGCGAGAGGTCGCCCTTGGCCACCGACGTCGTCACCTGGGCGATGTTGCGCACCTGGTCGGTGAGGTTGGAGGCCATGAAGTTGACGTTGTCGGTGAGGTCCTTCCACGTCCCGGCCACGCCGGGCACGAAGGCCTGGCCGCCGAGGCGGCCCTCGGTGCCGACCTCGCGCGCCACGCGCGTGACCTCGTCGGCGAAGGAGCCGAGCTGGTCGACCATCGTGTTGATGGTCTCCTTGAGCTGGTTGACCTCGCCCTTGGCGTCGACCGTGATCTTCTGGCTGAGGTCGCCCTGGGCCACGGCCGTCGTCACCGCCGCGATGTTGCGCACCTGCGAGGTGAGGTTGGCGGCCATCGAGTTGACGGACTCGGTGAGGTCCTTCCACGTGCCGGCCACGCCCGGGACCTCGGCCTGGCCGCCGAGCTTGCCGTCGGTGCCGACCTCGCGGGCCACGCCGGTGACCTGCTCGGCGAACACGCCCAGCGTGTCGGTCATCGAGTTGATGGTGTCGGCGAGGGCAGCGACCTCGCCCTTGGCGTCGACGGTGATCTTCTGGGTCAGGTCGCCCTTGGCCACCGCGGTGGCGACCTGGGCGATGTTGCGCACCTGCGACGTCAGGTTGGACGCCATGAAGTTGACGTTCTCGGTGAGGTCGCGCCATACGCCGGAGACGTCGCGGACCTCGGCCTGGCCGCCGAGCTTGCCCTCGGTGCCGACCTCGCGCGCCACGCGCGTGACCTCGTCGGCGAACGAGCGCAGCTGGTCGACCATCGTGTTGATCGTGTTCTTGAGCTCGAGGACCTCGCCCTTGACGTCCACGGTGATCTTCTGCGACAGGTCGCCGTTGGCCACCGCGGTCGTGACCTGGGCGATGTTGCGCACCTGGTCGGTGAGGTTGGAGGCCATGAAGTTGACGTTGTCGGTGAGGTCCTTCCAGGTGCCGGCGACGCCGGGGACCTCGGCCTGGCCGCCGAGCTTGCCCTCGGTGCCGACCTCGCGGGCCACGCGCGTGGCCTCGTCGGCGAACGAGCCGAGCTGGTCGACCATGGCGTTCACCGTCGTGCCGATGCGGGCGAACTCGCCCTTGAGCGGCTGGCCCTCGATCGTCAGCGCCATCTTCTGGGTCAGGTCGCCCTCGGCCACCGCGACGATGACGCGCGCGACCTCGGTGGTGGGGCGGACGAGGTCGTCGACGAGGCCGTTGACCGAGTCCAGCGCCGTCGACCAGCCGCCGTGCGCGCCGTCGACGCTCGCGCGCTCGGTCATGCGGCCCTCGCGGCCGACGACGCGCCCGAGGCGCACGAGCTCGGAGGTCAGCTGCGCGTTGCGCTCGGCGAGCTGGTTGTAGGCGGCCTCGAGCTCGCCGACGACGCCCTTGCGCCGGGCGGGGAGCCGGTGCGAGAAGTCGCCGGCCGCGGCGGCGCGGAGCGCGGCCTCCAGGCGACGGAGGACCTCGTCCTCGTCACCCGTTCGCGTCGCGGCTCCGTTCGTCCTTGACTCGGCCTTGCCGGCGACGGCCGCGGTCTTGCTCATGCCTGCCCCCAAGCTCTGGTGTTGGCGCGCGTTTGGCTTCTCTGCCGGGCGGGCGTCAAACTCGTAACGGAAGACACTGCCCGGCGCATGACGCCGGGAAACGCTATCGGGCGGGGGGAACGGCCGCAGGCCATCCGTTGCCGCGCCAATGCGCCACCTTACGGTGTGGCGAATCGTCGTCGCCCGGGGCGGGTAGCGCAGGAGTGCAACCGAGGGATTCGGGTTCGGCGCACATACCCCCGCCTCCAATCCCTCGAGGCGGCCCGTCCAGGCCATCGGCCACTGAGCCGGCGGCCTGGATGGCAACCGCTTCTCGCCGCGCGCGCCACGGCTTCTGGCCCCAACAGAAGGAACGTCGGCGGGCTCCGTCGAATGGAAGCCCTGCCCATGAAGCGCACGGCAGCGACCAGCGCGGCGGCGCCCCCGATCGAGGCCGCCGGCCATCAGACCCTCTCCGCCTACATCCAGGCGCGCTTCGACGAGTTCTCGCGCTCCCAGAAGGACGTGGCGCAGTACATCGTCGACCACCTCGACGAGGTGGCCTTCCAGACCGCCGAGGAGCTGGCGCGGCGCGCCAACACCTCGTCCTCGACGGTCGTGCGCTTCTCGCAGGCGCTCGGCTTCGAGGGCTTTCCCGAGCTGCAGAACCAGGCGCGCGACGAGTACCGCCGGCGGGTGGCCGCGGGGCTCACCGGCACGCCGGTCGCCTCCGCCGAGCCGCTCTTCTCGCTGGACCAGAACGAGTTCGAGACCGCGGTCGCGGCCGATCACGTCAACGTCGAGGAGACCGCGCGCAAGATCTCGCGCTCGGACATCGAGTCGGCCATCGACGCCATCACGGGCGCGCAGCGGGTGCTGATCGCCGGCACCGACCAGATGGCCTTCTTCGCCTCCTACCTGCGCCACCTGCTGATGCTCCTGGACCTCCAGGCTGACATCGTGGCCAGCCCCTCGCAGGAGGCGCTCAGCCGGCTGGGGCGCATCGACGAGACGATGGTCGTCATCGGCCTGTCGGCCGGGCGACCGCACCCGCTCGTCGTGCGAGCCATGAAGCTCGCGCGTCACCGCAAGGCCGGCACCGTGGCCATCACCGACGCCACGCTGAGCGAGGTGGCCAAGCTCGCGCAGATCCGGCTGTACTACTCCTCGAACTCGCCGGCCTACGTGCGCTCGCACACGGCGCTGCTCTCGATGATCCAGGCGCTGGCCTACGGTGTGTACAGCCGCGATGCCGAGCAGTACGCCGATCGGATCAAAGCGTTCCGCTTGAAGTAATCGGCGGGGTTCGCACCCCTATCATGGGGTGACGATGCGAGACGAAGCGACGTTCCGGGTCAAGGCCGGGCTGGCCGAGATGCTGAAGGGCGGCGTCATCATGGACGTCGTCGATGCCGAGCAGGCGAAGATCGCCGAGGACGCCGGCGCGGCGGCCGTGATGGCCCTCGAGCGCGTGCCCGCCGACATCCGTCGCGACGGCGGCGTGGCGCGCATGAGCGATCCGGCCATGATCAAGGGCATCCAGGAGGCGGTGACGGTCCCGGTCATGGCCAAGGCGCGCATCGGGCACTTCGCCGAGGCGCAGGTGCTGGAGGCCCTCGAGGTCGACTACATCGACGAGTCCGAGGTGCTCACGCCCGCCGACGAGGCTCATCACATCGACAAGTGGGTCTTCCGGATCCCATTCGTGTGCGGCGCCACCAACCTCGGCGAGGCCCTGCGGCGCATCGGCGAGGGGGCGGCCATGATCCGCTCCAAGGGCGAGGCGGGCACGGGCGACATCGTCGAGGCGGTCCGCCACCTGCGCGCGATCACCGGCGAGATCAAGCGCCTGGGGACGCTGAGCGAGATGGAGCTCATGACGGCGGCCAGGGAGCACGGCGCGCCGTTCGACCTCGTCCGCGCGGTGGCCCAGGACGGCAAGCTGCCGGTCCCGCTGTTCTGCGCGGGCGGCATCGCCACGCCGGCCGACGCCTCGCTCGTCATGCAGCTCGGCGCCGAGGCGGTCTTCGTGGGCTCCGGGATCTTCAAGTCCTCGGATCCGGCGGCGCGCGCCGCGGCCGTGGTCGAGGCGACGACGCACTTCGCCGACCCGGCGCGGGTCGCCGCGGCGAGCGAGGGGCTCGGGCCGGCGATGCAGTCGCTGGAGGCGCGCAAGCTGGAGGACACCCAGCTGCTCGCCGGCCGAGGTTGGTGAGCTCGGCGCCGCTTGTCGGCGTCCTCGCCCTGCAGGGTGGCTTCGCCGCGCACGCGCGGGTCCTGCGCGCGCTCGGCGCCGAGGTCCGCGAGGTCCGGACGCCCGCGGATCTCGAAGGCCTCGACGGGCTGGTCATGCCGGGCGGCGAGTCCACGACGATGACGCTCGGCCTGGAACGCGAGGGCCTGGCCGAGCCGCTGCGCGCCTTCCACGCTCAGGGCAAGCCGATCTTCGGCACGTGCGCGGGCCTCATCCTGCTCGATCGCGCCCATCTCGGGCTCATGGACATCGTGGCCGAGCGCAACGCCTTCGGCCGCCAGCTGCACTCCTTCGAGGAGGACCTGAGCTTCCCCGACATCGATGGTGGTCCGGTGCGCGCGGTGTTCATCCGCGCGCCGTGGATCGCCGACCACGGGCCCGACGTCCAGGTCCTGGCCGCCGTCGACGGCCATCCGGTGGCCGCGCGCCAGGGGAGCCTGCTGGCGATCTCGTTTCACCCCGAGCTCGGCGAGGACGATCGCCTGCACCGCGCCTTCCTCGAGCAGGTCCGGGCGGCGCGCAACGGAGCGGCCTCCGCGACCTAGATCACGAGGCCGTGGCGCACCGTGTTCTCGGTGACCACGCGCGGCTCGACGAAGTGCAGCAGGTAGTCGGGGCCGCCGGCCTTCGTCCCCGTCCCGGAGAGGCGGTTGCCGCCGAAGGGCTGGCGCCCCACCATCGCGCCGGTGATCGGGCGGTTGACGTAGAGGTTGCCGACCGGGGTGCGCGCGATCACGCGCTCGACGGTGTGCGGGTTGCGGCTGAACAGCCCGCCGGTCAGGGCGAAGGGGAGCTGCTCGACGCGGTCCATCGCGGCATCGACGCTGGCCACGCGCTCGATGGCCAGGAGCGGACCGAAGATCTCCTCGTCGAGGACCGGCGAGTCGGGCGGGAGGTCGGTGGCGACGGTGGGGGGCACGAACCAGCCGTGGTTGGGCAGGCCCTCGGTGCGCTGCGCGGCGATGTGGCCGGCTTCGCGCGCCAGCGTCCGGTAGCGCTCGACGCGCTCCTGGGCCTCGCGCTCGATGACGGGGGGCACGTCGATGCCGAAGGTGTCGGCCTGACCGACGACGAGGACGTCGACCGCGCCGGCGACGCGCTCGAGCAGGGCATCGGCGATGGCCTCGTGCACGAGGACGCGCGAGGCGGCCGAGCACTTCTGCCCGGCGTAGACGAAGGCGCTGGAGACGATCGCGGGGACGGCGTCGTCGAGGTCGGCGTCGGAGTCGACGATCACGCAGTTCTTGCCGCCCATCTCGGCGACGACGCGCTTGAGGTGACGCGTGCCGGGCTCGGCGGCGGCGCGGATGATCTCCAGGCCCACGGGACCGGAGCCGGTGAAGGCGATCGTGTGCACGCCGGGGTGCTTGACGAGCGCGGCGCCGGCGTCGCCCTCGCCGGGAAGCAGCGCGATGGCGTCCGCGGGGACGCCGGCCTCGCGCAGCGCGCGGACGACCATGAGCCCGCAGCCGGGCGCCTGCTCGGCCGGCTTGAGGACGACCGTGTTCCCGGTGGCCAGGCCGGCGGCCACCATCCCCATCGGGATGGCGATGGGGAAGTTCCACGGAGAGATGACGGCGACGACGCCGCGGGGCGCGTAGCGCATCTCGTTGCGCTCGCCGGGGACCTGGAAGAGCGCCTTGCCGCGATCCAGGGCGATGGCGCCGCGGGCGTAGAACTCGAGGAAGTCGATGGCCTCGCAGACGTCGGCGTCGGCCTCGCCCCAGGGCTTGGCGCACTCGCGGACCTCGAGGGCGGCCAGTTCCGCGCGCCGCGCGCGCAACCATGCCGCGGCTTTGACGAGGATGTCGGCCCTCTTCGCGGCTGGGGTCCGCGACCACCGCTCGAACCCGTTCGCGGCGGCTTCGACCGCTGCGTCGACCTCGGCGCTCGTGGCCTTGGCACTGAGGGCGACCACCCTGTCCGGCTGACCCGGGTCGGTCGAGATCAGCTCTTCTTCGCCGACCGCGCCGGACGTGCCCGCGTGCCGCTTCCCCTCGCCGATCCACACCGGCACGCGCAAGGGGAGCTCGCGCTCGAGCTTCGCCATCCCCGCCTGCAGCTCGTCGCGCACCGCCGCCCGACGCAGCTCGCCGATCGGCTCGTTGACGAAGGTCGGCAGCTCGGTCATGGCGCGGCGAGGAGCTCTTCGAGTGGACGGCCGGCGGCCTGCTCGTGCAGGAAGCTCTCGTTGCTGGTGTTCTCGAGGAGGCGGCGCACGAGATAGGCCATGCCGGCCACGAGGTCGCCGACGGGGCAGTAGGTGCGCACGCGCAGGCGACGCTTGGCCAGAGCCTCCTGGAGGTCGTCCCCGAGGCCGCGGAGCACCTGGATCTCGAGGTCTCCGTCTTCGCCGCCGAGGGCGCGGTTGGCGGCGAGGGCATGGGCGATCGAGCGCAGGTTGTGCGACGCGATCGCCACGCGCACCGCCGGCCGCGTCTCGAGCAGCCGTCGGGTCAGGGCCTCGAAGTTGCGGTCGGAGTCGGCCTTGACCTCGAAGACGGGGGACTCCCATCCGTGCTGGCGCGCCTCGACGATCTCGTGGTCCCAGTAGGCGCCCTTGACCAGGCGCACGAGCAGGGGATAGCCGCGCGGCGTGGCCTGGGCCCAGCCGATCATGCGCTCGCACAGCTCCGGGCTGTCGCGCAGGTAGGCCTGGAGGACGATGCCGGCCGAGGGGCCGTCGCGGAACTCGTCCTCGGAGAGGAGCTCGAGCACGAGGTCGGTGACCGCCTCGCGCGAGTCGAAGGACTCCATGTCGATGTGGAGGTGGGCGTCGAGGTCGCGCGCGCGACGCAGCAGCTCGCGCAGGCGCCCGGCCGCGTCGCGCTTGCCGAGCTCTGGCGCGTCGGGCCGGAGCAAGGGGGTGAGGGCGGAGACCTTGACCGAGAGGTTCTCGCGCGGGATGCGTCCGGCGCTGTCGTGCTCGAGGCGGGGCCGGTCCGGCAGCGTGCGGTAGACGTCGACCAGGCCTTCGAGGGCGGCGCGGCAGCGCTCGCCGTAGCGATCGGCCTCGGCGCTGGTGACGGTGGCCTCGCCGAGGAGGTCGACGCTCGTGGCCACGTCCCGCTTCCACAGGTCTTCGAGCACGCCGGTGGCCTCGCGCGGGGTCTCGCCGACGATGAAGCGGTGGGCCATGTGCTTGACGCCCGCCGCTGCGGCGGCGCCCAGGGCGGCCCGCCCGGCCTTGGACTCCGACATGCGCATGGCGACTTGGAGCGGCGGAGGCCGGTCCTCGACCTCGTCGAGGAACCCCGTGAGATGGCGCGCGAGGTCGTCGAGCGACCGGCAGGCCGGGACGACGTCGACGAACCGGAACAGCGCGGCCCGGAGCTCGGCGTCCTGCGACGCCATGTCCATCGCCTTGTCGTCGATGGCCCTCAGCGGGTGGCGACTGGCCCCCGGCAGCGCCGCGGCTAGATCGCGCCCGACGGCGAGGATGTCGGCCTCGGACGCGATGGCGGTGGTCACGCGAGCGACGATATCGCTCGGGCCCGCTCGCTCTGCGCCGGCGGGCGTTCTCCGCGCGCGCCCGCTCTCCGCGCGCGCCCGCTCTCCGCGCGCGCCCGCTTCCGGCCCGCTCTCCGCGCGCGCCCGCTCTCCGCGCGCGCCCGCTCTCC
>DASVFT010000122.1:0-24613 GCA_036379935.1 Solirubrobacteraceae bacterium | reverse complement strand
TCGTCTTCATCTCGCACAAGCTCAACGAGGTGCTGGAGGTGGCCGACCGCGTCACCGTCCTGCGCCGCGGCAAGCGGATCGACACGGTCCCGACGGAGGGCGCCACCGAGGAGTCGCTGGCGCGGCTCATGGTCGGGCGCGACGTGCTCCTGCGCGTCGAGAAGCCACCGGCCGCGCCCAAGCAGCCCGTGCTCGAGGTTCGCGATCTAAAGGTGCGCGACGACCGCGGACTGCCCGCGGTGCGCGGCGCCTCGCTGACCGTCCACGCGGGCGAGATCGTTGCGCTGGCCGGCGTCGACGGCAACGGCCAGAGCGAGCTGGTCGAAGCGGTGACCGGCCTGCGCACGGTCGAGTCGGGCTCGATCCTCGTCGGCGGCCATGACATGACCACGGCCGGCGCGCGCGGGATGGTGCGCCACGGGGTCTCGCACATCGCCGAGGACCGCCAGCGCCGCGGCCTCGTCCTGAACTTCACGCTGACCGAGAACCTCGCCCTGCGCGAGTACAACACGCCCAAGATGTCCAAGCGCGGCTGGCTGCTGATCGACCGCATGCGCGAGCACGCGCGCCGCCTGATCAAGGAGTTCGACGTCCGCGGTGGCGGGCCCAACTCGCTGGCCACATCGCTCTCGGGCGGCAACCAGCAGAAGTGCGTCATCGCCCGCGAGATCGCCTGCGACCCGCGCGTGCTGGTGGCCGCCCAGCCCACGCGCGGCCTGGACGTCGGCGCGATCGAGTTCGTGCACCGCCGGCTCGTGACGGAGCGCGACGCGGGCCGGGGCATCCTGCTCATCTCGCTGGAGTTCGAGGAGGTCCGCTCGCTGGCCGACCGGATCGTCGTCATCTACGAAGGCCAGATCGTGGGCGAGTTCGGACCCGACGTCTCCGAGGAGGAGCTCGGCATCGCCATGACCGGCGGCGGGCGAGAACGCGAGGCGGCGGCGTGACGGAGGAGCCGCGAGCGGGCCAGGCCCTGGCCGGCGAGGGCGGCCCGGAGGCGGCCGCGGTCACGCCGGCCGCGCGCCTGGCCGCCTACGTGCAGGCGGGCGGGGTCATCGTCCCCGTCCTCACGGCCCTGCTGGCCTTCCTCATCGCCGGCCTGGTCATCTTCGTCACGGGCCACAACCCGTTCTCGACCTACAAGGCGATCTTCAACGGAACGGGGCTGAACTGGGTCTTCCCCTGGATCTCGTCCGACGACCGCACGACGGCGGCGCTGAACCTCCAGCAGACGCTGATCATCACGGCGCCGCTGATACTGACCGGGCTCGCGGTGGCCTTCGCGTTCCGGTGCGGGCTGTTCAACATCGGCGGTCAGGGCCAGTACTTCGTCGGCACCTACGCCGCGGTGTGGGTCGGCTCGTCGTTCGCCGACATGCCGAAGCTGCCCCACATCCTCCTGGCGATCGTCGCCGCGACCGTCGCGGGCGCGGTGTGGGCGGGCATCGCCGGGGTGCTCAAGGCCACCGTCGGCGCCCACGAGGTGATCTCCACGATCATGCTCAACTGGGTGGCGTTCTGGGTCGGCAGCTACCTGTTCGCGCTGCACGGGCCGCTGCAGAACACCGACCCCGCCCAGCAGTCGGTGCCCGTCTCCAACGAGGTCGCCGCCAGCGCCAAGCTGCCCGTCTTCTGGGGCGATCCCGAGCTCCAGGGCCTGCATGTCGGGATCTTCATCGCCCTCGCGGCGGTGCTCGTGTTCTGGGTCATCCTCAACCGCTCGACGACCGGCTACGAGGTGCGCGCCGTGGGCCTCAACCCCGAGGCGGCGCGGTACGGCGGCATCAGCGTGGGGCGCAACTACATCCTCGTCATGGCCGTGTGCGGAGCGTTCGCCGGCCTCGCGGGCTCGATGGACATCCTGGGCTGGGAGTTCCACGTCGCCACCAACGACATCCCGGTGTCGCAGGTCGGCTTCCTCGGCATCGCCGTCGCGCTGCTCGGGCGCAACACCGCGAGCGGCACCGCGGTGGCCGCGCTGCTGTTCGGCGCGCTGCTGAGCGGCACGTCGCAGCGCAACCTCGACCCGGCGATCTTCGAGCCCGAGCTGGCCTCCAACCTCACGACGATCATCCAGGGGCTCGTGGTGCTCATCGTCTCCGCGGACGTCATCGTCCTGACCCTGGTGCGCCGCGGGCGCGGCATCTTCCGCCGCCGCGGGGCCGCACCGCTGGCGGCCAAGGAGGTCGAGGCCGCGTGAGCGCCGCGGTGGCCACCGCCTCCCCGGCGCGCGCGATCGAGCCCCGCCATGCCGGTTGGGGCGGCATCGGGCTGGGGCTGATCGCGTGGTTCATCGCGCTGCCCCCGGCGCTCGTGCGCACGCCGCTGCCCTCGATCGTCATCGGGGTGCTGGCCGTGGCGGCCGGCGCGTGGGCGCTGGGAGGCGGCGAGCGCAAGCTGGGCTGGGGCGCCATCGTCGCGGGGATCGCCGGGGCCGCGGGCGCGGTCGCCTCGACGAAGTCGGGCGTCGGCAACCTCAAGGACGTCGTCACCTGGTCGGCGTTGATCGCGGCGACGCTGCGCTACGCCACGCCGCTGGTCTTCGGCGCGCTGGGCGGCATCGTGTCGGAGCGCAGCGGCATCGTGAACGTCGGCCTCGAGGGCATGATGCTCACCGGCGCGTTCTTCGGGATCTTCGGCGCCGACCTGCTCGACTCGTGGTTTTTGGGCCTGCTGGTCGGCATGGCCGCGGGCGCCGTGCTGGCCTTCGTGCACGCCTTCTTCTCGATCAACCTCCGCGCCGACCAGGTCGTCAGCGGCATGGCCATCAACTTCCTGGCGCTGGGCGTGACCGGCTACATCTTCCTGGACCACTACGGCGACCAGGGGACTCCCGACAACGTCGCCCGCGTCCCCGACGTCTCGCTGCCCGTCGTCAAGGACATCCCGTTCGTCGGCGACGCGATCGGCAAGGCGAGCCTGCTGACCTGGATCGCGCTCATCGGCGTGGTGGCGCTGGCCGTCTTCCTCTTCCGCACCCCGCGTGGACTGCGCCTGCGCTCGGTGGGCGAGCACCCGCGTGCGGCCGAGACGGTTGGGATCTCCGTGACGCGCACGCGCTACGTCGCGGTGATCGCGTCGGGCGCGCTGGCGGCGATGGGCGGCGCCTACCTGTCGATCGGGTTCGTGGGATCGTTCAACCAGAACATGACAGCGGGACGCGGGTTCATCGCGCTGGCGGCCGTCATCTTCGGCAACTGGCGCCCCGGGGGCGCGCTGGCGGCGGCGCTGCTCTTCGGGTTCTCCAGCGCGCTGGCCCAGCGCCTGCCGACCTTCTCGCCGTCGGGCGCGGTGCTCTTCCAGGCGCTGCCCTACGTGCTCACCCTGATCGCGGTCGCCGGCGTCATCGGGCGCTCCCGGCCGCCCGCCGCGGCCGGCCAGCCGTACGTCAAGGAATAGGGTCCCGCCCGCCGCCACGACATGGCCGTCGCTCACCTCACCGTCGCCACCCCGTCCACGCAGGCCGGTCCCTCGAACCTCTCCGACGAGGTCGAGCTCTACCAGCGGACCTACTCGACGCTGCTGCGCTCCAGCGGCGAGACGCGGCTGCGCGTCCTCGAGCCCTCGCACATGGCGATGGGCTCCTCGCTGCATCCGCTGGCGGCCTCCGACGAGATCGACCTCGGCGCGTTCATCTACGCCGTGCGCCGCCTGCCCGACTCGATGGTCCGGACCACGATCGTGGTCATGGGCCAGGAGGCGGCGCTCTTCGCGCGCGCCGGGATCGGCCCGCTCGAGCAGTGGGAGTCGGTCGAGGCGGCCGCGCGGCGGCGGCGCTGGTACGACAGCGGCGACGAGGTCCTCGCCGTGCTGCTGGCCTCGGAGTCCGACGTCGACGACCTGGTGCCCACGCTCGTCGCCTTCCAGATCGAGTGGAACAAGATCCGGCGCCGCATGCTGGCGGTCGGCTGGCCGCCCGCCGAAGGGGTCACGCCCGAGGCGTGCGCGGCGGCGCTGGGGGGCGCGGCCGACGACTGGGCGCGCCTGGCCGACGCGTGGGGCGAGGAGTTCGAGCCGCGCATGCAGGCCATCGCCGAGCACTCGAAGTCCATGCGGCTCCGCATGCTGGGCGGCACCCAGGTCGGCTACCAGCGGATGACGCGGCGCTGGTGGACGCCCGTGCGCGCCGACCTCAACAGGCGCCAACTCGGCGACGCTCCGCTCTACTTCGTCTCCTCCAACACGCACTCGCTCTCCAACCTCGTGACCGGGCTGGCCCGCGAGCGCGAGGACGAGCTGGTGGCCTTCGTGGAGCGCGAGGGCGCGGAGGACCTCAGGGAGGAGCTGGAGCGCTTTCGCACGGGCCGCACGGACGGCTCGTGGGAGAACTTCATGTACTTCGTCGCGCGCGACTTCTTCGACGCCGGAGGCCCCGAGCTGCGGCGCAAGCGCCACGAGGCGGAGGTCGCCGCGGGCGTGGAGCACATCCGCTCGCAGACCGCGCTGCGCGTCCCGGCCCAGGTCATCCCCCTCGCCGGCCTCGACCCGGCGCGCCTCGATCCCCGGCTCGGCCCGGTGAACGCCGAGCGCCTCGCGCGCAGCGACGCCGTCGTCGTCAACACCGACTACCCGCTCGGCCTCGCCGCCTACAACCTGCTGCGGGAGGTCGCCGTCGACTCGGCCGACCTGCGTGGGGTCTACGTCCTGGGCAAGGCGGCGACCCTGAACGCCGACGTGGGCGACGTGATGATCTCCTCGGTCATCCACGACGAGCACTCGGGCACGACGTACTGGCTCGACAACGCCTTCACCGTCGACGACATCGCCCCCGATCTGATGTTCGGAACGGGCCTGGACAACCAGCGCGCGGTCACGGTCAAGAGCACCTTCCTGCAGAACCGCGCCTACCTTGACTTCTACTACCGCGAGCAGTTCACGGTGGTGGAGATGGAGGCCGGGCCCTACTGCAACGCGGTCTACGAGATCGCGGACGCCGATCGCTACCCGGTGGCCGAGGCCGTCAACTTCTCGAAGCTCCCGATCGACTTCGGGATCATCCACTACGCCTCAGACACGCCGTACACCCAGGCGCGCACGCTGGGCGCGCGCGGCCTCTCCTACTACGGCATGGACTCCACGTACGCCTCATCCCTGGCCATCCTGCGCCGGATCCTCCGTCTCGAGGGGGCGCTCGACGAGCGACGCCGCGCCTGAGGTCGGCTACGCGCCGACGGGGTGCCAGGCGGTCTTGAGCTCGGTGACCGCCTCCAGGCGCGCGAGGGCGTCGTCGGTGGCGGCCTCGTAGGTGGTGGCGGCGGCGCCGTGGCGGGCGCGCTTGACGGTCTCGGCGGCCAGGCGGTCGAGCTCGGCGGACAGGTCGTCGTCTCCGGCGGCGTCGAGGATGGCGTTGAGGTCGCGGTGCGCGCCGAGCGCGGGCGCGAGCTCGGAGCGGCGGCCGCTGAGCAGGTTGATGACGCCGCCGGGCATGTCGGAGACGCCGAGGACCTCGGCGAAGTCGAGCGCCGGCAGCGGCCAGCGCTCGGACACGATGGCCACGACCGTGTTGCCGGCCGCCAGCGCGGGCGCGATCTCGGCCACCAGGCCCAGCAGGGCCGGCTCGTCGGGCGCGACGACGCCCACCACGCCGGTGGGCTCGGGCAGCGAGAACGAGAGGAACGGCGCGGCCACCGGGTTGACGCCGCCGAGGACGGCGGCGAGCTTGTCGGTCCAGCCGGCGTAGTGGACGAGGACGTCGACCGCGGCAGCGAGCTCGGCTGCGGCCGCGCCGGCGTCGCCGTCGCCGTCGCGCGCGGCTCCGGCCATGCGGCCCGCCAGCTCGTCGGCGCGCGACTCGAGCGCCTCGGCGGCGCGGTAGAGGATCTGGCCGCGGTTGTACGCCGTGCGCGCGGCCCACGGGCCGGCGGCCTTGCGCGCCGCCGCCATCGCGTCGCGAACGTCCTTGCGCGAGGCACGCGGGACGTTGGCCACGTGCTCGTCCTCGGCGCTCAGGGCGCGGTCGTAGCGGCCGGACTCCGAACGCACGAACGCGCCTCCCAGGTAGAGCTTGTAGGTCTTGCGGACACGCAGACGTGTCATGACGCGCGCACGTAGGGGCGCAGGCCCGCGGCACCGCCCTCGCGACCGAAGCCCGACTCCTTGTAGCCGCCGAAGGCCGCCGTGGGATCGAACTTGTTGTAGGTGTTCTGCCAGATCACGCCGGCCCTCAGCGCCGCGGCGACCTCGAAGGCCTTCGAGCCCTTGTCCGTCCAGATCCCGGCGGCCAGGCCGTAGCGCGAGTTGTTGGCCTTCTCGATGGCCTCGGCCTGCGTGCGGAAGGTCAGCACGGAGACGACAGGGCCGAAGATCTCTTCGACCGCGATGCGGTGCGCGGGCGCGACCTCCGTGAAGATCGTCGGGGCGAACCACCAGCCGCGCTCGGGCAGGTCGCAGGCGACCGTGCGCCGGACGGCCCCCTCCTCCTCCCCGGCCGCCACCAGCGCCTCGATGCGCTCGAGCTGCTCGGCGGAGTTGATCGCACCGACGTCGGTGTTCTTGTCGAGCGGATCGCCGACGCGCAGCAGGCGCATGCGGTCCCAAAGCTTGGCCGTCACCTCGTCGGCCACCGACTCCTGGATGAGCAGCCGCGAGCCGGCGCAGCACACGTGTCCCTGGTTGAAGAAGATGCCCTGGACGATGCCCTCGACCGCCTGGTCGAGCGCGGCGTCCTCGAAGACGATGTTGGCTGACTTGCCGCCGAGCTCGAGGGTCAGGCCGACGTCGCGACCGGCCAGCGCGGCCTGGATGTCCTTGCCCACGGCGGTCGAGCCGGTGAAGGCGACCTTGTCGACGTCGCCGCGCACGAGCGCAGCGCCGGTCGCGCCGTCGCCCGGCACGATGTTGACCACGCCCTCGGGGACCTCGGCCTCCTGGCAGATCTCGGCCAGCAGCAGCGCGGTCAGCGGCGTGGTCTCGGCCGGCTTGAGGATCGTGGCGTTGCCGCACGCCAGCGCGGGCGCGACCTTCCACGCGGCCATCAGCAGGGGGAAGTTCCACGGCACGACCTGCCCGACGACGCCATGCGGGCGCACGTCGCGCCCGGCCAGCCCGTAGCGCAGCTTGTCGGCCCAGCCGGCGTAGTGGAAGAAGTGCGCGGCGGCCAGCGGGACGTCGACGTCGCGCGACTCGCGGATGGGCTTGCCGCCGTCGAGCGACTCGACCACGGCCAGCTCGCGGGCGCGCTCCTGGATGAGCCGTGCCACGCGGAAGAGATACTTCGCTCGCTCGCGTGCGGGCAGGCGCGCCCACTTCGGCTGCGCGGCGCGGGCCGCCTCGACGGCGGCGGCCACGTCGGCCGCGCCGGCGAAGCTCACCTCGGCCACGGGCTCCTCGGTGGCGGGGTTGATCGACGCCACGCGCTGGCCGTCGCCCGGGTCGACGAAGGCCCCGCCGATGAAGAGCCCATAGCTGTCGCGCAGGCGGACGTGGTCGGCGGACTCGGGCGCCGGGGCGTAGTCCCAGGTGATGCGCGTGCGCGGCGTGTCGGTGGCGGCCATGGTTATTCCTTGGAGAAGTCCTCGGACCGGCCGTAGCGGCCGTCCTGCGTCTTGGCGTACTGCATGAGCAGGTCGTTCAGCAGCGAGGAGGCGCCGATGCGGAAGCGCTCGGGCGTGAGCCACTCGTCGCCGAGCGTCTCCTTGACGAGCACGAGCCGGTGCAGCGCCGCCTTCGAGCTCGAGACGCCTCCGGCCGCCTTCATCCCCACCGGCCGGCCGGTGCGCTCGACGTAGTCGCGGATCGCCTCGAGCATGACCAGCGTCACGCCCGGGGTGGCGCCGCTGGCCGCCTTGCCGGTCGAGGTCTTGATGAAGTCGGCGCCCGCCTCCATGGCCAGCATCGACGCGTGGCGCACGTGGTCGTATGAGCCCAGCTCGGCTGTCTCGATGATGACCTTCAGGTGCGCGTCACCGCACGCCTCCTTGACGCGCACGATCTCCTCCATGACCCGCGCGTCGTCGCCGGCCAGGAAGGCCTCGCGCGAGATGACCATGTCGATCTCGTCCGCCCCGGCCGCCACCGTCTCCTCGGTCTCGGCCAGCTTGATGGCCAGCGACGTCTGGCCCGCGGGAAAGCCCGTCGAGACCGCGGCCGTCTTGACCCCGGTCCCTCGCAGCGCGGCGCTGACCGCCGGCACCAGCGCGGGGTACACGCAGACGGCTGCCACGCTCGGGATCTCGGGCCGGTCCGGGGCCGGGCACACCGCCTTGGCGCTGAGCTGGCGCACCTTGCCCGCAGTGTCCGCGCCCTCGAGCGTCGTGAGGTCGACCATCGAGACGGCAAGCCGGATGCCCTCCTGCTTGGCGGTGGTCTTGATCGAGCGCTTGCCCAACCAGGCGGCGCGCTCCTCGATGCCGACGTGATCGACGTGGGGCAGGCGACGAAGCATCGCCGCCTAGTGTGCCGCATGGACGGCCCAGAAGCCGTATCTGGCTCAGATCTTGTGGCGCTGCAGCAGCTTGCGCCCGATGACCATGCGCTGGATCTCCGAGGTGCCCTCCCCGATGAGCAGGAGCGGGGCGTCGCGGTAGAGGCGCTCGATCTCGTACTCCTTGGAGTACCCGTAGCCGCCGTGGATGCGGAAGCTCTCCTCGACGCAGTAGCGCCCGGCCTCGGAGGCGAAGAGCTTGGCCATGCCGGCCTCGAGGTCCGAGCGCTCGCCCGCGTCCTTCAGGCGCGCCGCGCGCAGGGTGAGCAGGCGCGCCGCCTCGACCTGCGTGGCCATGTCGGCGAGCTTGAACTGGATCGCCTGGTGCTGGGCGATCGGCTTGCCGAAGGCCTTGCGCTCCTGCGCGTAGCGCAGCGCGAGCTCGAGCGCGCGCTGGGCGATGCCGACCCCGCGGGCGGCGACGTTGGCGCGCCCCACCTCGAGCGCGTCCATCATCTGCGCGAACCCCTTGTTGAGGCCGGCGTCCTCGCCGCCCAGCACGTTCTCGGGCGGGCACGCGTAGCCGTCGAAGACCAGCTCGGTCGACTCCACCCCCTTGTAGCCGAGCTTCTTGATCTTCGGGGGAACGGTGAGCCCGGCGTAGTCGCCCGTGTTCTCGCTGACGCCCGGCTCCTTCTCGGCGATGAAGCACGTGAAGCCCTTGTGGCGCGGATCGGCATCCGGGTCGGTCTTGACGAGCACGAAGACCAGCGACGAGAGCAGGCCGTTGGTGACCCACATCTTCTGGCCGTTGATCTCCCACTGGCCGTCGTCGCGCTTGCGAGCGCTCGTCTTGATCGCCTGCACGTCCGACCCGAGCTCGGGCTCGGAGAGGCTGAACGCCGCGCGCATCTCCCCGCTGGCCATGCGCGGCAGGTACTTCTGCCTCTGCTCGTCCGAGCCGAACTTCATCAGCAGGTAGGAGCCGATGAAGTGCGTGTTGACGATCCCCGAGATCGAGATCCAGCCGCGCGAGAGCTCCTCGACGATCATCACGTAGGTCGTCAGGTCGAGGCCCATGCCGCCGTAGTCCTCGGGGATCGTGACCCCGAACAGGCCGAGCTCCTTCATCTGCTCCACGATCGGCTCGGGGAACTCGTCGGCCGCGTCGTAGTGCTCGGCGTTGGGCAGGATCTGCTCGTCCGTGAACTGGCGGACCATCTCGCAGATCGCCTTCTGCTCGTCGGTCTTCTCTGAGGAGCTGCTCGCGACGGCCATGGGGCCGGAGTTTAAGGCTCAGCCCGCCGGCGCCTTGCGCGGGCAGTGCTGCGCTCCCGGCTTGAACGGGAGGCGGACGATCTTCGACGAGACGTTGTTGGCCTCGTTGGACTCGAGGATGTGGTGCGCGGGGTCCACGCGATGCACGAGCGCGAAGCAGCCGCTCAGCCCGGTGACGTCGATCCAGTTGTCGGGATAGCTCGCCGGGTAGATGTCGGCCCATCCCGGCGACGTGCCAAGCGTGACCTCGCGCTTGCCCGGACGCTGGTTGCAGGCCCCGAACCTGCGCTGGCGCCTGACCTCGGGGCCGAAGCGCACGCGCCGCAGGTCGCGCAGGCAGTAGTCGAGCTTGGGACCGATGCGGACGAGCTGCGTGCGGTTGCCGGAACGGTCGATCGCCCACAGCTCGAAGCGCACCGCGTCCTTGAACTTCCAATACGACCCGCCGCGCGTCGGCACCGACTTGAAGTACAGCTCGGCCCCCGTCGCGATCCGCCGGCGCACCCCGGCCACGTCGACCACGACCTGGCGCGCGGTCATCTCGGTCGGCGACACGCGCTGGCCGAAGAACTCGACCGGGCCCACGCCCAGGTTGACGATCCGGTTCTGCATGCGCAGCACCACGCGCCGGCCGCTGGGGCTGTGGCCGAGCCGGAGCTGGCTGGGCGGCGCCACCACGAGGTCGGGGCAGCGCAGCGCCAGACTGGGGTCCTGGCACGGGGAAGGGGCGACGGCGGCCAGGGCCGCCAGCGTGGCTACGGCGAGCACGTCGCTGGATCAGGCTGTCAGATCGCGGGCCATCTCGTCGAAGGTGGCCACGTAGCGGTCGACGGACTCGTCGGTGTGCGTCACCGACAGCGTCCATTCCTCCTCGCGACCAGGCGTCATGAAGATGCCGCGGTTCATGTTGAACAGCCAGGCCAGGTCCGCGAGCTCGGCGTCCTGGTTCTCCTTGAACGTCTCGTAGTCGACGATCTTCGTCGGCGAGAAGGTCACGCAGCCCTTGGAGCCCACCCCGACGGAGTAGCCGGACAGCCCGTAGCGCTCGATGACCTCGGTGCAGCCGCGCAGGATGCGGTCGTTGAGGGCGTCGAGGTGGCGGTAGGCCTCGGGGGTGAGGACCTCGGTGAGGTTGGCGCGCGCCGCGGCCATGCCCAGCGGATTGCCGTTGTAGGTGCCGACCTGGTAGACCGAGCCGTCCTCCACAACCGACATGACCTCCTCGCTGCCGCCGATCGCGCCGGTCGGCATGCCGCCACCCAGTGCCTTGGCCAGCGTGACCATGTCGGGCATGACGCCGAAGCGCTCGACGGCGCCGCCGGCGGCGATGCACAGGCCGGTCTTGACCTCGTCGATGATGAAGACGACGCCGTGCCGGGTCGTGATCTCGCGCACCGCCTCGAGGTAGCCGGGCTCGGGGAGGACGACCCCGAGGTTCATCATCGCCGCCTCCATGATCAGGCAGGCGGGCTTGCGGTCCTCGCCGGCGAGCTCGGCGATCCGCCGGTCGAGCGTCTCGGCGTCGTTGAAGTGAACGGCGAAGACCTCGTCGACGGTCGACTGCGGGATGCCGGCGCCGTAGGGCAGCGAGGCGGGCGCCTCGCGCGGGCCGATCTGGTCGTAGTCGGTCCCGATGGAGACCATCACCGTGTCGTGATGCCCGTGATAGGACCCGAAGATCTTCATCACCGTGTGGCGCTTCGTATACGCGCGGGCGATGCGGATCGCATCCATCGTGGCCTCTGACCCGGAGTTCGTGTAGCGCCAGCGGTGGATGTCCCAGCGGCGCGCCAGCTCCTCGCCCACGACGATGGCGTCCTCGGTGGGCGCGGCGAAGTGCGTGCCCCGGCCGTAGCGCTCGCTGATCGCCCTGCCGATGGCCGGGTGCGCGTGGCCCTGCACCATGGACCCGAAGCCGTTGTGGAAGTCGTACATCTCGTTGCCGTCGACGTCCCAGACGCGCGGGCCCTCGCCATGCTCGAGGTAGATGGGCCACGGGTCGCGCAGCTGGTAGGAGGACGCGACGCCCCCGGTGAGCACGTGACGGGCACGGTCGTACATGCGCTGCGAGGCCTGCGTGCGCTCGTTGAGGCGCTGCTCCTCGCGCTCGGTCAGCTCGCGGATGCGCTGGCGGTCGAGCTGGATGGGGGTGGTGGCCATGACGGCAGTCTAGGCGCGAAGCGACTCACCACGCAGGACAACTGATTACGCCCCCGTCGTACGCGACGCACAGGTGTACGGTTGCGCACCATGGCGCGCGACTCCGCCATGGCCGCTGTCTTCGAGCCGGTCCAGCCGCCCACGACCTTCGAGGAGACCGTCGAGCGCCTCGGCACGGCGATCCGCCTGGGCATCCTGGGGCCGGGCACGCGCCTTCCGTCGGAGCGCGAGCTGGCCGAGCAGCTCGGCATCTCGCGATCGACGCTGCGACAGGCCATCACCACCCTCGTGCAGTCGGGCCATCTGACGTCGATCCGCGGCCGCAGCGGCGGCACGTTCGTCGTCCAGGAGCCGCCGCTGGCCGAAGGCAGTCCCGCCGGGCCCGTGCGCGACGACTGGCACGAGGTGCTCGACCTGCGCGAGGCCATCGAGGTCGGCGCCGCCACACTCGCGGCCGAGCGCGCGGGCGAAGAGGACGTCGCCCGGATGCGCGACTGCGTCGCGCGCATGGCCGCCTCGCGGGAGTTCGACGACTACCGCCGCGCCGACATCCGCTTCCACATCGCCATCGCGCAGGCCAGCGGGGTGCCGCGCCTCGTCGCGCTCATGACCGAGGTGCAGGCCGAGCTCTCGGAGCTCATCGCCTACATCGCCCATCCGCCTCAGGTGCTCGACCACTCGAACACCGACCACGCGCGCATGATCGACGCGATCACGCGACGCGACGCCGCACGCACCGTACGGATCGTCCGCCGGCACCTGGAGGGGACGGTCCACATCCTCGCCGGCCTGTTCCCGCCGGGCCGCGCCTAGCCGGAGGCAAGCGGCGCCCGCCCGCGGGCGGGCGGCTCAGACCCCCGAGACGGTCCGTGGCTCATCATCGCGCGTCGGACGCAGGAAGAGACGGTAGGCGAGGGTGAAGTAGACGATCGCGAGGGCGATCCCGACCGGCCACCAGAAGAGCGCCACGCGCAGGGCGTGGTCGCTGGACGCCGCGTTGTGGACGGTCAGGCCGAACGGGTGGTCCTCGCGCGCGGGCAGCACGCTCGGATACAGGCCCGCGGCCGCGGTGGCCAGGAGGCCGGCGATGAAGACCGACGACGCACCAAACGCCCCCACCCACGCGCCCGCGCGGTCTGAGAGGTACGCCGCGCCGAGGGCGACCAGCGTGAGCGCCGGGAAGATCAGCCGCCAGGGATGGTCCTGGAAGCTCGTGAACATCTCGGCGCGCACGGTGTGGGTGGGCCAGACGAGGCCGACGGTGAGCACGAGCTCGCCCCACCACAGCCGCCGCGCCCAGCGCCCGGCGCGGTCGGCCAGCCCGCCGCTCGCCCTCCAGGCGAGGAAGCGCGCGCCGTGGGCGCTGAGCACGACGAGGCCGAAGATCCCGATGAGCAGCGCGTACCAGTTCAGGATCGCGAACAGCGGCAGGTGGAAGTAGCCGTCCGGGCCCAGCGGCACGCCGCGCACCACGTTGCCGAGCGCCACGCCGAAGGTCAGCGCCAGCGCCGCGGAGGACAGCCAGAAGACGGTGTCGCACGCGATGCGCCACAGCGGGTTGTCGATCTGGCGGCGCAGCTCGAGCCCCAGGCCGCGACCCACGAGCAGCCACAGCACGATGATCAGCCCGAAGTACAGGCCGCTGAAGGCGGCGGCATAGGCCTTCGGGAAGGCGAGGAAGAGCACGCCCCCGCCGGCGATGAGCCACACCTCGTTGCCGTCCCAGATCGGCCCGATCGTCGCGGCCGCCTCGTCGCGTTCCGCGTCGGTGCGGGCGAGGATCCGATGGAGCGCGCCGACACCGAGATCGAAGCCGTCGAGGACGGCGTACACCGCGATCATGAGGGCCAGGAAGATGAACCACGCCGTCGCCATGTCAGTCGGGTCCGCGGGCGACGAGGCGCAGGATCAGCAGGACGTAGAGCAGCCCGACGAGCAGGTAGAGGCCGGTGAAGCCGAGCAGGGTGAAGATCCCCGTGCCCGCGGGGACCGCCCGCGCCGGCGAGGCGCCGGCGTGCGTGCGCATGAGGTTGAAGACGACCCACGGCTGGCGCGCGGTCTCCGCGACGGTCCACCCCGCGATGTTGGCGATGTAGGTGAACGGGCACGCGAGCATCAGCGCCCAGAGCATCGGCCGCGAGCGGAAGAGCCGACCGCGCCGGAGCAGCAGGGCCCCGAGCAGGGCGACGACGAAGAGGATCGTCCCCAGCCCCACCATGATGTGGTACGCGTAGTAGACGAGCGGCACCGAGTCGGGCCACCGATTGGTGGGGATGCTGTCGAGGCCGCGGATCGTGTCGTTCCAGCGCCGCGAGGTCAGGAACGACAGGAAGTGCGGCATCTCGAGCGTCGACTCGAGCCTGCGCCTCTCGGTGTCCGGATTGCCGATGATCACCAACGGCGCGCCCTTCGACGTCTGGAAGAGCCCCTCGGCGGCCGCGAAGCTCGACGGCTGGTAGCGCGCGACCCGCCGGGCGTGCTCGTCGCCGGTCGGGAAGATCTGGAGCGTCGTGAAGATGAGCGCGCCGACGACGCCGACCCTCAGGCAGATGCGCGCGAACTCCACATGGCGCTCGCTGAGCGTGTAGAAGGCGCCGAGGGCCGCGAGCACGAAGGCCCCCGTGACGGCCGCCCCGCTCATGTTGTGGAAGTACTGCCAGGGCAGCCACGGGTTCGTCAGCAGGCCCCACAGGGAGTCCAGCTGCGCCCGCCCGCCCTCCAACGCGTAGGCGACCGGATGCTGCATCCAGGCGTTGGTGGCGATGATGAAGAAGCCCGAGACCCACGAGCCCACGAAGACCATCAGGGCGGAGATCCAGTGCAGCCGCGGCCCGACGCGGCCCCGCCCGGCCAGGAAGAGCCCGAGGAAGACGGATTCGGCGAAGAAGGCGAAGACGCCCTCGAGCGCCAGCGTCTGACCGATCACCCCGCCGGAGTAGTTGGAGAACGAGGCCCAGTTCGTGCCGAACTGGAACTCCAACGGGACGCCGGTCACCACGCCCACCGCGAAGTTCACGCCGAAGACCTTGGCCCAGAAGTGGGCGGCGCCGTCGTAGGCGTCGCGCTCGGCCGGCGTCTTGCGGAACGGGCGCAGGCGCCGCCCTTCGTTCCCGAGGTACGACACCGTCTTCATCCAGGCCAGGAACAGCGCCAGGCCCATGGTGAGGATCGGGAACAGGTAGTGGAACGTGACCGTCAGCGTGAACTGCAGCCGGTCCACGGTGACGTGACTGCTCACGTGACCGTGACATAGGCCGGCGCCGCCAAGGAGCTACCTCGACGCGCCGTTGTCGGCCGGCGAGCGAGCGCGACCGCGCCGATACCCTTCCCGCATGAGGCGCGTCTTGTGGCTCACGGGCGGCCTCATCGCGGCGGGAGTGCTCCTCGTGGCGGTCCCCAACGCCGTCGTCCTGATCGGCGCCGGCGCCGCGGGTCACGATCCGGCCACCGCCCCACATGCGCAGGTCGCCCTTGTCCTCGGCGCGTCGGTCTTCGACGACGGGACCCCAACGGACGTGCTGGCCGACCGGCTGGCGGCCGGGGCCGCCCTGTACCGCGACGGGCGGGTGACGCGCGTCCTCGTCTCCGGCGAGCGCGCCACCGCCGCCTACGATCAGGTCGACGTCATGCGCCGCGAGCTCGTGCGCATGGGGGTCCCCGACCGCGAGATCTTCACCGACCACGGGGGCTTCGACACGTGGGACAGCATGGTGCGCGCGCGCAAGATCTACGACGTGCGCAGCGCCGTCGTCGTCACCCAGCACTGGCACATGCCCCGCGCACTGTGGCTCGGCAAGCGTGCCGGCCTGAAGGTCCATGGCCTTGTCGCCGACCGCATCCGCGCCGGTGAGCACGAGCCCACAGTGGCCAAGTGGGCCACGAGCGAGGTCCTCGCGCGCGTCAAGGCCGTCATCGACGTCGTGGCCGACAGGCAGCCGCCCTACCTGGGGCCGAAGATCCCGATCACCGGCAGCGCCGAGGCGAGCCGGCCCTATCCGCGCAGCCTCTCGCCCTTCGGGTCGTAGAGCGGCTCGCGGGCGATCTCGCCGGCGACCCAGCGGCCGAAGATGTCGACCTCGACCGCGCTGCCGACCTCGTGCTCGGGCGGCAGGTAGGCGTAGGCGATGGAGCGGGCCACCGTGTAGCCGTAGCCGCCGCTCGTGACGCGGCCGACGACGTCGCCGTCCACGCGCACCGGCTCGTTGCCGAGCGCGACGGAGCGGGGATCGTCGAGGACCAGGCAGCGTAGGCGCCGGCTCGGCTCGTGTCCGGAGAGGGCTTCGCGTCCGAGGAAGTCCTTGTCGTCGCGCACGCAGAAGCCCAGGCCGGCTTCGTGGGGCGTCTCGTCGGGCGTGATGTCGGCGGCCCACACGCGGTAGCCCTTCTCCAGCCGCAGCGTGTCGATCGCCCGGTAGCCGGCCGCGACCAGGCCGTGGGGCTCGCCGGCCTCCCACAACGTGCGCCACAGCGCGGCTCCGTACTCGGTGGGGCAGTAGAGCTCCCACCCCAGCTCGCCGACGAAGGTCACGCGCAGCGCCCGCACGGGCACGTCGCCCACCGTGAGGTCGCGCATCGTCAGGTAGGGGAAGTCGAGCGCGTCGGGGGTCAGCGGCGCGAGGACGTCGCGCGCCCGGGGGCCCCACAGGCCGAAGCACGCCCATCGCGCGGTGACGTCGCTCACGCGCACCGACCCGTCGGCCGGCGCGTGCCGGCGGATCCACGAGAGGTCGTGGTTGCCGAACGCGGTGCCGGTGACGATGGCGAACAGCTCGTCCTCCACGCGCGTCACCGTGAAGTCGCACTCGATGCCCCCGCGGTGGTTGAGCATCTGCGTGTAGGTGATGCGGCCGACCTCGCGCGCGACGCGGTTGTCGCACAGCCACTCCAGGTAGTCCGCGGCGCCCGGCCCGGCGACTTCGATCTTGGCGAACGACGACTCGTCGAAGAGCGCGGCGCGCTCGCGGCAGGCGACGTGCTCGGCCCCGATCGCGGGCGACCACAGCTTGCCCGCCCAGCCGCGCGGGCGCAGCGTCTCATCGCCATCCGCCGCGTTGGAGTCGTACCAGTTCACGCGCTCCCAGCCGGACTTCTCGCCGAACGCGGCCCCGTGGTCGCGGTGCCAGCCGTAGGCGCTCGACACGCGCAAGGGCCGGCCCGCCTGCCGCTCGTGACCGGGGTACTTGATGTCGTAGTAGGTCTCGTAGACCTCGCGGGTGCGCTTCAGCGTGTACGTCGGCGAGCGGTAGTGGGCCCCGAAGCGGCGGATGTCCATCTCCCACAGGTCGTGCTCGGGCTCGCCACCGACGATCCACTCCGCCATCGCCTTGCCGAGCCCGCCCGCGCCCGCCAGCCCGTGTGCGCAGAAGCCGGCCGCGACGAAGAAGCCCCGCACCTCGCTCTCGCCGAGGCAGAACTCGTTGTCGGGCGTGAAGGCCTCCGGGCCGTTGATCAACCGCGTGACGCGCACGTCCTCCATCGCCGGCACCCGCTCGCGCGAGTTGACCGCGATCTCCTCGAAGCGCTCCCAGTCCTCCTCGAGCAGGATCCCGTTGAAGTCGGGCGCGATCGCGTCGAGGCCGTCGTCGCGCAGCGACCACGGCGCCGAGTCGCGCTCGTAGCCGCCCATGACCAGCCCGCCGCCCTCCTCGCGGTAGTAGACGAGCAGGTCGGGATCGCGCAGCGTCGGAAGGTGCGCGCCGTCCTCGCGGTCGCGGAACGGCTGGGTGACCAGGTACTCGTGGGCGAAGGGCACGACCGGCACGCGCACGCCGGCCATCCGCCCGATCTCGGCGGCGAACATGCCGCCCGCGTTGACGACCACCTCGGCCTCCATTGGGCCCCACTCGGTTTCCACGCCGCGCACGCGCCCGCCCTCGACGTCGATCCCGGTGACCCGCGTGTGCGTGAAGATGCGACAGCCGCCGTCGCGCGCGCCCTCGGCCAGCGCGTAGGTGAGCTGCGAGGGATCGAGATAGCCGTCGGTTGGCAGGTAGGAGGCGGCGCGCACGCCGTCGGTCGCCATGAGCGGGAAGAGCGCGGCCGCCTCCTCGGCCGAGAGCAGCTCGAGCGGCAGCCCGAACGTCCGCGACCACCCCACCTGGCGATGGAGCTCCTGCTCGCGCTCGGGCGTGCAGGCCAGGCGCAGGCCGCCGCACTCCACCCACCCGCACGCGTCGCCCAGGCGCCGGTACAGGTCCACCGAGTCCATCATCATGCGCGTCAGCGAGACGCTGCCGCGCAACTGCCCGACCAGGCCGGCGGAGTGGAAGGTCGAGCCGCTGGTCAGCTCGGCGCGGTCGACGAGGACGACGTCGCGCTCGCCGAGCGCCGCCAGGTGGTAGGCGATCGACGTGCCCCCCACCCCGCCGCCGATGATGACCACGCGCGCGCGCTCGGGGAGCTCACGCGCCCGCGGCAACCGCGATCCATTCCTCGACGTGCGGGTCGGCGGCCGCGCGCTCGAGCCGCTCGAAGTGCTCCGTCGCGTAGGCGCCGTAGTCGAAGTCGAGGCTCGACCGGCCGTTCTGGACGGCGCCCCACATCCCCTCGCGGAAGTCGGAGATCAGCCGCATGAGCTGGAGCGCGGCGAACCTGCGCTCGGTGACCGGCTCCTCGAAGTAGAGCTCGAGCAGCGCCCGGTCCTCGTCGCGCCCGAAGCCGTTGTTGACCGACAGGTTGCCGAGGTCGAAGTAGCGGTCGTTCATCCCCGCGTACTCCCAGTCGACGATGCATACGCGCTGCCCGTCGCGGACGAAGTTGGCGGTCAGCAGGTCGTTGTGGCAGGGCACCGGCTCATGCTCGGGGCCGATCAGCGCGGCCTCGATGCGCCCGGCGAGCGCGAGCACCTCGTCGTAGCTCGAAGGGACCGTCGCCGCGAGCTCGCGCTGGCGCTCGACGAGGCGAAAGACGGAGAACGACGTGGGCAGCGGCGTCGACGCGTGCAGCCGCCGGAGAAGCTCCGCGATCTGACCGAGGACGCCCGGCGCGCGGACCTCCTCGGGCGTGAGCGTGCCGCCCGGCAGCCAGCGGGTCACGAGCGCGGGGACGTCGCTCAGGAAGGCGACCACGGGCGGCGCTATGCGCTCCGCGGCGGCGCGCCGCGCGGCGATCTCCTCGGTCGTGCGATCGATCCCGAGGACGTCGGTGGCGTGGTCGCACAGGCGCAGGACGAGCTCCTCGCCCGCGAAGCGCACCCGGAAGTTGCGGTTGGTGATGCCGCCGTCCAGCGGGCGCGCGTCGCCCTCGAACGCGCCAAGCTCGGGCTCGAGACGAGCGATGATCGCGTTCAGCTCGGGCATTGGTGCACCGGGCCGACCATATTCGCCACGCGCGTCGCGGGGCAAGGTACCTTGCCCGCCCATGACCCTCGACGAGCTGAAAGCCGAGGCGGCGGCGGGCCGGATCGACACCGTCCTGCTGGCGATGACCGACATGCAGGGCCGCCTCCAGGGCAAGCGGTTGACCGCCCCGTGGTTCCTGGACTCGGTGGTCGGACACGGCGCCGAGGCGTGCAACTACCTGCTGGCCGTGGACGTCGACATGAACACGGTCGGCGGCTACGAGATGTCGAGCTGGGAGCGCGGCTACGGCGACTTCGAGCTCAAGCCGGACCTCGCCACGCTCTGCCCCACGACCTGGCTCGAGGGGACCGCGCTGTGCCTCGCCGACATCCATTGGGCGGACGGGACGCCGGTCGTCGCCTCGCCACGGCAGATCCTGCGCGCTCAGCTCGCGCGCCTCGCCGAGCGCGGCTGGGAGGCCTACGCGGGCACGGAGCTCGAGTTCATCGTCTTCGACGACACCTACGAGCAGGCGTGGGACTCGGCCTATCGCAACCTCACGCCCGCCAACCGCTACAACGTCGACTACTCGATGCTCGGGACCGCGCGGGTCGAGCCGCTCCTGCGCCGGATCCGCAACGCCATGATGGACGCGGGCATGGTGGTCGAGGACTCCAAGGGCGAGTGCAACTTCGGCCAGCACGAGATCAACTTCCACTTCACCAACGCGCTGCGCACGGCCGACGAGCACGTCATCTACAAGAACGCGGCCAAGGAGGTCGCCTCGCAGGAGGGCAAGGCGATCACCTTCATGGCCAAGTACGACGAGCGCGAAGGCAACTCGTGCCACATCCACCTCTCGCTGCGCGGCGAGAACGACGCGATCGTCTTCGACGAGGAGGAGGGCCTCTTCGACTCGTTCGTGGCCGGCATCCTCGCCAGCCTGCGCGAGCTGACCCTTTTCCTGGCTCCCAACATCAACTCCTACAAGCGCTACGCGGCGCTCTCGTTCGCCCCGACCACGGTGGCCTGGGGCCACGACAACCGCACCTGCGCGCTGCGCGTCGTCGGGCACGGCCCCGGCCGGCGCGTGGAGTGCCGCGTGCCCGGCGCCGACGTCAACCCCTACCTCGCGCTGAGCGCGCTGATCGCCGGCGGGCTGCACGGGATCGACGCGGGACTCGAGCTCGAGCCCGCGCTCGAGGGCAACGCCTATGAGGCGGCCGACCGCGCGCGGGTCCCGAGCACGCTGCGCGACGCGCGCGACCTGTTCGCCCAGAGCGCGATCGCGCGCGACGCCTTCGGCCAGGAGGCCGTCGATCATTACCTCAACTACGCCGCCGTCGAGCTCGCGGCCTTCGACGCCGCGGTCACCGATTGGGAGCGCTTCCGGGGGTTCGAGCGGCTGTAGGCCAACTGCCCACGGGCGGCAGCGGGCCCGCCCTCGGCGGGTTGACTTCCGCCCGAACGCCAACGTAGGGTCGCACGCAACCTAAGGACGGGTCGCTAGACCTTTCCGGAGGAGGAGGAGGAGGCAATGGCCGTTCAGGCACCGCAGGATCGCGACGAGCGCCGACTGGCAGAGCTGGGGTACAAGCAGGAGCTGAGCCGCTCGTGGAGCGGCTTCCAGAACTTCGCGATCTCGTTCACGATCATCTCGATCCTGGCGGGCTGCTTCACGACCTACGGCCAGGCGTGGAACAACGGCGGCCCGATCGCCATCTCCTGGGGCTGGGCGCTCATCTCGATCCCCATCCTCATCATCGGCTTCTGCATGTCCGAGCTCGTCTCGGCCTACCCGACGGCCGGTGGGATCTACTGGTGGGCCTCCAAGCTCGGCGGCCCCGGTTGGGGCTGGTTCACCGGCTGGTTCAACCTCATCGGGCTCGTCGCCGTCACCGCCTCGGTCGACTACGGCTGCGCGACCTTCATGAACGTCACCCTCGGCGCCTTCGACGTGAACCTGTTCAACGGCGTCTCGGGGGACTTCTTCTCCGGGACGTTCTGGCTGTTCGTGGTCATCCTCGCCTTCCACGCCCTGGTGAACATCGCCGGCAGCCACCTCGTGGCGCGCATCAACGGCATCTCGGTGTGGTGGCACGTGGCCGGCGTGGCGGTGATCCTCCTGGTCCTGATCTTCGTGCCCGACCACCACCAGTCGGCGAAGTTCGTCTTCACGGAGCGCTTCAACAACTCGGGCTTCGGCGACGGGATGTTCTGGTTCTACGTGCTGCCGCTCGGCTTCCTGCTCACCCAGTACACGATCACCGGCTTCGACTCGTGCGCTCACATCTCCGAGGAGACGCACGGCGCCGCCGACAACGCCGCCAAGGGCGTGTGGCGGTCGATCTTCTACTCGGCGGTCATCGGCTGGCTCCTCCTGTTGGCCATCACCTTCGCCGCGACGAACGTCGACGCGGTCAACAAGGACGCGGCCGGCGGCGCCTACGTCGCGGTGTCGATCCTCCAGCACGCGCTCGACACCGGCTGGTTCAAGCTCGTGCTCGTCATCTCGACGGTCGGCCAGCTCTTCTGCGGCGCCGCGTGCCTCACCAGCGCGTCGCGCATGTGCTTCGCATTCAGCCGCGACGGCGCCATGCCCGGCTGGCGGATCTGGAGCAAGGTCAACAGCAACCGGGTGCCCGCCAACGCCGTGCTCTTCATGGCCGCCTGCGGCGCGATCATCACGGTCCCGGCCTACTGGCCCGCGAGCAACAACGTGCCCGTGGCCTTCTACGCCGTCGTCTCGATCGCCGTCATCGGGCTCTACATCGCCTACGTGATCCCGATCTACCTGCGCTGGCGGATGGCCGACGCGTTCGAGACGGGCCCGTGGACGCTCGGGCGCAAGTACCGGTGGATGAACCCGTTCGCCACGCTCTGGGTCGGCATCATCACGCTCATCTTCATCCTGCCGACCAACCCCGGCGGGGTGCCGTGGCGTGACGAGTTCGATTGGAAGCTCGTCAACTACGCCCCGCTGGTCACAGGCGGCGTGATCCTGGCCGTCGCGATCTGGTGGCTGGTCTCCGCACGCCACACCTTCACGGGGCCGCGCCACACCGTCGCCGAGTTGGACGCGGAGCTCGGCGAGCCCCACCAGGGTGGCGACCCGGCGCTCGCGCCCCAGGCCTAGCCCCGCGACGCGGTGGCACTGAAGGTCATCGAGCCGGCCACCGAGGAGATCCTCGAGGAGATCCCGCGGGCGACGTCCGCCGACGTCGACGCAGCAGTAGCGCGCGCGAAGGTCGCGTGGCCGGCGTGGCGCGCCGTGGCGCCCAGCGACCGGGCCACGCTCCTGCGACGGCTGGCCGACACGATCGAAGGGCACCACGAGCAGCTCGCTGTCCTCGAGGCGCGCAACGCCGGCAAGCCGATCGGCGACGCGCGCGGCGAGATGGGGATGGTGGTCGACACCTTCCGCTACTACGCCGGCGCGCCCGAGCGCCTGCTGGGCGACACCATCCCGGTGGCCGGCGGGCTGGGCTTCACGGTGCGCGAGCCGCTGGGCGTCGTGGGGCTCATCACGCCGTGGAACTTCCCGCTGACCATCGCCGCCTGGAAGCTCGCGCCGGCGCTCGCGGCGGGCAACACGGTGGTGCTCAAGCCCGCCGAGCTCACCCCGCTGACCGCCCTGCGCTTCGCCGAGCTCGCGCTGGAGGCAGGGCTCCCCGAGGGCGTCGTCGAGGTCGTGGCCGGCCCCGGGTCGGAATGCGGCGCGCGGCTGGTCGAGCACCCGGACGTGGCCAAGATCGCCTTCACCGGCTCCACGGAGGTGGGCCGGTCGATCGCGGCGGGCGCGGCCGCCACGATCAAGCGCGTCACGCTCGAGCTGGGCGGCAAGAGCGCCAACATCGTCTTCGCCGACGCCGACCTCGAGCAGGCGGCGGCGAGCGCGCCATCGGCGGTGTTCGGCAACGCCGGGCAGGACTGCTGCGCGCGCTCGCGGATCCTCGTGGAGCGCAGCGCCCTGGATCGCTTCATGGAGGCCCTGGAAGAGGCCGTGGGGGCCGTGCGCGTCGGCGACCCCCTCGACGAGGAGACGGCCATGGGGCCGCTCATCAGCGCCGCGCAGCGCGAGCAGGTCGCGTCCTACGTCAACGGCGAGGCGCCGGTGGCCATACGCGGCGAGGCGCCCGACGGTCCCGGCTTCTGGTTCGCCCCGACCGTGCTCTGTCCGGTCAGCAACGACGACCGCGCGGCGCGCGAGGAGATCTTCGGCCCGGTCGCCGCCGTCATCCCCTTCCGCGACGAGGCGGAGGCGATCGCGCTGGCCAACGACACGATCTACGGCCTGTCGGGCTCGGTCTGGACGCGCGACGGGGCCAAGGCGCTGCGCGTCGCGCGCGCGCTTCAGACCGGGGTGATCTCGATCAACTCGAACACCTCGGTGCGCGTCTCGACGCCGTTCGGCGGCTTCAAGCAGTCCGGCTACGGGCGCGAGCTCGGCCCTCATGCGACCGACGCCTACACCGAGGTCAAGACCGTCTACTACGCCACCGAGGCTCGCTAGCGTGCGCCTCGAGGGGAAGGTGTGCGTCATCACGGGCGCCAAGGGCGGGATCGGCGCTGCGACCGTGGAGCTGTTCGCGCGCGAGGGCGCCACCGTGGTCGGCGTCGACCTCGACGAGAGCTCCCCCGGGGACCTGGCGCTCGCCTGCGACGTCACCGACGAGGCCGCCGTGGAGGAGCTCTTCGCGCGCGTGCGGCTGGAGTACGGGCATGTCGACGTGCTCTTCAACAACGCCGGCATCTCCCCCAACGACGACGCCTCGGTGCTGGAGACCACATTGGAGGCGTGGCAGCGCGTGCAGGACGTCAACCTCAAGTCGGTCTTCCTGTGCTGCAAGCACGGCATCCCCCATCTGCTCGATAACGAGCGCGGCGGCTCGGTCATCAACACCGCGTCGTTCGTGGCCGTCATGGGCGCCGCCACCTCGCAGATCTCCTACACCGCCAGCAAGGGCGGCGTGCTGGCGCTGTCGCGCGAGCTGGGCGTCGAGTTCGCGCGCCGCGGGGTGCGCGTCAACGCGCTGTGCCCGGGCCCGGTCGACACGCCGCTGCTGCGCGAGCTCTTCGCCAAGGACCCCGAGAAGGCCGCGCGCCGTCTGGTCCACGTCCCTATGGGTCGCTTCGCGCGGGCCGCCGAGATCGCCGCGGGTGCGCTCTTCCTGGCCAGCGACGAATCGTCGTTCGTGACCGCCACGACCTTCCTGGTCGACGGCGGGCTCAGCGGCGCCTACGTGACGCCGGAGTGACAGGCGTACCACCGTCGTGGGTACGACGGGCGAGTGTCACGCATTCGCACGCTCGTCATCGTGCTGGCCGGCGGTGCCGGCGGCCGGCTGGAGCTCCTCACCCACGACCGGGCCAAGCCGGCGGTGCCGTTCGCGGGGACGCACCGGCTCATCGACTTCCCGCTCTCGAACTGCCACAACGCCGCCCTGTCGGACGTGTGGGTCGTGCAGCAGTTCAACCCGATCTCGCTGAGCGATCACCTCGCCAACGGCCGCCCGTGGGATCTCGACCGGCC
>DASVFT010000121.1:0-14806 GCA_036379935.1 Solirubrobacteraceae bacterium | reverse complement strand
ACCACCCCGCTCATGCTCAACGTCGCGCGCGGGGTCCAGGGCGCGGGCGGCGCGGCGATGTTCGCGACCTCCCTCGCCCTGCTGGCCAGCGCCTTCCACGGGCGCGAGCGCGGCACGGCCGTGGGCATCTGGGGCGCCACGATCGGCGCGGCGGTGGCGATCGGGCCTCTCGTCGGCGGAGCGCTGACCGAGACGGTCGGCTGGGAGTCGATCTTCTACATCAACCTCCCGATCGGCATCGCGGCGATCTACATCTCGCTGGTCAAGGTCGCCGAGTCGAAGGACCCCAACGCCGGGCCCACGGACTGGGCGGGCCTCGTCACCTTCTCGGGTGGGCTCTTCCTGCTCATCTTCGCGCTCGTGCGCGGCAATCCCGAGGGCTGGGGGAGCACGCTCATCGTCTCGTTGATCGTCGGCGCCGCCGTCCTGCTGACGACCTTCGTGCTCGTCGAAGCGCGCATCGAGCACCCGATGCTCGACCTCGCGCTCTTCCGCGTGCCGACGTTCAGCGGGGCGTGCATCGCGGCCTTCGCGCTGTCGGCGTCGATGTTCTCGATGTTCCTCTACATCACGCTGTACTTCCAGAACTCGCTCGGGCTGTCGCCGCTCCAGGCGGGGCTTCGCTTCCTGCCGCTGTCGCTGCTCTCCTTCTTCGTGGGCCCGGTTGCCGGGCGCCTTTCGGCGCGGGTGCCGGTCCGGGCGCTCATCGGCGGGGGCATGGCGATGGTCGGCGTGGCGCTGCTGCTCATGCGCGGGCTGACGGTGTCGTCGGACTGGACGTCGCTGCTGGCCGGCTTCGTGGTCGCGGGCATCGGCGTCGCGCTCGTCAACGCGCCGCTGGCCTCGACGGCCGTGAGCGTGGTGCCGCCCCAGCGCACGGGGATGGGGTCGGGGATCAACTCGACCTTCCGCCAGATCGGCATCGCCACCGGCACCGCGGGGCGCTCCTCCAGCACCTGCTGGCCGACAAGGCCGCCGGCCCGCTCGCGCGCCTACCGGCCGAGGTGCTGGCCCAGGGGCGCCCGCAGGTCGCCGGCCCGGGCGGGCGCGACGCCTACCTCGCGCTGTTCACGAGCGGCCTCAACGACCTCTTCCTCGTGGCCGCGCTCGTCGCGTTCGCCGGCGCCGTGCTCTCCTTCCTGCTGATCCGCCAGCGCGACTTCGTCGTCTCCGGGCCGGCCGGCCCTCCGCCGTCGCAGGCTGAGACCGTCCCCGCCTGACGCACCGCTACTCTGACCCGTTCGATGAAACGCCTGCTCTTCGCCGCCACGCTCTGCGTGCTCGTGCTCGCCGCTCCGGCCGGCGCGCAGGTCACGACCATACGTGCGGGGATGAGCGCGGGCGGGGTCGACCTCTCGGGGCTCGACGTCCCCACCGCGGCGGCGAAGCTCGACGCCGAGCTCGCGCCGCGGCTGGCGGGCGACCTGCTCATCGGCGTGGCGGGCCGCCCGTGGACGCTCAAGATGGCCGACGCCAAGCTCAAGCTCGACTCGGTGCGCACGGCCAAGCGCGCGCTCTACGCGCCGGGCGGCGTCACGCAGGTCGCGCCGGCCATCAGCCACTCGCGCCTGGCGGTGAAGGGCTTCGTCGAGCAGATCGCCAAGGCGGTCGACAAGCCGGCGCGCGACGCGCGCATCAAGATCACCCTGCGCCACATCTACCGCGAGCGCTCGCGCTACGGGCACAGGCTCGACGTCGCCGCCGCGCGCGCGGCGATCGACGCCGCGATCGACGATCCGGCGGCGCCGCGGGTGCTGCACCAGCGCATGACGAGGGTGCGCGCCAAGGTCACCGCCGACGAGCTCGCACGCGTCTACAACACGGTCATCACGGTCGACCGGGCGCACTTCAAGCTGCGCCTGTTCAAGGGCCTGAAGTTCCGCAAGAGCTACGGCGTCGCGGTCGGGCAGCCGGCCTACCCGACGCCGACCGGCCGCTTCGCGATCACCAGCAAGCAGGTCAACCCGGTGTGGTCGGTGCCCAACTCGCCGTGGGCCGGTGAGCTCCAGGGCACGACGGTCGACGGCGGGAGCGCCGCCAACCCGCTCAAGGCGCGGTGGATGGGCATCGCCAACGGCGTCGGCATCCACGGCACGGGCGAGGACTACTCCATCGGCACGCGGGCGTCGCACGGCTGCATCCGCATGCACGTCCCCGACGTCATCGACCTCTTCAAGCGCGTCCCGATCGGGGCGCCCGTGCTCATCAAGTAGCAGCGGGGGACAGCACGCGGCGACGCGCGGCGACCAGCGCGCGACGCGGCGAGACGGTGCCCAGCTCGCGGGCGAGGATCCCCAAGGACAGCACCAGGCCGACGACGCACAGCACGGCGCTCACGCCGAAGGTGAAGGCGGTGATCGCGGCGATGTCGACGGGCTTGCCGGTGACCTCGACGAAGCCGTAGGACAGCATCGCCAGGCGCAGGCCGGCGCTCACCGGCGCCAGCGGCAGGATGCGCCCGCCGCCCTGGGCCGCCATGACGAGCACCACCGTGGCCGCGGTGACGGGGAGGTGGAAGGCGGCCATGAAGGCGGCCAGCGAGCCCAGGCGGATGAGCCGCGCCAGCAGCTGCCAGCTGGCCACGCCGGTGACGAAGCGCATGGGCGTGCCGAGGATCGCCATGGCCTGTCGCAGCTGCCGGCCCACGCGGCGCACCAGCCACCACCCGAAGGCCGCGACCACGGCCACGGCGAGCGCCGACAGCACCGGGTGGCGCACGACGAGCGTCACGTCGAGCGTCGGGAGCTCACCATCGGTCGTGGGCACGGGAAGGAAGCCGTTGGCCAGCGCCCACACGACCAGGCCGACGCCGATGACCGTCTCGAAGAGCGCCTCGGGCACGAAGGTGGCGGCCAGCGTCGGGTAGCGCGAGCCCTTGATGCGGCGGTGCACCATCGCCAGCTTCACGACGTCTCCGCCGCGCGCGGGCACCACCGAGTTGACCCCGGCGCCCGCGAGATAGGCCCACATGACGTCGCGCGCGCGCAGGTCCTCGGCCTCGCGCGGGTAGGCGGCGCGCAGGATCGTGTGCCAGCCGCGCGTGCGCACCGCCTGCGAGACCAGGTAGAGCAGCGCCCCGGCGATGAGGCTGCGCGGGTCCACGGCCGCGGCTCGGTCGGCGATCAGCCCGACCGCATGCGCTGCGGCGCGGAGGACGGCATCGAGCTTGTCCGGCATCTGCAGACGACGGTAGCGGCCGGGCTCGTGGCAGGTGGCACATTCTGGCCATTCGGCCGGTGGCCACCGCGTCAGTAGCATCGGCGCATGGAAGCCGCCGTGGTCCCGCTCACCTCGCTGTCGCACGGCGCCGGGTGTGGCTGCAAGCTGCCGGCCGCCGCGCTGCTGCCGATCGTGCGGGACCTGCCGGCGGCGACGGCGCCCGAGCTGCTGGTCGGCTCGGCCACGGCCGACGACGCCGCCGTGTGGCAGGTCTCCGACGAACTGGCCCTCGTGCAGACGGTCGACTTCTTCACGCCCGTCGTCGACGACGCCTACGACTTCGGGCGCATCGCTGCCGCCAACGCGCTCTCCGACGTCTACGCGATGGGCGGCCGGCCTCTGACCGCGCTGAACCTCGTGGCCTGGCCGCTGGAGCGACTGGGGGGCGCAGCGCTCACCGAGGTGCTCCGCGGCGGCATGGACGTCGTCCGGTCGGCGGGCGCCGAGGTCGTGGGCGGGCACTCGATCGACGATCCCGAGCCCAAGTACGGCCTGGCCGTGACCGGCGCCGTGCACCCCGACCATGTGCTCACCAACGCGGGCGGCCGTGCCGGCGACGTCCTCGTGCTGACGAAGCCGCTGGGCGTGGGCGCCGTCGTCACGGCGCGCAAGCGCGGCGGCGCCGACGACGCGCTGCTCGCGCGGGCGGTGCAGACCATGGTCGTGCTGAACGCCGAGGCCGGCGCCGCCGCGGTCGAGGCCGGGGCCAGCGCCATGACCGACGTCACCGGCTTCGGCCTGCTCGGTCACGTGCACTCGCTGGCCCGCGAGAGCGGCGTCGCGGCGCAGATCGAGGCCGCCGCCGTCCCGGCCCTCGAGGGCGTCGAGGCGCTGCTGGCCGACGACGGCGCCGTCTCGGGCGGCAGCCGCCGCAACCGCGGGTACGCCGACGGCTTCGCGAGCTTCGACGACGGCGTCGACCCGTGGCGCGAGCGCCTGGTGTGCGACGCCACGACCTCGGGCGGGTTGCTGGTCGCGCTCGATCCCGCTCGCGCCGGCGACGTGCCGGGCACCGTGATCGGCCGGCTGGTGGCCGGGGCGCCGGGCACGATCGTCGTGTCCTAGCATCGAGTCACGGAGCGGCCCGGGGCCGGTGCCCCGACCGGCCTTCAAAGCCGGGGGAGCCGTGCGACCACGGCTGGAAGGTTCGACTCCTTCGCCGCTCCGTCCCTCGCGCGCGGCCGCTCCGTCCCCCCGCGCGCGGCCGCTCCGTCTCCCTGTCGGAATCGGGTGCTTTGCTCGTGCCTCGCTTCGGGTATCCCGTATCGCGCGTTGCCCCGCCCCACCCTCGCTCTGCTTCGCCAGCTGCGCACCAAGGACCGGCTTGCCCTGCGCGAGGCGGCGCGGTCGGGTGGATCGGAGGCGCTGGCGCCGCGCACGCGCGACGCCGATCGGGTGGTGAGGTCGATCTGCCCGTACTGCGCGGTCGGCTGCGGGCAGCGGGTCTACGTCAAGGACGAGCGGGTCATCCAGATCGAGGGCGACCACGACTCGCCGATCTCGCGCGGGCGGCTGTGCCCCAAGGGCGCGGCCTCGCGGCAGCTGCACGAGAGCCCCAAGCGCGAGTACAAGGTCAAGTACCGCCGCCCGTACGGCACCGAGTGGGAGGAGCTCGACCTCTCGACGGCAATGGACATGATCGCCGACCGCCTCATCGCCACCCGCGAGGCGACCTGGGAGGACCGCGACGAGGAAGGGCGCCTGCTGAACCGGACGCTCGGCTTCGCGCACCTCGGCGGCGCCACCCTCGACAACGAGGAGAACTACCTCATCAAGAAGTTCTTCACGGCCATGGGGGCCCTGGAGATCGAGAACCAGGCCCGCATATGACACTCGAGCACCGTCCCCGGTCTGGGGACCTCGTTCGGACGCGGCGGCGCCACCACCTTCCAGCAGGACCTGCAGAACTCCGACTGCATCCTGATCATGGGCTCGAACATGGCCGAGAACCACCCGGTCGGCTTCCAGTGGGTGGTCGAGGCGCAGAAGCGCGGAGCCAAGCTCTTCCACGTCGATCCGCGCTTCACGCGCACGAGCGCGCTGGCCGATCGCTACGTCCCGGTGCGCGCCGGCACCGACGTCGCCTTCCTCGGCGGGATCGTCCACTACATCCTCGAGACCGACAGCGCCTTCCTGGACTACGTGATCCCGTACACGAACGCCTCGACCATCGTCTCCGACGACTTCCGCGACACCGAGGACCTCGACGGGCTCTTCTCCGGCTGGGACCCCGAGACGCGGACCTACGACCCCGACTCGTGGCAGTACGAGGACATGCAGGTGGCCGCCGCCTCAGGCCAGCGCGAGCTCGGAGCGCCCACCGGCCAGGCCGCCCACGGCGCCCACGGCGGAGCGCTCGAGCACGGCGAGCCGCCGCACTACGACGAGACGCTCCAGCATCCGCGCTGCGTCTATCAGCTGCTGCGCAAGCACTTCGCGCGGTACACGCCGGAGTTCGTCGAGGACACCTGCGGCGTGCCGCGCGAGGCCCTCCTCGAGGTGTGCGAGGCGCTGTGCGAGAACTCGGGACGCGAGCGCACGTCGGCTCTCTGCTACGCCGTCGGCTGGACCCAGCACACGGTGGGGGTGCAGATCATCCGCACCGCCTCGATCATCCAGCTCCTGCTGGGCAACATCGGGCGCCCGGGCGGGGGCATCCTGGCGCTGCGCGGGCACGCGTCGATCCAGGGCTCGACCGACATCCCGACGCTCTACGACATCCTGCCGGGCTACCTGCCGATGCCGAGCGCCCTGGCCCATTCCTCGCTGGAGGAGTACGTCGAGCAGAACAGCCCGCAGACGGGCTACTGGGCCAACATGGGCGCCTATACGGTGTCGTTGCTGAAGGCCTGGTGGGGCGATGCGGCGACGAAGGAGAACGACTTCTGCTTCGGCCACGTGCCGCGGCTGACCGGCGACCACTCCTACTACACGACCCTGCGGGGCATGGTCGAGGGGCGCGTCAAGGGCTTCTTCGTCATGGGCGAGAACCCGAGCGTGGGCGCCGCCAACGGCCGCTTCAACCGCAAGGCGATGCGCAACCTCGACTGGCTCGTGGTCCGCGACTTCGTGGAGATCGAGTCGGCCGCCTTCTGGTATGACGCGCCGGAGATCGAGACCGGCGAGGTCAGGCCGCAGGACATCGCCACCGAGGTCTTCTTCATGCCCGGCGCCACCCACGTGGAGAAGAAGGGCAGCTTCACGAACACCCAGCGCCTGCTGCAATGGCGCGAGCAGGCGGTGGAGCCGCGCGGCGACTGCCGCTCCGAGCTGTGGTTCATGTACCACCTCGGCCGCCTGGTGCGCGAGAAGCTCGCCGGCTCGACCGAGCCGCGTGACCGCGCGGTGCTCGACCTCACGTGGGACTACCCGACCGAGGGCGAGCACGCCGAGCCCGACGCCGACGCGGTGCTGCGCGAGATCGGCGGCGTCGACCTGACGACCGGCAAGGAGGTCCCCGACTACCTGCCGCTTAAGGACGACGGGTCGACCGCCTGCGGCTGCTGGATCTACGCCGGCTGCTACGCCGACGGCGTCAACCAGGTCGCGCGGCGCAAGCCGGGGCACGAGCAGTCCTGGGTGGCGCCCGAGTGGGGCTGGGCGTGGCCGATGAACCGGCGCATCCTCTACAACCGCGCGTCGGCCGACGCGGAGGGTAGGCCGTGGTCGGAGCGCAAGCGCTACCTGTGGTGGGACGCCGAGCAGGGCAAGTGGACCGGCGAGGACGTCCCCGACTTCAAGCCCGACATGGCGCCCGACTATCGCCCGCCGGAGGACGCCCACGGGCCCGAGGCGCTGCGCGGCGACGAGCCGTTCACCATGCAGTCCGACGGCAAGGCGTGGCTGTACGCGCCCGCCGGGCTCGTCGACGGTCCGATGCCGACGCACTACGAGCCCCACGAGTCGCCCTTCCCCAACGCGCTGTACCCCAGCCAGCACGCCAATCCCGCCCGTCAGCAGATCCGGCTGGAGGAGAACCGCTACAACCCCTCGCACGGCGAGCCCGGCGCCGAGATCTTCCCGTACGTGGCCACCACGTACCGGTTGACCGAGCATCACACGGCGGGCGGCATGTCGCGCTGGGTGCCGCACCTGGCAGAGCTGCAGCCCGAGATGTTCTGCGAGGTCTCGCCCGAGCTCGCGCGCGAGCGGGGGCTCGAGCACGGCGAGTGGATGACCGTCATCACCATGCGCAGCGCGATCGAAGGGCGCGTCATGGTGACCGAGCGCATCCCGGTCCTGGAGGTCGGCGGCCGCCGGGTGCACCAGGTCGGCTTGCCCTATCACTGGGGCTCGCGGGGGTTGGTGACCGGCGACTCGGCCAACGACGTGGTCGGCCTGGCGCTCGATCCCAACGTCCACATCGGGGAGTACAAGGCGCTGACCTGCGACGTGCGGCCCGGTCGCCGCCCCCGCGGGCCGGCCCTGCTCGCGCTCGTCGAGGACTACCGTCGCCGCGCGGCGGAGGCGGGCGTCAGCGAGCCGTCGCCGACGGAGGTCCACCCGTGAGCGAGCGCGTCGGCTTCTTCACCGATACCTCGGTCTGCATCGGCTGCAAGGCGTGTGAGGTGGCCTGCAAGGAGTGGAACGGGCTGCCGACGGACGACGTCGGCTACACCGGGCACTCCTACGACAACACGGGGGCCCTGGGCGCGGCCACCTGGCGCCACGTGGCCTTCGTCGAGCAGAACCGCGATTCCTCGACGCGCTGGCTCATGAGCTCCGACGTGTGCAAGCACTGCACGTCGGCGCCGTGCCTGGAGGTCTGCCCCACCGGCGCGCTCTTCCGCACCGAGTTCGACACCGTCGTCGTGCAGGCCGATGTCTGCAACGGCTGTGGCTACTGCGTGCCGGCCTGTCCCTTCGGGGTCATCGACAAGAGCGAGGAGGACGGCCGGGCCTTCAAGTGCACCCTCTGCTACGACCGTCTGAAGGACGGCATGACGCCGGCATGTGCGCAGGCATGCCCCACCGAGTCGATCCAGTTCGGGCCGCTCGGCGAGCTGCGCGAGCGCGCCTCCGAGCGCCTCGAGGTGCTCCAGGTGGCGGGCGAGCGAAGCGCGCGCCTGTACGGCGAGGACCCCGACGACGGGATGGGCGGCCTGGGCTCCATCTTCCTGCTTCTCGACGAGCCCGAGGTCTACGGGCTCCCCCCGGACCCGAAGTCGACCACGCGCGACCTGGACTCGATGTGGCGGGCCGCGGCCCGCGCGGGCGCGGCGCTGCTCGGGGCGGTCGTGGTCGCGTCGCTCGGCGGGCGGCGATGACCGACGGCGCCACCTACGAGGCCAAGCCCGACTCCTACTACGGCCGACCGATCCTCAAGGCGCCGGTCTGGACCTGGGAGATCCCCGTCTACTTCTTCTTCGGCGGCATGGCCGGCGCGGCGGCGCCGTTCGCCGCGGTCGCGGAGATGCGCGGCGATCGCGCGCTGGCCGGCCGAGCGTGGCTCGTGGCCCTGACCGGCGTGGGGGTCAGCCCGTTGCTGCTCATCTCCGACCTCGGCCGCCCCGAGCGCTTCCATCACATGCTGCGGGTCCTCAAGCCGACCTCGCCCATGAACATCGGCTCGTGGATCCTCAGCGCCAGCGGCACGATCATCGCCCTGGCCACTGCGCGCAGCGTGCTGGGGTGGTTCCCGCGCCTGGGCCGCGTGGCCCCCGCCGTGGCCGTCCTGGGGCCCGCGCTGTCGACCTACACCGGCGTGCTGGTGGCCGATACGGCGGTCCCCGCGTGGCACGAGGCACGCCACGAGCTCCCGTGGGTCTTCGCCGCGGGCTCGGCCATGAGCGCCGGCGCGGCGGTGGCCCTGACGGGCGGCGGGGCGCCGGCCCGCCGCCTGGCCCTGGCCGGCGCCGCCGGCGAGCTGGCCGCCACCACGTTGATGGAGCGCCGCCTGGGCCCGCTGGGCGAGCCCTACCACCAGGGCACGGCGGGCCACTTCGCGCGCGCCAGCAAGGCCCTGATCGTGGCGGGCGCGGCGGTCATGGCCCGCGCCGGTCGCCGCCGCAGCGGAGCGACCGCCGGCGCGGCGCTGCTGCTCGCCGGCGCCCTGGCCACGCGCTGGTCGGTCTACAAGGCTGGGTTCCAGAGCGCGGCCGATCCGAAGTACGTCGTGGAGCCCCAGAAGGCCGGGCGCTGAGGCTGGCGTCGGGGTGCGAGCCTCCGCGTCGCCGGAGTCAGGCTTCCGCGCGCGTAGGATCTCGGCATGGCCGAGCCGGAGCCTCCGCCTCCCCGCGTGCGCGAGCGGCTGCGCGACCTGCCGTCGGTCGATCGGCTGGCCACCTCGGTGGCGCGCGCGGAGCTGGCCGACCGCCGTGCCGAGGTGCTGGCCGGGGCCACCGACGACCCCGACCTGGTTTCTCGCGCGCGCGAGAGGCTGCGCCCGTCGCCGCGCCGGGTGCTCAACGCCACCGGGGTGGTGGTCCACACCAACCTCGGGCGCGCGCCGCTGGCGGCCGCGGCGCGGGCCGCGGTGGCGAGCGCCGCGGAGGGCTACTCCGACCTCGAGCTCGACCTGCGCAGCGGCGAGCGCGGCTCGCGCCACGACCATGCCGAGGCGCTGCTGCGCGAGGTCACCGGCGCCGAGGCGGGGCTGGTCGTCAACAACTGCGCCGCTGCCGTCCTGCTGGCCGCCGCGGCGCTGGCCGGTCCCGGCCGCGAGGTCGTGGTCTCGCGGGGCCAGCTCATCGAGATCGGCGGCGGCTTTCGCATCCCCGACGTCGTGGCGCAGGCGGGCGCGCGGCTCGTGGAGGTGGGCACGACCAACCGCACGCGCCTGGGCGACTACGGAGCGGCGCTGAGCGAGCGCACCGGCGCGATCCTGCGCGCGCATCCGTCGAACTTCCGCACGCTGGGCTTCACGGAGGAGGTCGAGATCGAGGCGCTGTGCTCGCTCGGCGTCCCGGTCATCGACGACGTCGGCTCGGGCGTGCTCGCCGACGACCTCGCCTTGCTGGCCGAGGAGCCCAGCGTGCGCCGCTCCGTGCGCGCCGGCGCCGCCCTCGTCTGCTTCAGCGGCGACAAGCTCCTCGGCGGTCCCCAGGCGGGCGTCATGGTCGGCACGCGCGAGGCCGTGCAGGCCTGCCGCCGCCACCCGCTGGCCCGCGCGGTGCGCATCGACAAGCTCTCGCTGGCCGCGCTCCACGCGACGCTCGCGCTCTACCGCGACCCCGCGCGGGCGCGCGCGGAGCTGCCCGTCCTGGCCATGCTCGACGCGCCCGCGGCGGCGCTCGAGGCGCGGGCCGAGCGCCTGGCCCGGGAGTCGGGGGGAGAGGTCGTGCCCTCGACGGCGAAGGTCGGGGGCGGCGCCCTGCCGCTGCTCGAGCTGCCGGGCCCGGCCGTGGCCCTGGACGCCGCGCTGGCCGAGCCGCTGCGCACGGGCGACCCGCCCGTCGTCGGCCGGCTCGCCGACGGGCGCCTGCTGCTCGACGTGCGCACGCTGACCGACGAGGAGGCCGAGCTCGCCGCGGCCGCCGTGCGCGCCCTGCGATGACGCCCGCGCCTCCGCTGACCCTCGGGACGGCCGGGCACATCGACCACGGCAAGACGACCCTCATCCACGCCCTGACCGGGATCGACACCGACCGCCTGCCCGACGAGAAGGCGCGCGGCATCTCGATCGAGCTCGGCTACGCGCCGCTCGCGCTGCCCTCCGGACGGCGCCTGTCCGTCGTCGACGTGCCCGGCCATCAGCGCTTCGTGCGCACGATGGTGGCCGGAGCGACGGGCATCGACCTCTTCCTGATGGTGATCGCCGCCGACGACGGCGTCATGCCGCAGACCGTCGAGCACGCCGCCGTGCTGCGGGCGCTCGGCGTGACCAGCGGGGTGGTCGCGGTCACCAAGGCCGACGCCGCCGATCCCTCCTACGCGGCGGCGGAGGCCGCCGAGCTGATGGAGCCCTGGGCCCGGGTCGAGGTCGTGGCGTGCTCGGGTCGCACGGGTGCCGGCGTCGACGACGTGCGCGCCGCGCTCGACCGCGCGGCCGCCCCCCTGCGCGGCCGCGGCGACGAGCCCGACGCGCCGATCCTGCATGTCGACCGCGTCTTCACCATTCGCGGCGCTGGGACCGTGGTGACGGGCACGCTGTGGTCGGGCGCGGTGGCCGCGGGGGACCGCCTCGCCCTGCTGCCGGCGGGGCGCCCGGTGCGCGTGCGGTCGGTACAGGTGCACGACGAGCCCGCGGAGCGCGCCGCCGCGGGCCAGCGGGTGGCCCTCAACCTCGCCGGCATCACCTTGCGCGACGTGGCGCGGGGGGACGTGGTCGCCGGGCCCGGTGCGGTTGCGCCCACGCGGGTCATCGACTGCGAGCTCCAGCTGCGCGAGGCCAGGCACGGGATGCGCGCGCACGTGCACCACGGCACGCGCGAGGCGCCCGCACGCCTGGCCGACCTCGGCGACGGACTGTGGCAGGCGCGCCTGGAGCGCCCGCTGCTGGCACGCCCCGGCGATCGCGTGGTCGTGCGCTCGATCGCGCCGCCCGACACCCTCGGCGGCGGCGTGGTGCTCGACGCCGCCGCGCGACGCCATGGGCGCCGCGCCGAGGTCCTGGCCCGGCTCGCCCGCCTGCGGCGCGGCGAGCCCGAGCCGGAGCCGATCTCTGCGCCCGAGCCGGCGCTGGCAGCGGCGCCGTCGCCGCCGGTGGCGCTCTCTCCGTCGGCGCTGGAGCTCGAGGAACGCCTGCGGGCGGCCGGCCACGAGCCTCCCAACGAGTCCGAGCTCGACCCGGCCGACCTCCGCGCGCTGCGCGAGGCCGGACGCGCTGTTCGCATCGGCCGCGCGATGTACGCGCACCCCGATGCGATCGCCGCCGTGCGCGCCCGCGTGGAGGCGGTCATCGCCGCGGATGGCGCGATCACGCTCGCCGGTCTGCGCGACGAGCTCGCCACCTCGCGCCGCTACGCCCAGGCGCTTCTCGAGCATCTCGACGCCGAGCGCGTCACCAAGCGGCTTCCGGACGACTCACGCGTGCTTAGGCACCGGTAAAGAAGTCGTTTCGGACGCCGACCATGAGTTGGTGGGCTTCCTATCACGCGTTGTCGCGGCTCTGCCGACTGGCCGCACGCTGCCGCCGGAGATCTGGCGCCAGCGGCACGCATGGATGCTCAAGATCCTGTGGGCGCACGCGGTGGCCATGTTCGCCTGGGGCCTCATCCTCGGTCACCCGCTGTGGCACGCCGGCGTCGACTCGGTGCCGATCGGGGTGTGCGGGCTCATCGCCTCGAGCACCCGCCTGTCGCGGCTGACGCGCTCGTCGGTCGTCTCCCTCGGCCTGCTGACCTCCTCCGCGGTCGTCGTGCACCTCATGAACGGCGCCATCGAGGGCCACTTCCACTTCTTCGTGATGGTCAGCCTCCTGGCGCTCTACGAGGAGTGGTTCCCGTACCTGCTCTCGCTCGCGTTCGTGCTCGGCCACCACGTGATCATGAGCGCGCTTGCGCCCACCTCGGTCTTCGGCGACCATCCTGCCGCCGCCGCCCATCCCTGGCGCTGGGCGGCGATCCACACGTTCTTCGTCGGCGCGCTGGCGCTCGTCAACCTCGTGCACTGGCGGCTCAACGAGGACGCTCGGGCCCTCGCCGCCCAGACCGAGCGGCGCTTCCGCTCGGCCTTCGAGGAGGCGCCGATCGGCATGGCGCTCGTCGACCTCGACGGCGTCGTGCAGAGCGCGAACGCCCCGCTGTGCGAGCGCGTGGGCGCGGACCCGGCGGGGCGCCGGCTCTCCGATCTGGTCTTCCCCGGCGACCTGAGCGGGCGGCCGTTCCCGATGGCCGGCCAGGAGCTCGAGCTGCGCTACCGCGACGGCCGCGGCTGGGGGCTCTGGCGCCATTCGCAGCTGAGCGGCCCCGACGGCTCGCCGCAGGCCTGGATCAGCCACTGCGTGGACGTCTCCAAGCGCAAGTACGCCGAGGCCCAGCTCTCATGGCAGGCCAACCACGATCCGCTCACCGGGCTGCCCAACCGGGCGCTCTTCCTCGAACGTCTGTCCAGGTCGCTGAGCCGGCGGTCCGGCCACACGGCCGTCCTCTTCGTGGACCTCGACGACTTCAAGGTGGTCAACGACTCGCTCGGCCATGCCGCCGGCGACCGGCTCCTGCGCGTCGTGGCCGAGCGCCTCACGCACGTCCTGCGCCCCGAGGACGTCATCGCGCGCTTCGGCGGCGACGAGTTCACCGTCGTCCTTCCCGGCCTGGCCAGCGAGCAGGACGCCGTCGCCGTGGCCAGGCGCATCTCCGAGGCGCTGCGCGAGCCGGTCGTCATCGACGGCGAGCGCCGCTACATCTCGGCCAGCGTCGGCCTGACCCAGAGCGCTCCCGAGGAGGCCATCGACGCGGACTCGCTGCTGCGCGATGCCGACGCCGCCATGTACCGCGCCAAGGAGCTCGGCAAGTCGCGGTGCGAGACGTTCGACGCGTCGATGCGCCGTGACGCGGTCGAGCGCCTCGAGCTCGAGAGCGGGCTGCGCAAGGCCCTCGACGAAGGCGAGCTGCGGCTGGCCTACCAGCCCGTCGTCACCCTCGCCGACGGGCGGATCATCGCGGTCGAGGCGCTGCTGCGCTGGCACCATCCGGTGCACGGGGTCATCGAGCCGCTGCGCTTCATCCCGACGGCCGAGCGCAACGGCCTCATCATCCCCATCGGCGCCTGGGTGCTCCACGAAGCCTGCCTGCAGCTCGCCGCGTGGGGCGACGAGCGGCTCTCGATGTCGGTCAACGTGTCGGCCCGCCAGCTTGGGTCCAGCGACTTCGTGGAGAGCGTGCGCTCGGCGCTGGACGGCTCCGGGGTCGCGCCCGGACGCCTGTGCCTGGAGATCACCGAGACGGCGATGATGGCCGATCTCGGCGCCATGATCCACACGCTGAACGCGCTGAAGGGCATCGGCGTGCGCCTCGCGGTCGACGACTTCGGCGTGGGCTACGCCTCGCTGCGCCAGCTGCGCGAGCTGCTCCCGGTCGACACGCTCAAGATCGACAAGTCGTTCGTCGACGGCATCACCGACGACGCCGATGACGCCGCCATCGTCGAGGGCGTCGTGCGCCTCGCCCACTCCCTCGGGCTCCAGGCCGTGGCCGAGGGCGTGGAGACGGCCGAGCAGGTGGCGCTGCTACAGGCCTGGTCGTGCCAGGCCGGCCAGGGCTATCACTTCGCGCGACCGGTCGAGCCCGAGGGCATCGCGCGGCTGATCAGGGCGGGATCGCGCATCGTCAGCGCCGGTCCCAACGTTCACGCAGCCGTTGACCCAGACGCCTTGCTCGACGCACCGTCGGTGCACGCTCCACCCGCCGCCTGACGCCGCCGAAGGCGGGTAGCTCACGCGCCTCCTCGGCGCTGATCGTGAGCGTCACGGCCCGCTCGGCGATGCGTGCCACCTCCGGCGCGTCGACGAAGCGCCGGCCGTCTTTGGTGTCGAGCACGATGCCGTCGAAGATGTTCTCGCGCGCGTTCTCGAGCACGCGCCGCACCGTCCCGACCTGCACGCCGTCCACCGAGCGCACCGCGGTGCCCCTGCGCACGACCTTGTAGGAGATGGCGTGGCCGTCGTCGTCGGTCACCGCGGAAAGGATGCCATGCGCCGCTACCCTCG